>JAXHVK010000047.1:0-19740 GCA_034211135.1 Pseudomonadota bacterium
GGCGTCTTTTCATCACCTGTCCCTGACTGCAAGCACAGGTGATAAGCCGCGGCATTATCGTGTTTTCGTACCAGGTCGCGATACCCACAAGCCAACACTCCCCCGAAAGCGCCGATTATGTCCGGCGTCTTACGGTGAAGACTAACGGGATTTGCCGCGCGAACGAGACAAATATTCAAAACCGAGCCAAGGCTACCGCTGAATCAGCGCTACCTGTTGCGAAATTGCATTGGCAATACGGCTCATGTCATGCGCGAGTTGGGCTTTGCACTCTGTCAGAGGAAGCCCTGCCCACCTGATCAATTGAGGCATGCTCAAGCCAATCCGCAAGGTTCCACCCCACCCGTCTGCTTTGCGCACACACTTTACAGGCTGACCTAGCCGAATGCCGTCAAACGCCAGACTGCGATGGATCGCCTGAGCATCTTCGATTGTGCTCAAACTCGGAAGCTGGGTCATATCCAAAGTCAAAAGGGTCCGCATCTCGATGGGGCATTCGACTTTGGAGCCGCCCGCTGACGGTAAAACACGCCGGATAGCCAGCGGCGCGATCACATGCTCCTCCAGAGCACGCTCAAATGCGTCGATCATGGCCGTCAGCTTCTGCATTTCGATCTGCTGAAAGCGCTCAAGTTCAAAAATCGCTGCTTCAAGACGCAAGGCAAGGGACAGGTTCGAAGTTGAGGGCAAGGCATTGCGTCCCGGCCAACAATCCGGCCACTCAGCGCTTCGGAAGATCGTTGCGAAACCGTCCGGCAAGCAGTGTGCCTTGCCGCTGATGTGTGCCGGAACAATAGCCCAGCCATTGAATGGCGGGGCGCCAATAAATTTCGATCCCGTCATGAGGATGATGGCACCGCGATCCAGATACTTCTCAATCGCTGGGGTAGTAATCCGCGCCTGGCACGCATCAACCACAAGGGTGAAAGTGTCACCGTAATCAGCCAATAACGCGTCTATGTCGCTCATTGCGGGCAGGACCAGTCCGGTCTTGGAGCCGTGAACGCAATGAACAAGGGGATGCGCCCCTCGCCGCAATGCCGAGTTAATCTCACGCCTTATGTCGGCGGTGATCTGCTCGCTTGTTCTGGCGTCACCGCGGTCGCATCGGACTTTGACATCGACCAGAGAAACCGGTCTGCAGCCTGGAACCGTCTCGGCAGGATCGCATTTGCTTCCGGTTGCCGTTTCCTTGGCAAAGTATCGGCCGTGCGCTGAGTGGATGCAACCGCTTCCCGTTTCATCCGCACCCAGCAAGATGTTGTGAACACCGCCCGATGAACGCCCCAAAACGCAAGCAAGGGCAACATATTCTAGATCAGTACCGGAGGGGGCAAAGACGATTTGCGCCCTTCCCTGCGGAATGTTGAGAGCATGGGCTAATCGGGAACGAAAGCTGTTGAGGGCATCGGCGTATGACAGCTCCTCCAACCGGGGTAGACAAGCCAGCAAATGATCAAAAGCATCGGCTGAAATGTCACTGATAGTGGACGACGAATAGGCAAGCACGTCGCGGGGATATGGCGCCGAAAAATACCTGTTCAGCCCTGTCGCGGAATCAAGGCGAATACGTGCATCCCCTCCTCCGGTGAGCAAGAGGGCAAGATCCCGTGAAGTTTCGTTGTCAAGAACACGACCCAACGGACGGTTCGGCCTAAGGGCCGCTAGCGTGTCTGAAATTTGCAAAAAACGATCCCGCTATTTCATTTTGGCGAGGCCCGCTTTCGCAATGCTACGCCTTGATTGACCCGATCTCCCGAGCATTGGCATACAAGCTGTCCACCCACGCGATCAATCGCACCTTGTGTAATATCGGGTAACAAGCGCTGGCGCTGATGCAGAGGAAAGCCTAAGGGCGCGGTCAACTCAAAAATGCCAAAGGCTGTCATGTCGCACGCTCTTACACCGCTGAAAATCCCTCAGGACGCCAAGGATCGGCTTAACCTGCTGTTTATCGCGAAGAATGCGATGTGGGATGGTGATATCCATCCTGAGGATGGCAATCATGCGATGTATCATCGGGAAATGCGCGAAGTGCTTGAGGGGATCGGCCTTCAACTCACTCTTTCGCAAACACACGATATCCTGTTTGATCCTCCGGAAAATGTGGATTTCGTATTTCCGCTGCTGAACCGCGCGGGCTTTTTTAATTCCGAGATGCTTGTCCCCTTGCTGTGTGAGCGTGCAGGCCTCCCCTATCTGGGGGCGAGCCCGATCCTTAGAGGGCTGTCTGATGATAAGCATCTCGCCAAGCGAGCTGCGATTGAGGCCGGCATCCCGACAGCACCATGGGCGATTTTCCGCAAAGGCGCGCCGGTGCGCGAAGAAAGCCTGCCGAAGGCAAATCGCTATGTGATCAAGCCGAACAATTCGTCGGCGAGCTGGGGCGTTCAGGACGCGACCGACTGGAACGGCGTCGCTGATGCAGTGAGACGCATCCATGAGGATACGTCAAATGGCGGTCAGGATGCGATTGTTGAACCGTTCCTTGATGGCAGTGACGTGGAAGTACCCGTCATCACTATTAATGGTGAGCCGCAAATCCTTCCGATGCTGATCTTCCGGCAGGCCGATCCAGCGCATCTGCGAACCTATTATGAAAAGCGCGATCTGGTCGACAGGAGCCAGAAATACTCTCTCGATCCGTTCGAAAATCGCGACATGGTCGCCCGCATCGAGGTCATGACGAAACTCTGCTGGGAAGAATATCGTCCCTTCGATTATGGCCGTTTCGAATTCCGCGTGAACGAAGAAACCGGCGACATCCAGTTTCTTGAGCTGAACCTCAATTGCAATTTATGGTCGCAGAAAGTGTTCGGCAGAGCCGCGGTTATGGCTGGCTGGACGCAGGAAGAGCTGATTGAAACGCTGATCGCGGAAGGGCTGCAGAGGCACGGACTGCTCTGACCAAATCGGCGCGAGTAAGACAGTCTTCGCTTATTCTTCGGGCGTTGAACTCTCAGGCTTTTTTTCCGAGGATTGCTGAAAGCCTTCAAGCCCTTTGCCATAACCCTTTACGACCGCAGCAAGCTGCGTTTCGCGAAATGTCGACTGCTTTTTGTCGGCAGTGAACATGCCCCCGATAAATCCAAGCACCTGCGCGACAGCGCCTTCTTTTTCAGGTTTGGCGATCCGCACTTTCTGGTTCGGTTCGAGAATGTGAAATTGGTCGCCATTCGAAAGGACCGCACGACCGGATTTGCTCGTCTTTACGACGTCTCCGATTTTCAGCGCGGTTCCCGACGCCCCATAAATGCCCTTGTCGCCGCGCTGGACTGAAACCTGGCCATCGGCTTCTGAAATCGTCCATCCCGCGTCATTCGCGATTGCAGCGCTTCCGCTTACTGCTGCGATCAGGATCATAAGATTGCGTATCAGTTTAATCATAGCAGCTCCGCCCCATAGCTTATGTTTCTGATACTTATCAGACAATCTTGGTGATTGGGTTAGCCGCAATGGTAAAGGGCGGGTTTCTGACATGGGATAGCTCCCCAGCCTATGCGGGAACCTCTATACCCGCAAAGTCAAAGACCTTCCCGCTGTCATCTGGCCCGGCCCCTGCAAGCACTTGCAACAGCTTCTCCGCCGCATCCTCCGCCTTAGTCAATTGCCCTTCCGGAAGCCCTTTCTGAAAAGGCTCGGAAAGCGCGCTGTCAACGGTGCCCGGATGTAATCCCAGAACAACACCATCACTGTGGGTCCGTGCGATCTCCAGGGCGAAGTTCTTCAACAGCATATTGAGGGCAGCCTTCGACGCGCGATAGGAATGCCATCCCCCGAGCCCGTTATCCGATATAGAGCCAACCCGCGCAGACAGGGCCGCGAACTTGATTGGCTGTGACCGAGGCATCAAGGGCAAAACGTGTTTTGCAATCAAGGCCGGACCAATCGTGTTCAGCGCAAAGACCCGCGCCATTGCGGCAGGCGAGATTTTCTTGAAGGTTCGTTCTGGCTCGGTCCCGTCGTCAAGCGTGAGCACACCTGTCGCAACGATGACCCATTCCGGCGGGTTGTCCTTCATAAGCGTGGCGGCCGCTGCGATGCTTTCTTCAGCTTCCAGATCGAAGTTGAAGGGCGCAATCGCCGGACCGACGGGTTCAAGCCCATCGCGCGACCCTGCATAAATTGTTTCACATCCTCGCGCGATCAGAGCATCGCAGAGTGCGTTGCCGATTGCGCCAGTGCTTCCGAATATCGCAGCCGTGCTTGGCCAGTTTATCGTTTCCGTCATGGCTGATACAGTGAGGCAAAGCCGGTACGGTTCCCCGCCAGGTTGCAATTTTTTTGTCAGAATACGCTCGCAGTTTGTGACGCTTACAGCCTGTTTATCCTCATCTATTGCCTTCAATTCAATCTGGATAACAAAGGTCGCAACAGCCATCCCTTGCCTCCGGCAGACGACGCGCTAGAAGGCGGATAAACGATTTTGGGATATTCGTAAAAATGGCAACTTTCACGCTTCCGAAAAACTCTAAGATCCGCAAGGATGGCAAGACGCACAAGGCCGATGGCGCCAAGCGTGCGAAAACCTTCAAGATCTATCGATACGATCCGGATAGCGGCAAAAACCCGAGCTATGACAAGTTCGAAGTCGATTTGGATGAATGCGGGCCGATGGTTCTGGACGCGCTGTTCAAGATCAAGAACGAGATTGACCCGACGCTGACCTTCCGCCGGTCTTGTCGCGAAGGTATCTGCGGCTCATGCGCAATGAACATGAACGGCAAGAATGGTCTGGCGTGCACGACTTCGATCGAAGACCTTAAAGGCGAAGTGCGTATCACGCCGCTGCCGCATATGGATGTGATCAAGGATCTCGTACCAGACTTCACGCATTTTTATGCGCAATACGCCTCGATCCGTCCTTGGCTGCAAACCGTGTCGACCACCCCTTCGGGTAAAGAGCGCCTTCAGTCGCCGGAACAGCGCGAACAGCTTGACGGCCTTTACGAGTGCATCCTTTGTGCCTGTTGCTCAACTTCCTGCCCGAGCTACTGGTGGAATTCTGACAAATTCCTCGGCCCCGCCATCTTGTTGCAGGCCTATCGCTGGCTTGCAGATAGCCGTGACGAGATGACGGGTGAGCGCCTCGATGCACTGGAAGACCCCTTCCGCCTGTATCGCTGCCACACGATCATGAACTGCGCGAATGTCTGTCCGAAGGGTCTTTCACCGGCGAAGGCAATTGCCGAAACCAAGAAAATGATGGCTGAGCGCGCAATCTGATCAAGCGCTGACAAATTGTGCACGGCGCGGGCGTTATCGCTTTTCCAAACCGGAACTAATCCGTAACGCCCGCTGTCATGGATATGTCACTGCCAAATGCACCTTTTGAATATCGCCCTCTAACTGCTGAAGAAGCAGGCGGAGAAGATGGCTGGTACAGCTGGAACCTGGTCGACCGGACGCGGTACAACACCCATGTTTTGGGGGAGCTTCAGGTCAGGGGCGAAGACGATAAATGCCGTCTGCGCATGTTCCCGAAACGCCATCATACGAATTTGGGCGATAACATTCACGGTGCCGTTACTCTCGGCCTGATTGACATAGCCCTATTCGCAACGATGCACATGGTTGGTCATGGTGATGCTGGTCCGTCTGTGACGGTCGAGTTGTCTACCCAGTTTGTGGGCGCAGGTGATCCTTCGCAGCCGCTGGATGCCGTCAGTGAAATTGTGCAGGAAACCGGGCGCATGCTCTTCGTGCGGGGCCAATGTGTCCAGGGCGAACGGATTGTAGCCAGCTATTCGGGCATCGTACGCAAGATGAAGCCAAGGTAAAATGAGCGGCCTTCTTGCACGGTATGAAAAACTGATCGCCTCTGGCGAATTGCGTGCGGACGCCGATCAACGGGCAGCAGCAATCAGGCTGGACCGCCTGCAGAAGGAGCTTGAGGCACAGCGACCCGGCGGCCTTATCGCACAGTTTTTCAACAAGGGACCTCGACGCGCCGAAGGCGTCTATATGGTAGGCGGTGTCGGTCGCGGAAAATCCATGTTGATGGACCTGTTTCACGACACGCTGAGTATCAGGGAAAAACGGCGCGTTCACTTTCACGCTTTCATGCAGGAAGTGCACGCATCAATGAGGCAGGCGCGCAAAGATCATCCGGGCGATCCGATCCCCCCGGTTGCGGCCCAGATCGCAGAAAATGTTCGTTGCCTCGCCTTTGATGAGATGGTCGTGACCAACTCCGCTGACGCCATGATCATGAGCCGGTTGTTTACGCAATTGATCCGCGAACAGAATGTGACAATCGTTACCACGTCCAATCGCGCACCCGGCGATCTCTACAAAGACGGCCTGAATCGCGAGCATTTCCTGCCCTTTATCGATCTGATCGAAGCGGAATTGGATGTGCTCACTCTGGATGGGCCGACGGACTATAGGCTCGATCGAATTGCCGGACTTTCCACGTGGCACGTACCACTCGGAGATGTGGCAACCGAGAAGGTGCGCGAGGCGTTCTTTCGGCTTACGGACTTTGCGCCGGAAGATGCCGAGAACGTACCTTCCGAAGAATTGGCTGTAGGCGCCAAGCGGACGCTACATGTGCCCAAAAGCCTGAAAGGCGTCGCGGTTTTCAGCTTCAAACGCCTTTGCGCTGAAGCGCGCGGCGCTCCTGATTATCTCGCCATTGCGCGCGCGTATCACACCGTCATACTCGTCGGGATTCCGGAAATGGGACCTGAAAAGCGCAATGAAGCTGCCCGCTTTGTCACGTTGATTGACGCGCTTTATGAACACAAGGTCAAGCTGTTTGCCACCGCGGATGCTGTGCCGGAGGCGTTGTATCAGGCGGGCGACGGCGCGTTTGAATTCGAACGCACGGTCAGCCGCCTGAATGAAATGCAAAGTGACGAATATCTCGCGCTGGGCCACGGGGCAGAGGAAACGGCGAGTTAGGCCGCTGGCCTAATCGCGCTGCGTTGCGCCACACGTCCCTGCGCTGCAACAAGCCGGCTCATCACCTTAAGGTCCTGTTCGCGAAGTTGCAGCGCGGCATCTGCCCACATCTCCGTGATCTGGTTTAATTCTTCCAGTTCCAGCTGCCAGACGCGCTTTGTCGCCTTTCGAGCGCCCACCATTCCTGCGTGGCGCCGCTCAGATTTCTTGATGAATTCGCGCACACCATTCAGCCCCTCGCCCGGTTCGACGATCTGATGCACAATGCCAAGATCGTACATCTCCTCTGCCGTGTAGGTCTTGTTTGACATGATTATACGACTGGCCATTGAGCTGCCGAGCTTGCGTGACAGCAGAGCATGCGCACCCATGCCCGGATAAAGCCCAAACATGATCTCTGGCAGGGCGAAGGTAGAGTGGCGTTCCGCAATGATGAAGTCGAACGACAGCAGCGCCTCAAATCCCCCGCCCAAAGCCGCGCCTTGAACCAGGCCGATTGTGAGCATGTCTATGCCCAGCGTCTTGATGTTCCGATCCAGAATAGCGCAGCAACGGTGGCCATAGCTGACCAGCGCTTCGCGATCCCGTTTCCGGATCAGTTGCTGGAACAGCTCAAGATCTCCGCCATAACAGAACACGTCTGGAGAACGGCTGCCGAGCACAAGGTATCGTAGCGGTGCACGGCGGCCACCGAAATTGCGCGCTATCAAGCTCTGCCACGCTTCGAAATCGTGAAGCATCTCCCGAGTAAAGCTTGGCCTACCTTCAGGCCGCATGAATGACCATAAAGTGGCAGCAGCATCATCGTACAAGACGTCAAGTTGATCCAAAGCGAACAGCTTCGATGAAATGCCAGCATGAATGGCACTTTCTGCGAGGAGTTCTTCCTCATTCGCGAAAGGAACAGCCTTTGAGGCCCCGCTATCCATATGAATTCTCCGATGATACCCTGATTTACTTGGGAATACACGGCTTCAACGCACAAGGTTCAGAACAGGTTCCGAGTGCAACCGAAAGTGTATCTCGCGGCTGCCTAGCTTGGCAAATCGGAAATTACAGTTATCCGACGCACAGAGTCCCAAATCGGGCCAGTTGACACTTAATTGCGCATAAAAATTACAGGCACTCAGATGCTTATCTGCAAATGCCCGATTGATCGCGAAAGCATCAACAATTGCCACAATACGCGCGAGTTATCACTCGTCCCTGCAATGTGATTTTCCGCAAGCTGCGTCAGTGATCGTTCGTCGAACCAACCAGATTCTGCCAAGGCACCGCTTTTTGCGATGGCTCGCGCTTCGTCAGCCAGAGGACCACGAAACCAATCCGCAATCGGTGTGACGAAACCCTGTTTGGGTCGATAGAGAATATCGTGCGGAAGATGCTTTTCCATCGACCGTTTGAGAAGATACTTGCCGGTCGCGCCTTTCACCCGAAGATTTTCGGGCAGACTTGCGGCGAACTCGACAAGCCGATGATCCAGCAAAGGTTCGCGCGCCTCAAGACTGGTTGCCATGCTGGCTCGATCAACCTTTGTCAGGATGTCCCCCGGTAGCCAGAAGGCGAGATCAGCATATTGCGCCTTATCGAGCCCGCTTCTGCCCGGTGCATTCCGCATAAGGGATACAAGTTCGTCTTCCGCTTTCGCTCCGCCCAGCAACCGGTTGAAGCTCTCGCTATAAAGCATCGAACGTTGTTCCGGTGTCGTAACGCTCAGGCCACGGGCGTACCCTTCCTCGCTATCACCGGCTAGGGCGAGCAAGGTCGACTTTGCCCGCAGCGGGCGCGGTGCCCAGTCAGCCTTCGGCCAGACCCGGCCCAAGCCACCAAACACTGGTTTGCGAATAGCCGAAGGAAGAAGACTGCGGGCCCGGTCTTCGTTGTGATGGAAAACCTGCCTGCGATACCCTGCGAAAGCTTCGTCAGCGCCATCGCCCGACAGCGCAACCGTCACTTGCTCTCTTGCAAGCTGGCACACACGCCATGTCGGCAATGCCGATGCATCGGCGAAAGGCTCATCGAACATCGCGACCAGACTGTCGACAGCCTTGAAATCATCGCGACCGACAGTTCGAGCCCTGTGATCCGCGCCAAACTGCTTGGCGATCCGCTCTGCGTATCCCGTCTCGTCGAGCGCCTCGACATCAAAACCGATGGAGCAGGTTTTGACAGGCTGTGTGCTTTCCTCGCTCATCAGGGCGACGACACCCGAGCTATCGACCCCGCCGGAAAGGAATGCGCCCAGCGGCACATCGGACACCATTCGCGAACCTACCGCCTCTTTCAGATGGTGCATCAGTTCAGCGCCAAGGTCTGCCTCAGAACCGGTCGCGCGCTTGGTGAAATCGATGTCCCACCAGCGGCGTGGTTGAGGAAGCGGCTTGCCAGCCTCGCACAACATAAAATGGCCCGCAGGCAGTTTCTCGACACCCGACAGGATTGAATGCGTATCGGGCACATAACCCCATGTCAGATAGGCATCGAGAGCCTGCGGGTTCATCTTCCTCGCCAAAGATGGCTCTGTCAAAAGCGCCTTAAGTTCGGAGGCAAAGGCAAGAGTGCCGTCGGGAAGCTGGCTGAGAAATAGCGGCTTCACTCCAAAACGGTCGCGAGCCAGGAACAGCTGGCGCTTTCCGATGTCGTACAGCGCGAAGGCGAACATGCCGTGCAAACGATCAAGGCAATCGACACCCCAGCGCTGCCACGCCGCGAGGATAAGCTCCGTATCGCCCTGAGTGGCGAATCTCGCGCCACCTTCTTCAAGTTCGGCGCGCAGCTCGCGGAAGTTGTAGATTTCACCGTTGAAAACGATCACCGCAGAGCGATCGACTGAATGCATCGGCTGCGGGGAGCCTTCAAGGTCGATGATAGAAAGCCGCCTATGGCCCAGCCCCACACGCGCATCAGTCCAGACACCAGCGCCATCCGGCCCGCGATGCACGATCGTGTTCGTCATGCGCTCGACCCGCGCCGGATCAATTGGCGCTGCGCTGTCAGCGTGGAATAGGCCCGCAATACCGCACATGTGCCCTGCCCTTAAACAGCCGCCGGAGAGAGGATTGCTACGACTACAGCCGCAACAATCGCAAGGGCTACAACCGCCGCCAATATCACGAGCAGGCTCTCCTCCTTCGCTTCGAAACGCTGCAGGATCGTCATCTCGCCCAGTTCCTCTGGCGTAAACCCGTATTCATCCGGCTCCATTTCGAAGAAGCGCCACGCCCCGGCCAGAACCAGAATGACGACGAGCGCGAAGAATATCCAACCATAGAAGATGTGATCGAAACCGGCGGCGAACTCTACGCCCGCAAATTGCGCGATATAAATCGTGCCCCACGCTCTGATCCCGTTGGCGATAATGGGAACGACAACCGAAGCGGCGAAGAAAATGGCCCGCCGGTTCCAGCTTTTGAAACGCGTGAAACCGACAAGGACCGATAGCGTGATCATAGCGACTAGGAACTTCACCCCTGAACACGCCTCTGCCACGATGAAAAGACCGACGGGCGTGTCAATAAAGATGCCATCTATTACGGCGGGAATGCCGCTCCAATGCGTCAACGCAATCGCAATCTCTGCCGTTATCGCCTGAAGCATCGGAATAATCTCGTCACCAAACGGGACAAGGAAAGTGAGATAGGCAATCGGCAGCGCCAGCAGAACTGAGGCGCGGACACCCAAAACTGTGACGATAGCCGCCTGCATAACCCCAACCGCGCCTGCATGCGCCAGAAGGTTGATCCCGCTGATCCTTCCCACCGACCACAGAAGCAAGCCGCATCCAATCAGCGCTAATCCCCAACCCCATGATCGCGGGGTAACTCGGACACACTCATCCGCTTTTAGCCACACGAGCCAGACAGCGATCAACGGAACAAGAAGGATGTGATTGTAGGTGTCGATGTTCCACCACTGGTGAAACATTTCGCCCCATTCCCGCGCTGTCACGACGCCGAGTACCGCAAAGACGGCAGCAAGCACGGCCAGCGGTTTTCGCCATTGTTCGGGGATGGCAGCAATCAGCCCGAATTCTTGCGAGGATGCTGCTGCAGCATCATTCACGGGAGCGTCAGGCTGCATTGCGTGCCTCCTGCTGCCCGTTGACGAAGCCGGATAACGGCGCGAGCATTGCATTCCATGCATGATGCTCAAGTACGAATTGCCGCGCAGCTGCCCCAATATCGGGCGTTTCTTCGAGTGCTTCAAAGCGGGCAAGCATCTCCGCAGGGTCGGCATTCGCGATGAGCAAGTGCTCGCCATCTTTTGCGGCAATCCCCGTTGCGGCATCGTTTGTAAGCATAACGGGCCGTGCCATCGCCATAGCTTCGAGGACTTTGTTCTGCACGCCGCGCGCGATCAGTAGTGGTGCAATCACGCAATCAGCACCAGCAAGGAAAGGCTTCACATCAGGCACTTCACCCCATACTCGCACGCCTGACGCACCATCATGCGCAGTCAGCACAGGCGTCGGATTGCGACCGACGATGTGCACCATTCCATCGGGATAGGCGGCCCGCATGACGGGAACAAACTTCTCTATCGCCCAAAGCGCGGCGCTTTCATTAGGCCGATAGTCCATCTGTCCGGTGAAGACGAAATGAGGTCCAGCCTGGTCCAAGAGTTCAGGATGTGGCTCCACCCTCGATGGATCGAAGCTTTCAGCATCTATTCCATTGCCGAGGACTTCAACCGAAACGTCCGACGGATTACATAGTCTTGACCGGAACAGAGCCGCTTCGTTCTGGCTTATCAGGGTGGTAATGTCAGCCCGACGCGCAAGTCGTTCCTCTTCAATCGCCAGCAATCGGCCTTCGCGGACATTCAGCCAAACCCGGTCACCGGCTGCAGCGTAATTTTCGAATTTGGCGCTATCGACATCGCACAGATCGACTATCACACGACCGTTATACCCGTCCGGAACATATTGGCCCATCTGGCCCGAGAACACGACGATCGTATCTATCTGACCACCCGCGATTGAATCGCATACCCATTGTTGCAATTGTGCGCTGTAGAAAGCTGTCAGGCTAACTGGTTTGCCGCTGAGAACCGCCTCTGCCCCTGCCAGAACAAGCGGTTTGGACCGTTTTACAACACATTTGGTGGCGGCTAGCGTTTCGAGCTCTGCCACCCCTGCGAAATCCTCTGCACTTTCGGCGAAGCAACCGACATGCACGCGGCCCAATGTCGCAAGCTTTCGCAGAAGGTTGGCGCTGCGAATTTTATCGCCGCGATTGGGTGGAAATGGCACCCGATGCGCCAGAAAGAGGATATCGCCCACGCCAGTTGCTCTCAATCACGCCAGCCCGCGGGCGATCAGCGGACCGATTGCATTCGCCACTGGCAGAGGCAGCTTCTTCCAGAGCTCGATCTTACGGCTGTACGCTTCGCTTGTGGGATCCACATCCCGCGCTTCCTGACCCGGCGCCGTCCATTCCGCATAGGTGAGCGGTTCCGGTTCAAATCCCCAATTCTTCTTGTATTTCCACGGGCCGCTTTCATTCTTGGAGCGCCCGAAATCGAAGCGCTGCATCCCTTTACGGCGCGCGTGCAGCATCAGTTCGTAATACATCACGTCGTTTGAGCGCGCATCACGCGCAGCATAGGTGCCCCCACCCCAAAACGGCATGACGGCACCGCCGTGATAGAAGTTCAGCACGCTTGAGATAGGCTGACCGTCCTTGAAAACCGTGAGGATATCGCTGCTGTCGGGAAACGCATCGAGCATCGCGGAAAACAGCTTTGCGGGAAAGACGGGCGTACCCAGATTGCGGACGCTCTCGGAATAGACGGCATAATGCGCGCGCAGATCGTCATCACTGCGCCCGATACGGACCGGAAAGTCGTTCTTCAGTCCCTTGCGCACTTCAGCCCTCGCCTTGCGCGGGATCCATTTGAGCTGGGCATCATCATCTTCGGCAAGATCCGCGATAAAGCCTGAATGCTTATCCTCGCTATGCTGCCAGCCATCGCCCGTGGGCAACGCTCCGCCACGCAGCTCAATACTGGCAAATCCGCCGGCTACGGCTATCGCCTGCGCTTCTTGGACAAGCGCATTCCCAGCCTCTTCAGAAGCGCAGCAGACCCCGCCGCCAACGCCAAAGCCGCTGGAGACCAAAGCTTTACCGAACAGCATCGAGCGCACCTGACTCAGTGGCAGCCACCCTGTGATTGCGCCCAATTGTTCGCAGATGAGCCCTACAGCTTTTTGCCTTGTCCCAGCCTCGACGGCCTTCAGCCAGGCAGGGCGGTGAAACAGGCTCGCTCCTTGTTCGGCAAGAAACGCCTCGACGCGCTCACACTGGCGCGGGTCGTACAGGTCAATTGCCGTGACCTGCTGGGTCATGGCTATCGGCGCGTTCATGCAGCCACCGTTTCGATTGGTGAGATATCGACAGTCCGCAAGGCTTCTGTTGCGGCAACCCGGTCCATCCGATCCCAGTCGAATTCCCGCACCAGATCGCCAAGCTTGCCCGCCATCTTGTCGAGGTTCGTATAATGACGAAGCTTCGAACGGACAGGCGCATCAGGCACGCGCGGTTGATCGGGATCGATTTCCCAAGGGTGGAAATAGAAGATCGCCGGCCGTTCTTCGCGGCGGTTCACCTGGCGTATCGCCCAACGAGAGAACGCATAGGGAAGAACGCGGAAAAACCCTCCCCCGCCGGCGGCAACGCGCTTCCCGCCAAGGATTGCCGTTGTGACTGGCAGTTCTACCAACTCGGAGTCCGCAAGCGGGCGGAACGCAAAACGCGGCGCTTCGGGCCAACCATAATGATCATGGGCGACCGGCGCGACGCTGGACGAATATAGATATCCTTGCTCGGCCAGTTCCTCAAACGCCCACGGCGTGCGTTTGTCGATTGAGAAGCTGGGTGCGCGATAGCCCTTAACCTTTTGGCCAGAGCAGTCTTCCAAGATCGCCCGCGCCTTCGCGATGTCTGCACCAAACTGTTTTCGGTCGAAGTTGAACACTCGCGCATGATCATAGCCATGGCTGGCGATTTCGTGACCGGCCTCCGCAATGCGGCGGATCATCGCCGGATGGCGTTCCGCTACCCAGCCAAGTGTAAAGAATGTGCCGTGGACGCAGGCTTCCGAAAAGAGATCTAGGATCGCATCCACATTGCTTTCAACCCGCGTGCGAATGGCGTCCCATTCGTCGCGATCGATCACATCCTCGAACGCGCCGACTTGAAACCAGTCTTCGACATCGACCGACAGGCCGTTGATGACAGGCTGTTTTTGGGGGCCAGAGGGTTGGAACATGCCCTATGCGGCCTCCCGTGAATTGTCTTCCTCAAGCCATTCTATCAGCATTGTCAGCACGTGACGGAACGACCGCTCCTGTTCTTCGAGGCGCGCCTCTATCCGTTCAAGAGCGTCATTCACCTCGGGTTCCTTACCCGACCCTGCGGGAGAAAGCCCCGTGGCCGCACCTGCAGCCTGTAGCTCACTGATTGCAGCCTCCAGCTCTGATGTGCGTTCATCGCGCTCGGCAAGCATGGCAGCGACTTCGCCCGCCTGTGCAGGGGGTGCAGCAGGTTCGATGCTAAGTGCGCTTGGCTTCTCATGTGATCCGCGCATTTGATCGGAGGACATCTCTTCAATCACCGCTTCAAGCATCGCCACCGTCAGTTCGTCACGCTCCTCGATCGCACCGAGAAGAAGCAAGCGGTTCATTACCTGATTGACCCGCCGCGGAATGCCGTCGGTCGCATCATAAAGTGCAGGCAGCAGACCTTCGCCGATCACAGGGCGGCCCTGCCAACCGACATGCATCAGCCGATGGCCGATATAGTCTTCCACCTCTTCATCATCGAGAGCCTCGAGATGGTGTGATGCGATGATACGCTGGCGCAATTGATCGAGATCGGGGTGATGCGCCAGAGTGCGACGAAATTCGGGTTGGCCCAGCAAAAGGCTTTGCAACAGCGGATGCGATCCAAGCTGGAAGTTGGATAGCATGCGCAATTCCTCAAGCGCGGTGAAGTCAAGGTTCTGGCACTCATCCACGATCAGCAGGCATCGGCGCCCTGCCCGCGCCTCTTCCTGGAGGAATCGCTCAATCGAGCCAAGGGCGCTGGCCTTGTCTTTGCCTTCGACGTGCAGGCCAAAACTTTGCGCGACAACGTGGATCAGTTCCTCACCATCGAGCGCGCTCGTCACGACCTGAGCCACCGTCAGCGCATTGCGATCAATACGCTCCATCAGGTGAGCGACCAGTGTGGACTTACCCGCTCCAACTTCACCGGTAATGACGATGAAGCCTTCGCCCTGATTAAGCCCATAGCCCAGATAGCTCATGGCCTTCTTGTGGCTTGAGCTTTCGAAGTAGAACTTCGGATCAGGCGTCAGTTGAAACGGGCGCCCCGTGAAGCCGTAGAATTGTTCATACATAGTCTTGATAGGCTCCGTGGATCAGAAATCGTATCGCAGACCAACCAGCGCGCTGGCAGCGGCGAAGTCTGAATCGGTGAATTCACTGTCAAAATAGTCCACAGCAACGGCGGCACGGGCAGAAAGCCCGCCTGCAATCGAGCGATTATAGGCTGCCGACGCGCCATAGCCGGTGACGTCGGAATTATCGGCTTCACTCGTGAACCAATTGATATATGCGTTGGTGGAAAGACTACCGCTGCGACCCACTTCGCTGGCGAGCGATGCATTCACGTAATAGCTTTCATCCGTCAGACCATCGAGGTCTTCGAACACGGTGTTCTCTGCGCCGATAAATGTACGGCGATCATATCCCGCCGCAATGGCAGCGGTCAGACGACCAAGCCGGCGTTGATAGCTTATCTGCCCACCACGATTACGGAAGGCGTTGGACCGCACCGATCCCAGCAGCCCCAAGCCGCCAGCGGCGCCGTCCGCTCCGGTTACGAGGCCTGTGAAATCTCCGGTAAGAGCATTGCGAGCCGCGCTGAAGTCGCTTGAAAGACCGGACAGCGAATTGTTCAGTGCTCCGCCAAAGCTGGTCAGTCCGTCATAGACATTCACATTCAGCTGACTGCGACTGTCGGGAGTATAGGCCAGACTTCCGTAATAAGTGGTGGAATCATACCTGCGCCCCACTCCGGCCGAGAAGGACGTTCGGCGGCTCGGGTTCCATTGGACGCCGACATCCCAGATCAGGCCGTCGACTTCGAAAGCGATCTGGCGCGGGCCGGTCGTGTCCGTGACGAAACGTCCGTCGGCCCCGATAACCGGATCACCGTTGACATCGCGCACTGCATCTCGGCTGGAGACCTCAACGTCTTCATACCCTACCCCGCCAACGACAGCGAAACTGTCGGAAACGGGGATAGTTACGTCACCGCGCACATACAGATCGCGCACTCGCTGATCGAGATTGGAGACATCTTCCTGAAAAGCACCGGCAGTCACACCAATGCCGATAGGAAGAGCCTCTCCCGCGCGCGTTCCGGCACGGACCTGCGCGTTATAGGTCGTGCTTTCATCGAACACGTCGATAGTATCGCCATTCTGGTTGATCGGCGCATCGCCCGATTCAACGCGGGTGTAACCCACCCGGGCATTTGCCGCGATATCAACCAATCCGGCCCGTGTCGTAATGCTGGGGCCTGCGTAAACGCTGTAGATCTGGCTTTCGGCGTCTTCGGCAACCAACGGATTGTTAGTCTGGCCACCGCCCCCATCAATCCGCGTCCGGCTGGCAAGACCGCCCGCCTCCAGCGTCACAGCGCGAGGCACAATCGCGAGCGACCCGCGGGCAACACCGCTAAGATTGTCGCTATCCACCTGATCGCCATAACCGATATTGCGGGCATAGCGCAGAGAGAGAGACGCGCTGGATGCACGCCCCTGTACATTCGCATCAACGCCTGCGGCAATTTGCGTGAAGGTCAGGATATCGTCGCCCGGCGTCAGTTCCGCCGTGAGCACCTGATTTACCTCGATATAAGGTTGGACCGAGGTCCGCGTTTCCGCACTCCGATCGTCCGACTGGCCCGATGATTGGGCCTGTGCAGGAACGGCAATCGCAATCGAGGCAAGGCCTGCGGAAAGCAGAATGGATGTTTTGTTGAGGCGCATAATCAATCCTCCATCTCGCCATAGCCGCCAAAACGGCGACCTGACGGGCTGAACTGGGCCGCATTCAAAAGCAGCTTGATATCCGGACATGCGGACAACAGCTGCTGCGCGTCTTCGAGAGCAGCGCGGCTGGTTTCATCGGCCCGCACGACCAGAACCGCCTGACCGACATGAGCGGCAAGCTCTGCGGCAGGCGACGCGGCGAGCGCGGGCGGTGTGTCAAAAATTACGAAGCGATTGGGCGCACCGCGCGTCAGGCGGTCAAGAATTTCTCCCGTCCGCGCGCTCGCCAGATATTCCGAATTGCGCGTCGTGCTCTGACCGGCGGTCATGATGAAGAGCCCTTCTATATCGGTCTGAACAGCAAGCTCTTCAGGGCGAATGCTGCGATCAGCCAGCGCGTCCATGAAGCCCGGTCCGTCTTCGATACCGAAGCAGTCCGTGATCGAAGGCTTCAGCATATCCGCATCAACCAGCAGAACCTCGATATCGCGTTCAGCCGCCAATGCGATCGCCAGGTTGGACGCGCAGAATGTCTTGCCCTCCCCCGAATGGGGTGAGCAAACGAGAATGCGGCGCGCGCTGATATCCCTGCTTGCCCGCGCATCGGCGAGCAATTCGCGCTTCACAATGCGGAATTCTTCCAACAGACCTGTTACCGGTTCTTCAGGAACGATGAGTCCGGCATCGCGCAATGCTTCACGGTCGACAGCCTGTTTCGGGCCAGAGAGCCGGACACGTTGTTCAGGCTCTGTGTAAGTGCGTTGTTGCGGCTTTGCAGGCGCGTTAGCCTCTTGTGCCGGTGCTGCTTGAGCCGGCTGGCTCAACTTCGCTTCAGCGGCGCGCATCACAGCTTCGGGCACGCGCTTTTCGACTTCGGGCAGGTTTTGTGGCACGGCCGCCGAGCCCAGCCTGTCCAGACCGTATGCTGCATCCGCACGCTCAAACAGCGAACCCGACCGCGGTTTACGCGGACTGTTGCTGTTAGGGTTGATCGGAGTGTGTTTTGTCATCGTTCAGCTCCTCACGCGACCATTCCGATCGAGACGACCTCGATCGCGAGCAGGATTATGAAAACGCCAACCAAGGCTGCCGATGCGCCCGCAAACTGTTTCAGACGTTTGCTGGATAGCGCGCGGGATGTTTCGGACACCGTCTTCGAAACGGTTCCAATGACAGGCAGGTCAAACGTCCGCTCAAGCTTTTTCGAAGTCATAAACGTCGAACGCAGCTGGCTCATCGCATAGGCCGCCGCCGCTCCTGCACCGCAACCTACGATCAGCACACCCAGCAAAAGCAGCGGACGATTGGGTGCGGCTGGCTTTTGCGGGACAACCGGCGGATCAATCAGGTCAAACTTGAACTGGCTGGTTTCCTCCTCAACATCGCCGCGCGTGCGCAGTTCTTCGCGGTTTTGCAGGAGGTCTTCGTACTTCTGGCGCAGCACGTCATAATCGCGACTGATGCGGTTCGCCTCTGCGGCGACAGCAGGCTCAGACGCCTGACTAGCAGCAAGCGAAGCCAGCGAGGATTGCAGCGCGGCGCGGCGCGATTGCAGCGCGTTGATAGCCGCCTGACGATCAGCCTTGATCGCGAGCAGTGACGAATAGGCCGGATTGGGCGTGCCGCCAGCATCCGCCCCTTGCGAGGCTACCTGGCGCTGAAGCAAGGCAACCTGCTTTTCCGCAGCGGCGACATCGGGGTGTTCGTCCTTCAGACCACGTGCGCGCAAATTAGCAAGTTGTGACTGCGCCTGCGATAGCGCCGCTTGCGGTCCCGTTGCGTTGGGTCCACCCACCAGCACGCGCGGCGTACCGGCAAGCTGACTTTCCAACGCTGCAAGCGATCCCTGCGCAGCGGCCAGATCGGCTTCGACATCACGCAATTCTGTACGCGACTGGCGCAAGGAATTTGACAGCGTATCAGTGCCGCCGATCAAATCCGGATATTGTGCCTCGAACGCGAGACGGCGTTGTTCGGCTTCTTCCAGTTCAGCCTTTCGTTCGGCAAGTTGCTCATCCAATTGAGCAAGAGCGCTGTTCAGATTAGCACGGCTGCCAGCGATATTCTCTTCGCGGAAGATATCGAGCAGCTTCTGCACGACATTGCGCGCAAGCAGGGCGTTATCCGCATCGCTAAGGTCCCCTTTGGAAACCGTGGCTGTGATTTCGAACAGATTGTCCTCTTCACTGCGAACGGCGACTTTCTTTTCCAGATCCGCAACCGCGGCGTTCATCTGGCTTTGATCCGTGATCCCTTCACCCAGCTGCGTGCCTTTGATCACGCGCTCAAGGTTCTTGGTGCTCGTCAGTGTCTGGCGAACCTTCTGGATTTCTTTCTGCCCGTCGCCCGCAATGCCCAGCTGTTCGGAAAGAACGTCTTCGGAATCGACATAGATACGTGCTTTGGATTCGTATGAGTTCGGGATCATGGCGACCGCCAGCCAGCCCAGAAGACATACACCCCAGGCCACGGCAAGCGCCAGCCACCGGCGGTGCCATACGGAATAAAGCGCTGTGCGCAGCTCGTCGAAGATCTGATCCATTCTCCCACGCGCCCCTTAGAAGCGGCTCTCCGGAATAGAGATCGTGTCCCCCGGCTTCAGAGCAACGTTCGCGCTCGCATCGCCTTTGTCGAGCAGGTCTTTAAGGCGCAGACGGTAAACGTTGCTGGTCTTTGTCTTCACATCGTAACGCGTAAGAGTGGAGCGGTTGCCCGCGGCAAACTCACCCAGACCGCCAACCGCGATCATCGCATCGAGAACAGTCATGTTCG
>JAXHVK010000048.1:0-19350 GCA_034211135.1 Pseudomonadota bacterium
TGAGCAGCAACCAGACCGGGATATCCGGGATAGACCTCTTCCGCGAAATTCGCACCGCCCAGACTTTCGACAAGATCAAACCACTTGGCGACCTCGTCCTTGTTCTTTGTCATCCGATAGAGATTGCACATGCCCGCCCCCTCCTGCGTTCAGACAGCCGAATAGGCATTGCCAACGATAAAGCAGGCAATAGCCATCAGCGCGCCTGCCCACCGGTTGGAGCGGAACCTGTCGAGGGGGTTGGCAGGGTCTGCCGGATCAAGTGTCGCCACCTGCCAGATCAGATGCAAAGCAACCGGAAGCAGGGCCAAAAGCGCCAAGGGGTCTGGCCGGTACAGCCAGAAACCAAGCGCCCACAGGCCGATCGTCATCGCATAAAATGCTCCGATACCGGCATGGACGCGCGCGCCCATTCTGAGTGCGGAAGACTTTATGCCGACCAACGCGTCGTCTTCGCGGTCCTGCAAGGCATATATCGTGTCAAAACCGATCACCCATGCGACACAGCCGAGGTACAGCGCGATTATCGCATCCCAGTGCTGGCTACCGAAAGCAGCAGCACCCACCTGCGCCCAGCCGACCAGCAATCCCCAATTGAAGACCATCCCCAACCACGCCTGCGGCCACCACGTGATCCGCTTCATGAAAGGATATGCTGCGACAAGCGCAAGGCTGGCAAGAGCCACCACTTGCGCCTCAAACCGCAATTGCAGCAACACGACAAGCCCGATCAGACAAAGGCTGACGAGCCATATCCATGCCGTTTTCTTCGATATGCGCCCGCTGGCGACAGGCCGCGCGGCAGTGCGTGCGACCTTGGCGTCAAGTTTAGCATCCACAATATCGTTATAGACGCATCCGGCGCCGCGCATGGCGATGCTTCCCAGTAATAGCCATGCGAGCAGGACCGGCTGCACCCCTGCGCCAGAAATCAGAACGCCAAACGCGCAGGGCCAGAACAGCAGCCACCAGCCTATCGGTCGATCAAAACGCGCCAACTGGGCAAGATCGCGGGGCAATTGCGGCAGGCGTTCAACAAGCCCGCGATGCTCTGTATCGGGGACGACTTGGTCGGGCGACTGGCTCATGGACTTGCTCCCTAGCGTGCCGCACGCGTAGTGGGAAGCCATGCCCAGCACGCACGCACCCAAGACTCCCGCATGGCCGCCCAAAAGCGCACCGCGTCTGTTTGTCGATACTGAACTGGAAGAGGGGATGGCTGTCACCCTTGACGGCAATGCGGCTCATTATCTTGGTAAAGTGATGCGCGTGCAGCCAGACGATGCCGTGATACTGTGTGATGATATCTCGGGAGAGTGGGCCACCCGCGTCAATGACGTCACCAAACGTGCCGTTGCGGTGGAAGTGGTCGATAAGCTACGCGATCGTGAGGGTGTGCCAGACCTGTGGCTGTGCCCAGCCCTTTTGAAAAAAGACCGGTTTGACGTTGTCCTTGAAAAAGCGACTGAGCTGGGCGTTGCCCGCATCGCTCCTGTGATCACGCGTAGATGTGTTGCGGACAAGCTGAACCTTGATCGCGCACGCACGATCACGGTCGAGGCCGCAGAGCAGTGTGCCAGAACCGCACTGCCTGAACTGGACCAGCCCGCAAAGCTTGATCCCCTGCTGCGCGATTGGCCTGCGAACCGCTCACTGTATTTCGCTGATGAAGAAGGCGGCGAACCTGCCGCTGCTGCCTTCTCTGGCATATCCAAAGCGGCAATACTGATTGGCCCCGAAGGCGGGTTTGACGATGCCGAGCGCCAAGCTATCCGATCGCATCCACAGGCGCGCCCGATCTCGCTCGGCCCCCGCATATTGCGCGGAGAGACCGCTGCGATTGCGGCGCTGTCTATCTGGATGGCGACCGCTGGCGATTGGACGCAAGGGCATGGCGAGGGATAGCAACGCTTCGCACTGGCCAATTCAGATTGTGCTTCCCCTTAGGCAACCCCGCGCCTAGGGCGAGGCCAAAGAGAGACCCCTATGAGCACACGCGAAACCTCCAACACGCCGGAACCGGTAATCGAAGGGATCGACGATCTCGTGGCCCCCATGATCGCAGGCGAAAAGCCCAAGGATCAGTGGCGCATCGGGACAGAACACGAAAAGTTCGTCTATCACCGGGGCGACCGTCGCGCCCCTTCCTATGATGAAGAGGCAGGTATCCGCGATATCCTGTTGAGTTTGCGTGAGTTCGGCTGGGAACCGATTGAGGAAAACGGCAATGTCATCGCCATGAAGGGCGCCGATGGCACTGTCAGTCTGGAGCCCGCGGGGCAATTGGAACTGTCGGGCGCGCCACTTGAAAATCTGCACCAGACGTGCGCTGAAACCGGACGCCATCTCGAACAGGTCAAAGCGATTGGCGAACGCTGCGGGATCGGTTTTCTCGGTCTTGGCATGTGGCCGGACAAGACGCGTGAAGAGCTGCCGGTGATGCCGAAAGGGCGTTATGGCATCATGATGAAGCATATGCCCAAGGTCGGTGATCTGGGCCTTGATATGATGCTGCGCACCTGCACGATTCAGGTCAATCTGGATTACTCTTCCGAAGCGGACATGGTGAAGAAATTCCGCGTCGGCCTGGCCCTGCAGCCGCTCGCAACCGCGCTTTTCGCCAATTCGCCATTCACCGAAGGCAAGCCCAACGGCTACCTTTCCTACCGCTCTCACATCTGGTCGGACACGGATGCTGCACGCACCGGCATGCTGCCATTCGTGTTCGAAGACGGCTTTGGTTACGAACGCTGGGCCCAATACATGCTCGACGTGCCGATGTATTTCGTATTCCGTGACGGAAAATATATCGACGCAGCGGGCCTTTCATTCCGCGATTTCCTTGATGGCAAACTGTCCGTCCTGCCGGGCGAGCGCCCCACCGCCAGCGATTGGTGGGATCACCTCTCCACTGCATTCCCCGAAGTGCGCCTGAAAAGCTTCCTCGAAATGCGCGGAGCAGACGGTGGACCTTGGAGCCGTATTTGCGCCCTGCCCGCTTTCTGGGTCGGCCTGCTTTACGATCAGGGTTCGCTCGATGCGGCGTGGGATCTCGTCAAAGACTGGACAATGGAAGAGCGTGAAAAGCTTCGCAACGATGCGCCAAAACTTGGCCTGAAGGCATCGGTGCCAGGTGGCGGCACTTTACAGGATCTGGGGCGCGAAGTTCTCTCGCTGGCCCATGCAGGCCTTGCCGCGCGAGGCAAGCTGAATGCGAGCGGCGACAACGAAACCGGATTCCTCGAAACGCTGGACGAGATTGTGAAGACCGGCAAAGTCCCCGCCCAGCGCCTTCTGGAAGCATATGAAGGCGCTTGGGGCGAAGATGTCAGTCACGTCTATCGCTATTCCTTCTAAGACATAGGTGATCGGGCAGCTTTTGGCGTGAAGCCGAGACTGGGCGAACGCGTCCCCATGATGTAATTGCCTAAGGCAACGGGGGGCCTATGCGGATATTTATTGTCATTCTGGGTATGCTGGCGCTGACGGTGGTATCACCGCCTGCAATGGCACAAACGCTGGCGGAGATTGAGGCACGTTTTGAGCGTGACGCCGCACAGCACGTGCGCGACCTTCGTGATTTGTATTCGACCCGCGGTATAGACGCTCCGCAAATGGGCGACGCGACAGTCGCTGATATCCAGCGCTTTCTTTCAGAACAACGCATGGATGCATCTGCTGGCTATCCTGAGAACACGGCGGTTCTTTTCTACGCCCATAAAGACGACGAGCTCGCGACATACCTGATCAACCGATCAGGCATAATCGCTCACCATATCGCGCAGATTTCCGACATCGACCTGCGCGATGCGACGGGCATGTACCGGCTTCACCTGAACGTGGACGGCCTTGATCGCAGCCGTGCGCCCGTCTGGAGAGGCGGAGAAACGAAGGACCGCCCGTTCGAAGTTTCGACCAGCACGCATAACTGGGAAAGCCACATAGCCGACATCCTCTTGCCGCAGCCGATCCGGAAAAAGCTGGAGGTTGTGCGCCACCTTGTCATCGTTGCGAATGGAGCGATCGCCACCAATCCTTTCGCTGCCTTTCCTATGAATGATGGGGAAATGTTGATCGACCGGATGAGCATCACCGTTTCTGCCGGGCTGTTCGATCTTGACCAAATGGTCCAGCCATGGGGCGGGCTGCGCGAATATAGAAACATCGCGTTGGTAGGGGATCCGGCAGTACCCACTACGCCGGAATGGCAGGTCCCGCGGCTTCCGGGCGCTGTGAAGGAAGTGAACCTGCTTCAAAGTCGTTCGTCATCGAAGGCGTTGATCGGAGCCGATGCGACAAAGGCTGCGGTGGTTAGAGCAATGCAAAGGGCTCGGATGCTCTATTTCGCCGCACATGGCGTATCAAACCCCAACGAACCGTTGACCGGCGGTTTTCTGATGCTCGCAGGTCCAACGCCAAAAGATGCCTTCCTGACAGCCGGTGAAGTGCAACGTATGCGGCTGGAGGCGAGCCTTGTCGTACTAAGCGCCTGTCAAAGCGGCCTTGGCATGGAGCATGATGGCGGGGTGATCGGTCTTTCACGATCCTTCCAGAAGGCAGGCGTGCCGCGTGTCGTGATGAGCCTTTGGAGCGTCAGCGATGAAGCCACGGTGACACTGATGGACAAATTCCAACTAGCGGCCATGGTTCACATGCCCGCAGAAGCGCTGCGCCTCGCCATGCTACAGACACGGGAGAAGTATCCTGATCCAGCCCTATGGGCGCCATTCACTCTGTTCGGGACGCCACGATGAACGCAGATTACTCTGCTGGCTCAACCGCTGCGGTCGCTGCCTCGTCCTTGCTTGCCCCGCGGCTCATGATCCGGCGCTTAAGACGGGATAAAGGTGCAGTGATGATGCCGTTTGCGTCCATCCAGTCGTAATATTCGCGATATTTCGGATCTTCGGACAGCAAATGCGCTTCTTCGGTGCGGGCACGCCAATAATAGATGGCGTTGACGACCAGCAGGAAGAAGCAGTTGCGGATGATATCCACCATCGAACCACTGGTCGCGAAGAAAGGCAGATGCAGGCACCACCAATAAAGGTTCTTTGATACATAGGCCGGATGCCGCGTGTAGCGGTATGGTCCGTTGGTGATTACCCCGCGATAAGTCAGGTTGGAGAACCTGAGGCCGAAGATAAATGTCGCCCACGCGTAAACGGCGGTAAGGAACACCAGCCAGCCCGCCCAGAACCACAGCATCGGTTCACTGCCGGCCATCCAGTAATCCCACTTGGCACCGTTCATTTCGTAATTGAGCACGCTCGCATTGCCGAACACCCCCCACGCAAAAGGCGGGTAGCACAGCAAGGCCGCAATCCAGCCAGCCAGAAACGGATTGCCGCTGCGGATATGCGCATCGAGCGGCCGCAAAGTGAAAATATAGCCGACGGTCCCGATCATCACGTCAATCATGAACAGCATCGTCACCAGCAACATGCCGATTTCGACAGGGTTTGAAATGATCTGCGCAGGGTCCGCTTCAACGATTGTGGCAAACCCGAAGGGCAGGATCGACACCATGAAAGCGGTGAAGAAACCTTTGATGATCCAGGCACGCCAATGCTTCTTGATGGCGTCGGCATCCCATCGCTCACGCCCGATCAACATCGCCCCAAAATGCCACGAACCGTCCTTTGGCTCGATCATGAAACGATCGATCCACAGCACATAGGGTACGCTGAGTACGACCATCGGAATGATCGCAACGCTCAACACTTCCATCGCGAAAAGGTAATTGCCGTCCCAATACCAGCGACACAGGCAGTACAGAGCGCCGATAACGGACCATGTCGCCCAAAGACCGGCGATTTTGACCGTGGAGACAGGGATAACTTCGGAGAGCGGGCGCTTAAGACGCCAGTCCAGTCCCGTTGAGGGGCGCAGATGGACACGATCGACCAACACAGACCAGATGGCCATTGGAACAGCAGCCGCAATCAATGCGGTTAAAGCGGCATAGGGCCCGGACAGAACCTCTCGCGGTCCGGCAAAATTCAGCGTTTCCGCAATCAAAGGATAGGTGCGGCAGAACAGCACCCACGCAGTCAGCCCCAGAAGACCGGCAAAGCCGACCCCGCTCGACACATCGCTTGATGGCGGTGCCGCTGGTGCTTGTGCGGTGGAATCAGTCGAATTTGTGCTCATGACCCTTTGGCGCATAACGCAAAAGGGTTAATCGACCGTCGATACTCTGTAGTGCTGTCCCGAAGGGCGACAACACAATCCAAGCGGTTAACGCAACTATTTCCAGGTGTGCACGGTGCCACTGTCATCGAGGACATAGAGGCGTCCGTCTGCGACAACCGGCGGAAGGCTGATCGGCTGGTCGACATCTGCAAAGAGTTGCGCAGAGCCCTCTCCCGCGCTGACCCGCCAGACTTCACCGCGAGAGCTGGCGACCCACAATTGGTTGCCTGCCAGAACAGGTCCCGTCCAGAAAATCGGGTCCTTCTTCTTCTCGACATTACGATAGGGTTGCAGCTGCGTGATCCAGCGAACGCGGCCAGTTGACCGTGCAATGGCGAGAAGACGCGCATCATCGGTCAGCGTGAAAATCCACTCTCCAGCGATTGCCGGGGTGGAGATGCCTGCAAGGTTAAGCTCCCAGATACGCTGGCCAGTCACCAGTTCATAGGCTGCCATTCGGCCACCCTGACCAAGCGCATAAACCCGGCCAGAATCGATGATCGGATCGGCGTCAATGTCCGACAGCGAAGACACCTGCGTCGAAATATTGGTCCGCGCCAGAGCATCAGACCACAAGGTGCGCCCGTTCTCGTAACGGTATGCCGACAGTTCACCGCTGGAATAACCGGTTACAATCGTGCCCTGTCCCGCTGCTGGCGCGGCGACCCCGAACACGCCCGATTGCGCGCTGGAACCGCTTTCATTCCACAACAGTTCGCCATTATTGGCATCCAGTGAAATGACCTGATTGTCCTGCGTCATCACGTAAATCTGGCCAAAAGCAATTGTCGGTGAGCCGCGCAGCGGACCTGCCGGCTTTACCTTCCAGACGACCTCTCCGGTATCAGCATTCAGCTTCTTCACGTCGCCCGCGCCATTGGTTGCGTAAACGAAGCCCTGATCGAAGCTGACGCCGCCGCCAAACGCACTGGGGCGCATATCATCGGCCATTTCAGGGTCATCATAACGCCAGATCTGAGACCCGGTTGCTGCGTCGAAAGCGTGGATCTCACCGTTGGTGCCCACAACGAAAGTCTTGCCCGCACCAATAACGGGCGCTGCGGCCAGACGTTCGCGATTGCTCGAACCTGACACACGCGCCGTCCAGGTCTTTGCGGGTTGATCCGCCAGCCTGAGGTGACCGTATGACTTGTCAGCCGAACCGCCGACCTGCGACCATTCAGTATTGGCAATCGCCGGCGGCAGAACAACGCTGACACTGGCAAGCGCCGGGTCCACTTCAGTCCCGCTTTCAATGCGAGACAGGATCGGCGTGCGTTCACCCACAGTCGGGGTGGTGCGCTTGGGTTTGCCAAACAGGCCTTCGCCTGCACAGCCCGTCAGAGCAGTGGCGAACGCGCCAAGCAGCAGGACGCCGCGCATGCTGCGCATAGTGCGCTGATCAGATTGCGATTTTTTCATAGTCTCGTCCAAATACTCTTAGCTTTCCCCAGCGCGACCCCCGTAGCGCTGTTGTTACTGGCCTGAGGCGGCGCCCGGTCCCGGACCTGCCGGAGGAGCTGCAACACCCGGCAGGGCATCGGGATCAATTCCTTCATCCTCAAGCAGCTTTTCAACGTCTTCAATCGCATCAACACCCAGCAGCCCTGCCATCTGACGTGAGCGCGAACGCAAGCTCTCCGGCAGTTCTTCATCCTTGGCGATCTGTGAAAACAGCGCTCCGGCCTCTTCACGGTTACCCGCCTCAAGATGGGCGATTGCGGTCAGTTCCGCCGCGCTGCCAAAGAACGGATTACCCGCCACAGCGATATCTTTCAGCTTGGCGATGATGTCAGCCGGTTCGCGATCATCGAAGTTGCTGGCTACCTCGCGCACGCGGGCAAAATCGCGTAATTCAGGCGGTGCACCCTCGTCGGCGGCGATGGATGCGTAGAGTTCGACTGCGCGGGTTACTTCGCCCTGCTCCAAAGCGGCACCTGCCTGCAGGAAGCGCGCGGATGTGCGAACACCGGCATTTTCCAGATCGGCGAGCTCTCCGGCGCGTTGATCCACCGTCGGCCATTCCTGTTCCTGGGCATAATCCAGAACGCTCACGAGCTTTTCAGAGTCCGCTTCCAGAGCCGACTCTGTGCGGGAATCCCAGAAAAGATAGCCCGCCAGTCCCAGCAATATCACACCCAGAACGGACCCGATGGCAACGCCATACTTTTTGATAAAGTCCAGCGCATCATCCTGACGCACCGCCTCATCAATCTCGCGCATCGCAACCTCATCCTCAGCCGATAGCTTTGGCGGATTGTTCGGGTCCTGGTTATTCTTCGGAGTAAGAGCCACTGAAGCTACAATCCCTAGTACAATTCTCGTATATCAGCGCGGCCTTAAAGCGTGGCGAGCGCAGGCGCAATGCCAGCTAACAAGCGGGCCAACAGCGCAGATGATTCAATCGGCAAAAACCGTGAAGTTCGGCGCTTGAACGCCACATGAAGGACCGGACCGAAAACCGATCAGAATTTCTTGCCCATCGCGCTGCAATAAAGTTCCCGATAGCGCTTTACCATGTCGGCCTCATCGAAATGCGCTCGCGCTCTCGCTTTGTTGGCCGATCCCAGTTCGGCGCGCGCTTCGGGATCGCTGGCAAGCTCTTGCAGAGCATTCGCCAAAGCAGGAATATCCCCCTTGGGCGTGATATAGCGGCCATTCTCTTTGGCCACGATTGCCCGTACATCCCCGACATCCGGTGCCGCAACGGGCAGTCCGGCGGCCATTGCTTCGACAACGGAAAGCGGGAATTGCTCGCTTTTTGATGACAAGGCAAAGATGTCGAACATTCCGATGACTTGTGCTGGATCATCGACAGCGCCGGGCAGGTGAACGCGGTGATCCACTTCGAATGCGGCGGCGGCATCGCGGATAGCCTGCTGCTCAGGCCCCTCCCCCATGATCACAAGATGCCAGTTGTCCGGTAGATCCTTTATCGCCTCAACCAGATCGGGAAGCTGTTTGACCGGGCGAAGACCGGCAAGCGTCCCCACCCATTTTTCGCCTTCACGCTTCACCAGCCGGATCGCGTCGGTCTTTGGCCTTTTGGCGAAGGCCTTGGTATCGATACCATTGGGAATGCGCATTACCCGCGATTGGGGCCGCTTCCATTTCTCATAAGCGATCTGCTCCAGAACCGTACTGGGAACGACCAGCGAATGCGCGCGCCCAAGTGCGATCCGCCGGTACCAGTTGCGCTTCGATTTGAGTTGCGCCGCCTCGTCTTCGTTAAAACCGTCTTCGTGATGGATAAGCGGCGGAAGATTTAGCGCTTCTGCAAAGACGGTGTGCGCCATCACCACATCCATAGCGCCCCAATTATACGTCAGGATCAGGTCATAGCCTTTAAGAGCCTGCGCAATCCCGACGAGCCGCCCGGGCGTCGGCAGCCCCGACAGACTTGGAAAAGCAGTCGGGAAATAGGCCTTCACCTGCTTGTCGATCAAAGCGCGTGCGCCCTTTTGATCGGGCATTGCGGATATGACGGTATGCTCAAGCTTGCGCCCGAACGCGTTCATGAGCTTCACCGCGCGGCGTTCTTTGCCCCCTGCCGAAAATGTTGAGTGGCAATGCAGGATATGCGGCAAAGCGCCGCCCTTCGCGCCTGTTTTCGTGCTCATGAAATCCCTGCGAGCAATGTGTCGATAGCGATGCGCACTTCGGCTTCATCCAAAGTGGGAGCGTGGCCGACATTGGGGACAGTCACAACCGTCATGGCCGGATTGCGCACGCCCATCTGCTTTACAGTATCTTGTGAAAGCAAATCCGATAGCCCACCGCGCACCAGCAGCATCGGCACATCGCGCAAGGCCTCGTACGCAAGCCACAGCGTTTCAGCTGGTGCCGCCGGAGCATCGGCAAATGGCTCCGCTATCGCCATATCATAATCGAGAGTGATCCTGCCGTTCTGGCAAACCGCCATGTTGCGTTTTGCCATTTCCAGCCACTGATCAAGATCCCAATCCGGAAAGGCTTCTCCGTGTGTGTCTGCTAGGGAGCGGGCCGCGTGGATCCATGTCGGATAGCTGCGTCCCTGCCCGACATACGCGCCGATGCGCTCAACCCCTTCTGGGTCAATCACCGGACCGATATCGTTCATAACCACCGCCGCCAGCCGGCCCGGCTTTGCCGCGGCCAGAAGCATCGTCATCAGCCCGCCCATGGATGTGCCGATGCTGATGAAACGATTGACGTTCAGCTCATCCAGAAGTTTTTCGACATCCGCAACATAGTGTTTTGGCGTGTAAGTGCTGGAATCAGGCGCATAGGCACTGTTCCCGCGCCCGCGCATTTCGGGCACGATGACGCGATAAGTCGCGCTCAAATGCTCAGCGAGATCAGCAAAATCACGTGAGTTGCGGGTCAGGCCGTGCATACAAAGAACCGGCGGCTTTGCATCAGCGTCGGCTGGGCCGGCATAATCGCGATAAAACAGCTCCAGCCCGTCTTCGCTGGTCCAGAATTTTTCTTCGTAATTGTCGGCCATGGGTGGCGTCACGTCTTTCTCAAATTGTTGAGCCGCTTGCCAGCGACTGTTCGCATCCCCACTATCGCGGGATGAGCGCAGAACCGCAACCGGGCAGCTATCGCCCTGACCCCGCCATCGCCGAAATCTCAGACTGGTTGGGCGATCCTGTCCCTGCCGCCGATTTCCCGCAGACGCAAATCCGTTTTCGTAATGACAGAGCGGCCGCCAGCGTCGGACTTGCCGGATTGAACGATCAGGAATGGCAACGTCACTTTGGCAGGTTTGAGCCGCTGTCAGGAAATCTGCCGCACGCCCTCGCCCTGAGATATCACGGCCACCAGTTTCGCGTGTACAATCCGGAAATCGGCGATGGTCGCGGTTTCCTGTTTGCACAGATGCGCGGGAGCGACGATCGACTGATGGACCTTGGCACAAAGGGTTCAGGCCAAACGCCATACAGCCGCGCAGGCGATGGCAGGCTGACACTAAAAGGCGCCGTGCGCGAAATCCTCGCCACCGAAATGCTCGAAGCGCTGGGTGTGAATACGTCGAAGACATTCAGCGTAATCGAAACGGGCGAAGAATTGTGGCGGCAGGATGAACCTTCACCCGCACGCTCTGCAGTGATGGTCCGGCTGAGCCATTCCCATATCCGCATTGGATCCTTCCAAAGGCTGCTCGCCAATGAAGAAGCAGACCATATGGAGGCGCTGGTCAATTATTGCCTCACCCATTTCCCGGGCACGGCACCGCCTGCTGATGCGCCCGCGCGCGAAGAACCGGCGGTCCGTCTGCTGCACAACGTGATTGAACGGATGGCCGACCTTGCCGCCAGCTATATGGTCGCAGGTTTCGTCCACGGCGTGCTCAACACCGATAATATGAACATTACGGGCGAAAGTTTCGATTATGGCCCGTGGCGATGGCTTCCGACATGGGATCCTTCCTTCACCGCGGCATATTTCGACCATGGCGGGCTATACGCCTTTGGCCGCCAGCCGGAGGCTTTGCACTGGAATTGCGGCCAGTTGGCAGTGGCGCTGCGCCTGTTGTCGGATAGCGAGCCGCTTGTGGCGGCGATGGATCGCTTTGGTCCGCTCTATATGGCAGCCATTGCACGGCGCTGGTGCTGGAGGCTGGGGGTAAAGGAACGCGGGCTGGAGGAAGACGCAAAACTCGTGTCTGTCTGCGAAAAGGCCATGCGCGATACAGGTACCGGTCCGGATGCGTTCTTCTTTGCGCATAGAGGGGGCCGCTCAATCAACGGTGACCCGCCAGAACTTGCAGACGCGCTAGCCGCCTACACTCCTATCGATAGCCCTCACGAATATTGGGCAGGCGATCATTCGCAATCCATGCTGATCGAAGAGGTCGAGGCGATCTGGTCCGCGATTGATCAGCGCGACGATTGGTCGTCCCTGCATGACAAAGTCGCTGCGCTCAGAAGTATGGGCGATGCGCATGGCCCCGCCCCTACGCCGGAAGGTCACGCCTGAGACGCGCAACCTCGGCAATGCTGAACGCGCTTATTGACCAGCAGGTTGCTGGGCGACCATTTCTGCAGGCTGGATATCAATTCCCGCCAGTTTCCAGCGACCCTGTTCCCACTGGAACGCCATATCGAAGGTGATCGACACGGGGCGAAGCTGGAAAAGCCCCTGAACGCGGAAAAGGTCTTCGCGCATCATCTGCGGCGCTTTGTAATAGGTTGGCGGCACCAACAGCGCCGAAGACAGATCAAGCCCCGAGTTACGCAGTCCGGCGAAAATCTCCGTCAGGCGTGCCGGATTGTAATTGATCTGGAACGCCTGCGCCGAAATATCGCGCAGAACGGAATAATTGCCCGAACGGTTGGCGTGATCGACCGCTGCCACCGTGGACCAGATCATACGTGAAAGCTCAAGCTGACTGGGTGTTGGCCGGATCGAAGGTGGCGGCTGGACGCTGGGCCGCGAGAGCGTTTGTCCAGGCTGTACCTGCTGTGCGGCAGCTGGGCTGGCAGCCATTGCCGAAAAGGCGGCCACGCCGGCCACAAGTCCAAGCGCGTTTTTCAGGCCTTTTGGGGAGATGAAAAATGCCGGAGCGCTAGGCCCCGGCACTTTTGATTGCTGTACGATCTTGATCATAATCGTATGGTCTATCGACTTACCAAGCGACTTGGAAGCCACCACGTGCACCAACTTCGCCACTGTCGAAGCCAACACCCAGACCAGCCGAGAACGCAGCGTTTTCACTGATGCGCGCGCTAAGCGCCATGGTGCCTGCGCCCTGATCCTGGAAGTAGCCGATCCCGCCCGACAGAGCGAACGTGGTACCTGCCGGAAGCATCGGGCTTTCCATGGCGAGAGCCATTGCGACACCTTCGTTGGCGCGATCAATCAGAGCACGGTTTTCAGCCGTCTGGCCGAACAGCGTGTTGATCTGGCCGCTCTGGGTTTGCGTCAACGTCTGCAGCGCGCTGATGCCAGCGGCGTTGGTGTTGATGCTTGCCGTGTTGGCCGCGATTGCCGTGGAGTTGGTCGCGATGTTGGCAGCGTTGTTGTTCATGCCAACCGACACCGCAGCGATGTCAGCCGCATTCACGCCAATTGCGGTAGTGTTCGCAGCAATTGCCGTCGTGTTGGTGCCAATGGCTGTGGTGTTGGCACCGATCGAGGTGGTGTTTGCCGCGATCAGACCTTCATTGGTGGTGACCCGTCCATCAAGCCCGGTGATCGACATGGCATTGGCACCAATCGCGGTCGTATTAGCAGCGATGTTCGTGGTGTTCGTGCCTATTGCAGTCGTGTTCGAGGCAATATTGGTCGAGTTGGTTCCAATCGCCGTGGTGTTCGCGGCAATCGCACCTTCATTGGTCGTCACACGTCCATCCAGCGCCATTACGGCCATCGCATTGGCACCGATCGTTGCAGTATTGGCAGCGATACCTGCGGCGTTTGTCGCGATGTCACCGGCATTCGCCACGATATCGGCAGTGTTCGTCGCAATGTCGGTCGCATTGGTTGCGATGTCGGTTGCATTGGTAGCGATACCAGCAGCGTTCGTCGCGATGTCCGTTGCGTTGGTAGCGATACCAGCAGCGTTGGTGGCGATATCGGTTTCGTTCTGAGTGACACGAGTACCAAGACCCGAAATCGCAGCGGTATTTGTGGCAATTGCTGCCGAGTTGCCTGCGATTTGCGTCTCGTTCGATGTCACGCGCGTGCCAAGCGAAGAAATCTGCGTTTCAGCAGAGGCAAGGCGCGATGTGTTGGAATCGGTCTGCACCTCATTCGCGGTGAGGCGAGTGCCAACATCGGAAATCGACTGCGAGTTGATCTGAACACCGCGCTGTAGAACCCCGATATCATCCGCGTTTGTCTGGATGTCCGTGGCATTGGTCGCGATGTCCGTCGCGTTGGTGGCAATGTTCGTTTCTGTTTGCGTTACACGTGTACCGAGATCGGAAATGCCTTGCGTGTTGGTCGCGATGTTGGTCGCGTTGTTGCCGATCTCCGTTTCGTTCTGGGTAACGCGTGTGCCCAGATCGGAAATGCCCTGCGTGTTGGTCGAGATATTGGTCGCATTGCTGGCGATCTCGGTTTCATTCTGTGTCACGCGCACGCCAAGGTCGGAAAGACCCTGCGTGTTGGTTGCGATCCCGTTGACCACGCTATCGACTGTCGGGCCTGCACCGATTGTGCCGCCTGAATCGACTGTCGCAAAACTCGTGGTTCCGGCTTGCGCAGCAGTGCTTGCTGTGATGTCACCCACCGTAACCGATGATCCGGCACCGCCCAGAACAACCTGATTGGCGCGACCGGTTGCTGCACCTGCGCCAATCGCAGTCGACCCGTCGAAAGAGGCTGTTGCCTGATCGCCAAGGGCGACAGACTGCGCGCCCGAAGCGCTGCTCTGGTTACCGACAGCGACCGAGTTTGCGCCCGATGCAGCCGCCGCTTCACCGACAGCGAGCGAGCGGAAACCGCTTGCCATGGCGAGGTGGCCGATAGCCTGTGCACGTTCGGCAGTTGCCATTGCGCGCCAGCCAAATGCCGAAGCACCAGGCCCCTGCGCGAAGGATTCGCCGCCGATGGCAGTGGTTGAGTTGCCGTCCGCGCGCGCGCCAGTGCCGCCATCATCGCCGCCAATTGCGAGAGCATCAACGCCGGTTGCGCTCGAATCGTTACCGATGGCGATTGCTGCTGCGGTATCCGCCTGCGAGCCCTGACCGATAGCGAGCGAGTCTTCACCCGTCGCAGCTGCGGTCTGGCCAACAGCAACAGCATCTTCAGCGGTTGCCTGAGAGCTATCACCCACAGCGATCGAATTTATGCCGGTCGCATTCGACTGAACACCAACGGCGATTGCGTTGCGCTCGCTGGCTTCCGCGAGACGTCCGATTGCCATTGAGCGAAGGCCCGTCGCACGAGCGGACTGGCCCAATGCGGTCGCACCGTTTGCTGTCGCGCGTGTCGCAGTACCGAATGCGGAAGTGCCGACTGCTGTCGCTTGCGCATCATGGCCTACAGCGACGCTGGCTGTGCCGCTGGCGACGCTGTCTGTGCCGAGAGCAGTCGAAACTGCTCCGGATGCGCTTGCATCCTGACCAACTGCGACTGCCTCATCCGTAGTAGCGCTGGCATTCTGACCAATTGCGGTTGAATCTTCGCCTGCCGCATTCGCAGTATCACCAACAGCAGTTGCGTTCGTGCTCGTCGCGGTGGCCTGCACCCCGACAGCAGTTGCGCTGCGCGCCAGGGCGCGGCTCAGGCGACCGATTGACGTCGCTCGCACATCCGTTGCAAGCGCACCCTGACCAACCGCCAGTGAACCTGTGCCGCTGGCATTGGCGTTCTGACCGATTGCAGTTGCCGCAGTACCAGATGCAGACGCGTCAGTACCGATTGCTGTCGACTGGTTGCCCGATGCAGTCGAATCCTGTCCGCAAGCCAAAGAGTTTGTACCGGTGGCATTCGCACCGTCGACAGTGTCGACGCCATCGGTTGCGGTGCCGTCACCGTTCGTATCGATCAGACATTCATCCTGCGCCGCCGCAGGTGCGCTAGACGCCAGAAAAGCAGCTGAAAGAGCAGTCGCAAGGACCGCCACCGAAGCACCACGCTTCAGCTCTGTGGGTGTATTTTTCGTCATTAGGTATTCCCCCATATTGATACGTGATTCGCGCCCGCACCAAGGCCAAAAAGCCAAACTTATATTTTAGTTCATGGGGTTATGCAGGCGAGCACGATACGTGCCGCCTTCTCCCCCCTTGTGTTTGCCAACGCCGACTTACGCGCTTACTGACGGTATGGCCATATCCCATACGGGCTAAGGATTTTCCTTTGCATTCAACGCACCACAAATTAGGTCTTGGCCAGACTATGGATGTTTCAGGTTTTATGTCGCATTCAACAGACGACAGACTGCGTCAAAAAACTGCGACTTGCTGAGATTGAACGAAACCTGATTACCGGAAAGAGTTTGCTGCACTTTGGCTAATCCCACTCTCATTTCATCCGAACCGGCAACCGGCGAAGAGTTGTGGCGTGGGGAACACAGCGACGTTGATGCAGCAGTCAGTCGCGCGCGCAAGGCGTGGCCATCCTGGGCGGCGCTGCCGCTTGCCAACCGGATCGAAACGTGCCGCCGCTTTGCAAATGCAGTGCGTAAACGTTCCGAAGAACTGATCGAACTGATCGCGCGCGAGACCGGCAAACCTCTGTGGGAAGCACGCACCGAAGTCGATGCGGTCATCGCAAAGGTCGATATTTCTGTGAGCGCTTATGCAGAACGCACCGGGAAGAAGAAGCTCGACAGCGCTTTGCAAGGGTCTGCCGCTGTCAGACATAAACCGCACGGTGTGATGGCCGTGCTGGGCCCTTATAATTTCCCTGCGCATCTTCCTAACGGGCATATCGTACCAGCCCTGATCGCCGGCAACGCAGTGTTGTTCAAACCGTCAGAGAAAACGCCGGCTGTGGGTGATGTTCTGGTACAGTGCTTTGAAACAGCTGGCGTGCCGGAGGGAGTAATCCAGTTGGTGATCGGCGGGCCTGAAGAAGGCAAGGCGCTGGTCGCCCATCCCGGCGTTGATGGCGTGCTGTTCACTGGCTCCGCTCAGGCAGGCATTGCGATCAATCGGAAACTTGCCGCCAATCCGGGCAAGATTGTCGCGCTCGAAATGGGTGGTAACAATCCGATGGTCATCGTGGACACGCCAAAGATTTCGGATGCGGCGGCGTTGATCATCCAAAGCGCATTCACAACCGCAGGCCAACGCTGCACCGCTGCCCGACGCCTGATCGTCAAAGACAGCATTTATGATGAACTGATGGCTGAGTTGGTTCCCACCACGCGCAAACTCATGGTCGGGGGGCCGCTGGATGAACCACAGCCATTTATGGGGCCGGTGATCGACAATGAAACAGCCGAACGCCTGAACGAAAGTTTCGTCACATTGATGACGGCAGGTGGCAAAGCATTAAGCCCGATGCGGCGTCTTGACCCGGAAAAGCCGTTCCTCACACCCGGTATCATCGACACCACCAATATCCCCGACCGTCCCGATATCGAGCTTTTCGGACCGCTTCTGCAGGTTATTCGCGTCCCTGATCTCGATGCGGGGATTGCTGAGGCGAACAACACCCGTTTTGGCCTGTCTGCATCGCTGGTTGGCGGATCGCCCGACGATTACGGCCGGTTCTGGGCCAATATCCGCGCAGGGATCATCAACTGGAACCGCCCGACCAATGGTGCATCGTCATCGGCACCGTTCGGCGGGATCGGCCTGTCAGGCAATCACCGTCCCGCAGCCTATTACGCCGCCGATTATTGCGCCTACCCTGTCGCGAGCAACGAGATGGAACAGCCGCGCGCAAATCTTGGCGTCGGTCTGAAAGAATAGGTTTTCAGCCCGGCAGGCTTAGCCGCGCGTCCATGTGATTACGTCAACCGCGCTAAGATCCCCCGCAGTTTCGCGCGCATTCACTCTTAGATAGGTGCCGCGCCGTTCGCCAATGATCGCCTTTTCCGGCTCTGTAAAATACACCGGAGACAGCTTTGCACGCTGGGCAAGGTTGAAGTGATATTGCAGGGCATCGTCGACACCCACCGGACTGACATAGCGGACCAGGCGCAACTTGCATTCCGGCTGATCCACGGCCGCTGCCAGTCGCACCATCCCGTGCGGCATGATCCGCGCTGCTTCCGGCATGGATGCAGCGAAGGAAAAGCTACCTGCGATATCTTTCGCACATTCCTCAGGCACTTTGAGCTCTGCCAACACCGCCTGCACACCATAGGCCGCAGACAGGTCCGCAGGACCCGCATCACCCGAGGGCAGCGGCAGATCAACGATTTGTCCATCCTCCAACAGCTCCAGTCGAGCTGTCTCCCGCGCGCGGCTGGCAGCCTCCTCACTTCCCTTGAAAGACGGCAGCGCGTGATCGTATGCGACCGTCACCGCAGCGTTTGCCTCATTACGATAGGATAGATCGGGGTCCACCATCAGCGGATCATTCAACGCACGCGCAATGTATGGGTCTACGTCGTTCACTGGTGACGGTATGGTTCCGTCATCGCCCGCACCGCACGCAGCAAGAGTGGAAAACGCCAATACGGCTCCGAAAAGGGAAAGCGATCGCATGGGTGATAGCCCTGCCAGAACTTGGTTAAGAAACTACCGCCAATACTCTGCCCGAATGAAAACGCCCCTACACCGATAAAGGGCATAGAGGCGCTTTCCGCGGCTGGTGGAAGCCGCGCCCAGACCATTGGTGGGAATGGCCCAAGTCGATGAAACGTGTCCGGGAGAGACTGAGAGAGAGGGTCATGCGAACACGATGTTGTTCATTTATAGACACATGTAACTGAACGAACTGCAATCTAGCCCGACAGGTTTCATTCACGATTGTTGCCAATTGTATGCAGCCGATCCCGCAAAGAGGAGCTTTAGCTGTCCGAAGGTTTGAGCGCATGTCGAGCGCTTGCGCAGTGCGATCAGCACGCCTAACTCCACCGCCGGTATGAATACGCAATCAGCCCCGCCAGAAAAGCAGCCATCGGGCCTTCCTCCGGCATTGGGAGCGTATTTGCTCTGGGGCTTCCTGCCGCTTTATCTGTTGCTTGTCGCGAGTGTTCCGCCGTTCGAATTTGTCGGCTGGCGGATCATCTGGACACTGCCATTTTGCCTCGCAATTATCGCTATCCGCGGTCAATTTCCGGACATTCGCGCGGCAGTCGCCGACCGGCGCGCCCTGCTCATGCTATTTGCGAGCGCAACGCTGATTGCAATCAACTGGTTCGTTTACATCTGGGCGATCAATCAGGGTGAGGTGTACGCAGCGAGCCTGGGCTATTACCTCAATCCGCTGCTTAATGTTCTGCTCGGCACGGTCCTTTTGAAAGAGCGGCTGTCAAAACTGCAATGGCTGGCCGTGGCAATTGCCGCTTCGGCGGTCGCGCTGTTGGCAGCCGGCGCGCTGACAACGCTTTGGATCAGCCTGAGCCTTGCGTTTTCTTTCGGGCTTTACGGCATTGTCCGCAAACAAGTCACCGTTGGCGCGCTGCCCGGCCTGACGATTGAAAGCGCAATCCTGTTATTGCCTGCCAGTGCAATTGCCGCATTCTATGCGATGGGACCGGCGGGATCAGCCTTTGGCGATGATCTTTGGATGAGCGCACTGATCGCGTTTTCCGGCGTGGTC
>JAXHVK010000049.1:0-19040 GCA_034211135.1 Pseudomonadota bacterium
CGGAATGCGTGCTGTCATTCCCGCTGGTGATGACAGGTTGCGGCAGGCCCAATTGGTCCGCCGCCTGAGCAACCGCGCGCATGACAGGGTCCATCGCGGGATGCAGGCTCTCAATATCGACCCGCCCGTTTTTGACAGCAATCCCCACTTGCGCCGCCAGCACGCGGCCATCGAACTCTTCGACGCTCCCCGCCCCGCGCGACGGGTCGGTTTCGCCTGGAAGAGTGATTGCAAATGCGTCGGGACGCACCCGCTCCAGATGCGCTGTCGTACCGTGGTGATGGACAGCATCACCGCGCCCGAGAACCGGCCCGTCCAACGCGTTGATCCACCCCAGATTGACCGCGTCGGAGTAATGCGGATTGGCATAATTCAGATGCGTGCCGATCGAAGATGGCCGTCCGGCAGCACGCTGCGCCAGATAGCTGTCAACCAGTTGATCCACTCGCGCGCTGACTTGCGACATGGGGATCTGTTCGACCGAGTTTCGCCCGTCGCGCCAGGCAACCGGCCCGTTAATGTCCGAAAACTGCCTGTCTGCATTGACGACATCGGCAACGGAGCCGCCCCAATGGCCTGACGCCACACGATTGAGGATCGTATCAATCACGCCATGGGCCTGCGCATCTCCCGCGGATTGGACCCATTCAGTCTGAAGCGTGCGCTTGAGGTTATCGATATCAGTCTGTGAAAGGCTCAAAGTGCCTCCCTCAAACCGGGTTTGTCCCACAGGGTTGACCGAACCCGCGCCCTCAGCCGGCACAATTGACCGCGACGAGAAGCGCGTGATCGCAGCCTCAGCATCAGGATGCGGAATGGAGATGCGTTGCCCCGGATAGATCACATCAGGGTTGGATATTTGAGGATTGGCCCTCAGCAGTTCGGCCAGCGAAACACCTGCGCTGCGGGCAATGACGGTCAGATTTTCCCCGCGCGTAACGACATGCTGCTGCGCCCCGCCGGTTGGCACTTTCAGCTGCGCGCCCGCAAAGGTCCGGTCAGGATTTGCAATCCCGTTCATCCGCGCAAGCGTCGCCACATCGGTCCCGAACTGGCGCGCCAATGCCCCAAGCGTATCACCACGCCGGATCGTATAGGATGTAACCCCTTGATCCGTAGATATGCGCGCAACTGACCCCGCAGAGGCCGCACCCACCATCCGATTATCGCCGACACCCAACATCACGCCAAGCTCCTTCGGCGATATCTATCGCGACAAGAAAGGCGACCCGCTATCTGCGAAACGTATAGACGCGCGCCCTATCCCTGCCGCCGCATGAATGCCGCGCCGCCGAGGAGGACTGCACCGAGGCCTGCCCCTGCTGCGAGGGCGAGTGCGAGGGCGTTGTCGCCTTCGTCATCGACGGAGGCCCGTTGCGCGGGCTCTTGGCTCTCTGGAAGAACGTCTTGCCCGGCCTCCGAAGCGTCCGCACCCTTGCGCGGGACGAAGCCGTTCTGGGTCAAAGTCATCAGAGTCAGATCAAGACCACTCGCCTTCGCGCCCTGCAACGCGGCTTTTGAAAGCTGCTCCAGCATTTTCGGCTGGCTTTTGAGCTGGTCCATTCCTGCTGATAGCATCAGTGCCTGTATCATCAGCGCCTCGGCATATTCCTGCCGTTGCGCATCATTGGTCTTCGCGAAATCGGGGGTTGCGGCAAAGGCGTTGCGCACCTGCTGTTTCACCATCGCAACTGTCCCGCGATCAGGATCATCATCGCGCTTTTCGTAAACAAGCCACGAATTGATCCACCACATGGCGTAAGCATCGGCGACATCGTGGCTGTCCAACCCGTAAGGCGCTATGCCCTGCCGGATATCGTCGATGATCGTCGGCTGGGCTGCTATCATCTGCTCGAACCCAGCTCTCGCCTGAGCGGTGGGAGAGCGCGCAGCGAAAGTATCGAGGTTCTGCTTCGTTCGCGCTTTTGAATAACGATATGTCGAATCCAGCGCGGCTGTGGAGGGCGCTTCGGTTGCCGGTGCGACCAAAACAGACTGCGATGGAAAGCGAATGGTGCTTTCGGCCTGTTCAGCGGCTTGCGGATCGCTGTCCAGATGCCTGCTCATCACGTCGTCTTGTGAATAGACCGATGTATGAGCCGGATTAATCCACGGCATCGACTGCGCGACCGCAGCAGTGCTACCCGCCGCCAAGAGACCGGCTGAAATAAGTTGCAGTGCATGCCGCAGCATCGTGTCACCCTATCCCTGCCGCCGCATGAATGCCGCGCCGCCGAGGAGTACTACGCCCAGCCCTGCCCCTGCTGCGAGGGCGAGTGCGAGGGCGCTGTCTCCTTCACCATCGGCGGAGGCTCTTTGCGCGGGTTCTGCGCTGTCGGGAAGAACGTCCTGTCCGGCCTCCGACGCATCCGCACCCTTGCGCGGGACGAAGCCGTTAGGGGTGAGGTCCATTTTTGATAGATCGACATCCATCGAGAGCGCACCTTTATGAACAGCTGCAGAAAGCTGTCTCATATGATCGGGATTTCCTTTCAATTGGTCGAGTGCAGCCGCTGCCATCAGCCCTTGTAACAAGAGCGCCTCCGAGAATTGCTGGCGATCAGCTTCAGTGGTGTTTGCAAAATCCGGGACAGCTGCAAGCGCATTTTGCACCTGCGCCTTCACCATGGCGACCGTGCCCCTCGGCGTATCTTGATCCAAGCCCTTGTAGGCCAGCCAAGCATTGATCCACCACATCGCATACGCATCCGCAACATTATGCGTGTCAAGGCCATATGGCCGTATGCCTTGGCGAATATCATCCATTATTGTCGGCTGCGCATCCAGCATTTTCTTAAGTTCGACCGCTGCCTGTGGAGTAGGAGACTGCTTCACAAACAGGTTGAGATTTTCCCGTGTGCGGTTCCGATCATATCGGTAGGTGTAATCGATACGGGCTAAGTCTTTACGTTGGTCAGGTTGCGGTGCAGGACGCAAAAGCGCTCGCGGATCAACAAACCTGTCGTTCCGCCTGGAAGCCCTTTCACACGAACCGCCGCAGATCGAATTTGTAACATTGTTGAAGCCGACAACGCCGCCCATATTCTGAGCCAGCGCGCCGTTTGGGACGAAGCTTGCAACACTGCCGGTGAGCAAAATACAGGCCAATAGCCATGATGCAGACCTAAACATTTTCGACTCCTGATACGTAAAATGGAGGTGGTAAGATGTACCACCTCCATCACTAAACTCCAATTGTTTGCGACTACTGTTTGCGTGCAAGAGTTGACTGGGACTCGCCTACCGCCTTGAGCGAAGTGTTCAGGGCGTTGGAAATGATGCTGATCTCTTGGTTCAGCTTCTGCAATTCACCGTTCAACTCACCGAGCTGTGATGTGTTCGAGTCACCTTGATCACCAATTGCTTCGCTGACTTCGACCATCCGATTGATTTTTTGATCAAGCAGCTCGCCCAAAGCGCGGGCCATGCGGGCGAGGAAACCGCCGCCTTCTGCTCCACCGATGCCGCCATCCTCGTCGCGCTCACGCTGAGCGTTTGCACGCATGAAGTTCTGCATTGTATCTTGCAGCATTTCCGCGGCGCTCATCAATTGGCCACGTTGCGTCGGGCCCATACGACCTTGATCGGCGAAGAAATTGATCGTGTCACGTAGGTTTTGGAAGCCCGCAGATTCACGGCCTGTGAGGCGCCCGAGGAAATTGTCGAACTGGCGAATGCCAAGGCCTGACGCGGCTTCCTGCAGATTTTGATTGAACAACCGGTCAAGGCCTGCGCCTTGCGCAAAAGCGGCTTGAGCCATGTCGATCATAGGTTGCGGCAAACCCATCCGGTCGCCGTAATTTTGAATTACATTCATAGCCAACTGCGCGCCAATCGTGCGCATCGCAAATGGAACCACGCCGACCGGGCCCATCGCCAATTGCGCAAAACTGATCGGGTTAAGGGCTGAACTTAAAAGACCGCCAATATTCATGATAAAGCTCCCTTGAACGTGTGTCGAAAACTCACCGGCGATCTCTCGCCGTCGCAGTCTTTCTCGCTCGGTCGGGGGATTCGCTCCATCTGCACAATGCAGAGGCTGCCTCTGCAAAACGTATAGGCGCGCAAGGCACAGGCTTAATCAAGGGAGCGGAACAGCAGGCCTGCGAGCGCTACAAGCTCTCTCATCCCGTCCAGTTCCAGCTTGCGCACGGCGTTGCTCAGATGGGTGCGCACGGTCCCCTCTCCGACGGACAGCATTGTGCCGATATCCGCATTGGACCGCCCCCAGCCCGCGAAGCGCAAAGCCGCTGCCTCGGCGCGGGTCAGGCCCTGCAACGGCTCCACCAGTGACAGCGGTACGCGCGCTCCATCGACAATGAATTCGCCGATCTGGACCTCTCTTTGCCGGGCGGGGTCGCGCTGGGCGGCTTCGCGCATCTTGTTGATGAGCGCGAGCATTTCCGGATCAATCGCAGCGGCACCTTGCGCGGACAGGCCAGCCCTGTCGTTCATCGCGGTTCTCCCACACGTTCCATAATGCCGAAACCGACATCCTGACGGGTCGTCAGATCGGCGATCACCATCTGCGTCAATAACGGCAGGAGCAGAAACAACAGGAATATCGCCGACAATGTCTTGATGGATAAAGACAGCATGAAGACATTGAAATTGGGCGCAAACCTGTTGAGCACTCCCATTCCCAGATCAATGATGAAAAGCACCATCAGCACGGGCGAAGCGATGAAGAATGCAATTTGGAAAAAGCGCCCCAGCTCTCCTTCGAACAGTCGCACCGCATCCAGGTTCAGCTCCAGCCCGCCTGGCCCCATCGGCCAGATCGCGTAACTCAGCATCAGGCTGCCAACCAACAGGGTGAACCCTCCGGCCGAGATGAAGGTGACTTGCGCGAACCGCCCCAGAAATGTGGCGGATAATGATTGGGTGGAGCCGCTGACAGGATCGACGATCTGCGCAATGGTCGCGCCTGTTTTGGTGTCGATCAACTCTCCGGCAGAGGCCATCGCCCACAGAAATGTGCTGAAGAACAGGCCGAGTATGGCCCCCGCCGCAGCCTCCTTACCCAGCAGCAGCACCCATTGCGACGCGCTGAGGGATTGCGGATCAAACCCGATCGGCAGTGACAGCGCCACCAGTCCAAACGTCACAATCAACGAGTTGCGCACCAGCGGCGGGATCTGTTGTGGCGCAAAGAAGGGCAACATCATGAAAGCGAAGCCAAAGCGAGCGGAGCCGGCACCAACCAGCAGCGCCTGTTCCATCCACGGGATCGACTGGATCAGGGACGTACCGATCGTGGCAGGCGCTATCATCCCACCATCCGGGGAAAGTTGCTGAATATCTGGTCGCTAAAGGCGTAAAGGCTGCCCGCCATCAACGATGCCGTGATGAACAGGGTCAGGACGATGGCAAAGAATTTCAGCGTGAACTGCAGCGTCTGTTCCTGAATCTGTGTCGCCGCCTGCACAATTGCCACCAGCAAACCGACGATGGACGCAGCAATCACCGGCGGCGCGGACAGCAGCAGAACGAGCGACAATGCCTCAAGCGTGATGTCCGTCATGTCCATCGCGCGATGCCTTTCGCAAGCGTGCCGAAAGGGGTGCCGCTATACATAGGACAGCACCAGTCCGTGGCTCAGCTTCACCCAGCCATCGACCACCACGAACAGCAACACCTTGAACGGCAGCGATATCGTGACGGGACTAAGCATCATCATGTTCAGCGCGAGCAGGATGTTCGAAATCAGCAAGTCGATGATGAGGAATGGCAGGAATATCAGAAAGCCGATCTGGAACGCCAGTTTCAGCTCGCGCACCGCAAAGGCGGGAATGATGATGACGAAATCGCTGTCCGAAAGCTCTTGCGCGCGTTCGGGGCCGCTGATCTGGCGCTGGGTTGCCAGCAGGAAGGCGCGGTCTTCGCGGGTCGTGTTCTTCAGGAGAAACGCACGCAAAGGCTCTTTCACACGGTCGGCGGTGGAGATGATTTCCTGCGTATCCTGAATCTGGGCGATATCGGGCGGCGCATCGCCCGGCATTGTCGCCACCGCCTCTCCTGTCAGGCCCGCCGCCTCGCTCATATCCTGCAAGGTCGGGTACATGACATAGATGGTGAGGATCAGGGCAAGTCCGTTGATCACCACATTGGGCGGCGTCTGCTGCAGGCCCAAAGCAGTGCGCACGATTGAAAGCACCACGACGATTTTCGTGAAACTCGTCACCATCACAGCCAGAAACGGTGCAAGCGCAATAATGATGACGGTGATTAAGGCGGAGCCGGGAGTGAAACTGCCGAGATCCATCAGACGGCCCGCTCTTCGCTTGCAGGTACAGCTTCGCCTTCTGATGGCAGTTCGTTTGTGCCAGCTGTCTCGCTCTTGTCGAGCAGCACGGCGAAGCGATCCCCGATCCGCACAATTTCACCCCGGCCGATAATGCGCCCGCCCACTGAAAGCTGCGCGCTAAGGCCCTCGCTCACCGCGCCCAGATCAAACGTTCCGGTTTGCGCCATTCGCGCCAGTTCAGCCTGCGTGACGGCGGTATCGCCCAGATGGATGGCAACGGGTACGCTAAGGGCTGCGGGATTTTCCTGCGATGACACTTCTGAATATGCTCCTGCGGACGTATCGGGAGAGGCCTGATCCGAAAGCGTCGGGATCAACCTGCCCGTATGCGGATCAAGGCCAAGCGGAGGCATCCCCGGCGCAATCAGAGGGTTGGCTGCGGCCTGCCCCCCATTGGCCTGTGCATCCGGTATGAGCGGCCATGGTCCGTGATTGAGGACCAGCATATCGCCGCCTTCCAGCGCTTCGGCCTCCTTGATCGAAAGGCGCGCTGCGTTAAAGGCAAGGCAGAGGATGACCGCGCCTCCGCCTGCATCGGCATCGGCATCGGCATCGGTCGAAGCGACTTCAGAGCACACCACAACCCTGCCAAGCGCGCATCCATCGCGGCTGACAGTCAGGGCAGGAGCCGCTTCATCAAGTGGTCCGTAATCTGAAAACTCCGCAGCCAGCCCCAATGCCTGCTCAACGTCCTGAAGCACGTCTTCGTGAGCGGAAAGAATGCGGGCAAGCTCCTCTCCCGACGCGCCTTTAAGCACCGGTTGACGCAACGGTTCAAACGCCAGTGTCGCGCTGAGAAACCAATCGCGCTGGCCCTGTTTTGCTGCCCCGATGGAGACTTCAAACCCGGCCTGCTCCAGCCGCTTGGCCGCAGCCTGGGCCCATTCGATACGGGCCGGAGACACATCGCATAAGGCGCTGCCAAGACCCTGCACAGGCAAACTCATTTCGCGCTATCCTGTTCAGCCATACGCAGCCTGAACCGTTTCGCAGCGGGGTCTTCGGATGTCTGGATGGTATCGCCTTCAGCCTCGTTCGCTTCGCCATCATCTGTGTCGCCCACAGGCCAGCTCTTGATCGGCGTGATCGAATGCGCGGTGACGCCCAGAAGCATCTGCTCACCTTCGACCTCTACCAGAACCAGCCGTTCTCGCGGGCCTACAGGCAGGGCTTTCTCGAACCGCAGGCGCGGCCCTGCATCAGCGCCTGAAAGGCGACCAAAACTGCCATCCTGAAACCGCTTGAGCAGCCATAACGTGCCCCATGCCAATGCGATGACAAAGGCCAGCGACAGGATGATCGCGAGAAGGGAGGAAAAGATAGTGCCTATCGACATAAATGCTTGTTTCGCCTGATCTCTATACTGTTTCGGGCTGCGCCTGTTTGCGGGTGTGCGAGGTGTTCGGCTCGCGATGCAGATCACAATCGAGCGGTGCTTCGCCGGAACGTGCCTTTCGCGCCCAAAGGATTATCTCCGCGATGGCGTCGAACATCTCTTCGGGCACCATTTCACCCACTTCACCGCGCGCCCAGAGCTGCCGGGCAGTGGGGATGTGGCGCACGATCGGGATGCCGCTTTGACGGGCGACTTCGCGCATGGCTTCGGCGACTTCACCCTCGCCACGCGCCAGCACGACAGGGATGGGCGTCTTGTCAGCATCATACTCAAGCGCAATCGCCAGATGGGTCGGATTGACCAGCAGCGCATTCGCATCGGCAGTTTGCGAAACCGCACCCGACTGCGCCCATTCCTGCGCCATCTGGCGGCGATGCCCCTTGATATGCGGATCGCCTTCGTCGCGTTTGTGTTCATCCTTGATGTCGCGGCGGCTCATCATCATTTTCTTGGTGAATTGCTGGCGCGCCCAGATGGTATCGACCACCGCAACAAGCACGAAGACCGCGCCCGTCCAGGCAAAGACCTGAAGCACCAGGGTCAGGGTGTGCGCAGCGTCCTGTGTCCCTGCCTGCATGCCAGCCCCTTCGCGCCAGACCGGCTGCATGGCTGGCAAAAGCATAGTCGCCATCTGCTCCAGGTGATCGCGCGCGACGAACCAGACGACCGCGATGATCGCCGCCACTTTCATGAGGGTTTTGGCCAGTTCGATCAGGCCCTGCTTGCCAAACAGGCGCTTGATCCCCTCAACCGGATTGAGCGTCTCCAGCTTCGGCTCAAGCTTTTTCGGCGCGACGAGAGCCTTGGTCTGCAAAACCTCGGAAAGCACTGCGATGGCGCAGAGCGGGGCAAGAATGATCACTGATAGTGTCAGCAGCAGCAGCGCCGCCTCGCCGCCAATGCCGATCAACTGGTCCTGAAATTCGCCCTTGGTCGCGCTGGCAACGGTCGCATCTGCAAAAGCGGTTACCCGATTCGCAATAAATCCGGCCGCTGTCATGAACAGGATCGCCGCGACAATCGTCCCTAGCGTAGGGGTGATTTCCTTGCCCTTGGCGATATCGCCTTTCTTGCGGGCATCCTCAAGCTTCCGGCGGGTCGGGAGCTCTGTCTTGTCTCCTCCCTTATCCTTGTCCGCCATAGTCGCACCCCCGCAAAAGCACGCAGCAGCACTGCGCGCATCCAGCCCAGCCGCTGGCAAGCTGAAGCTCTTGGATTCCCCGTTCAGGCAGTAATGTCAATGCGACTAGTAATATTCACTCAACTGTCACAAACGAATCGACCCGAATCCTAAGTATTGTAATGCCTTAGTAACACAGCCGAACAGTTATGGAATCGCGATGAAGCGAATGTCCAAAAGCAGCCATAACGGCCAGAGAAACCGCCACAAAATGCTGTTTTAATTAACATTTTTGAATATGCTTAAGAAACTTTCAACTTTTCCAGAAATGTTTATCGTAAGAGTCGTTTCAAGGCCAAGGTGGGGTGAGTCGTTGAAAATCACTTTAAAACATGCGGGATAACAACCGATTATACCAAGTTCGCAGCGAAACTGGCGCCGCGAACTCCTTGCCCATCCTACTGTTGACATAAATGTCAGTTACGAGGAGCAAGAATTGAAACTCTTTACTTACATAAATGTTAGTACGACTTTTCTTGTCTCGGCAACTTTATTCAGTTCGGCGACATTGTCTGCCAAGGAAAACCCGCCTGAACCTCTACAAAATCCCGGCGAGTGCCCGATTGATCTGCCGGTAAGGGTGGCGAGCCTTGAATCGCTACGCCATTTCGAAGGACTGATCGGCCATTGCCCCGAGACTTCTGTGATCGAATCTCCGGCTCTTGAGGCCAACAGACCGCGTGCCACTATCAAGGCTGAGGACGGTCCGCCGGCCTGGCAAATCCCCCCGCAGCGCGGCCCGCGGGAAACGGATTTCAAGTCTCCTGACAAGAAGGATGCCCGCACCCGCATGATCGCGTCGCGTGATGGCAGTCAGGTTGCGATCCGTCCGGGCAGCAGCGCCTGGCAAAGCGGTAGCCAGCTCGCGTCAGTCAGCGACAGCGCGGCCCCGGCGCAAGCATCGGCTGGTTCAGAAGAGGACGCAGAAGCCGTGCTCGCCTTGCGCCCGCGTAGCTACACGACCGTGTTCGACCAGACCATTTCAACCGCAGCGCGTACCCATCAGGTTGACCCGCTTCTGCTGCATGCCGTCATCAAACAGGAATCCGGCTATCGGCCGCAGGCGACAAGTCATGCCGGTGCGCGCGGACTGATGCAGGTGATGCCGGGCACAGGGCGAATGCTGGGCGTTCGCGATGCCGGCAAGCTGTATGATCCGGGCACCAATGTCGATGCCGGCGCCAAACTGCTCAGCCAGCTTTGGCAGCGTTTTGACGGCAATCTCGATCTTGTTCTGGCAGCCTATAATGCGGGCGAAGGTGCGGTTCGCAAATATGGCAACACCGTTCCGCCTTACCGTGAGACGCGCGATTACGTGGTGAAGGTAAAGGCGAACTACCGCAAACTGGCAGCGGAAAGCGGGCTTGCGGTCGATTTCTGATGGAGCTGGTACAGACCCTGAAGCGTAACGCCGCTCACATCCCGGTCGCCCAGCTGGCGATTGTTGGCGGGCTGCTGGCGATCTTCGCCATGTTCATTCTGCCCTTTCCGCCCGCGCTGCTCGACATCTGCATCGCGATCAACCTCACAATCGCTGCGCTGCTTGTGATCGCGGTTATCGGCGTGCGACAGCCGCTCGATTTCTCGACCTTCCCGTCGATCCTGCTGTTCACCACTGTCACCCGCCTTGCGATCAGCATCGCGACCACCCGCATGATCCTGAGCGAAATGGACGGCGGCCAGATCATTCGCGAATTCGGCGAAACGGCGGCTGCGGGCAACATCGTGATCGGGCTGGTGGTTTTTCTGATCATCACTGTCGTACAGTTCATCGTGATTTCGAAAGGCTCTGAACGCGTCGCCGAGGTCTGCGCACGCTTCAGCCTTGATGCGATGCCGGGCAAGCAGCTGTCTATCGACAGCGATCTGCGCTCCGGTCTGTTGGGCAAGGAAGAGGCGAAGCAGAAGCGCGCTCTTCTTGAGCAGGAGAGCAAGCTTTACGGCAGCCTCGATGGTGCGATGAAGTTCGTCAAGGGCGATGCGATGGCGGGTATCGTGATCGTGCTGATCAATCTGATCGGCGGGATCGCCGTGGGCATGTTCACGCACGGCCTTTCGCTGTCAGAGGCCGCGACCACGTTTTCGATCCTTACCATCGGTGACGGGCTGGTCGCGCAAATCCCCGCATTTCTGTGTGCGCTTGCCGCTGGTCTGCTGGTGACGCGGAGCAACGATCCCGAGACAAAGCCCGATCTTGCTCCCGCCATCTTTTCAGAAATCGGTGCGAAGCCGGGCACGCTGATCGCCGCCGGCTTTATCGCTGTTCTTCTGGGCCTGATCCCGGGCTTCCCGCTGGCCATTTTCCTGAGCCTCGGATTGGCGCTGGTCGTTTGCGGTCTGTGGCGGCACGAGGCAACCGGCCCTGCAATCCGACGTGCCATCAGCCGCGGCGAGGCAGAGGATGCCGCTCCACCCGAAGAGATTGTTCTGCACGCACAGCCTGCGCCGCGTGCAGAGCCGCTGGTGCTCTATCTTGCGCTTGAGAATGCAAGCCGCGCGGATATGGAGCGGCTTGCCGGAAAGCTCGATGCGGCGCGGGCAGAAGTGCAGGATCGTTCCGGCATCGCCCTGCCCGATCTCAGGATCGCCAAATTCGACACGCCGCGCCCTGCAGGTAGCTGGGAGCTTTCCGCCTATGATGCTCCTTTGGCATTATCTCGCGATGATCCGTCGACGATAGAACAGCGCCTGCCAATCATGGTGCGCGAATTGCTGCGGCGGAACCTGCCTGTCTTCCTTGGCTTGCAGGAAACGACCGAAATGCTCGATCGGCTGGGAGAGACATATCCCGAAGTCGTGAAGGAAACAGTGCGTGCGGTCGCAATCCCGACCATTCGCGAGGTGCTGCGACTGCTTGCCGAAGAGCAGGTTTCGCTGCGCAACCTTCGCGACTGTATCGAGGCAATCTGCGAAGCAGGGCAGACCGAGCGCGAGCCTGATGCGATAGCGGCACGGACACGGGCGAAACTGCGCCGTAATCTGGTTGCGCCACTATGCGATGTAGGCCGTCTGCGCGTGCTGATGATCGGCCAGCGCGCCGAAGAGGCGATCCGCCGCACTGCCACGATGATCGACGGGCAGACCCGGCTGGCGATTGATCCGCTGCGGATGCGCGAATTCGTCCAGCTATTAGGCCGCGAAGTCGAGAAAAGCGGCGCCCGTGCCATTTTGACCGCGCAAGATCTGCGCCGCCCGCTGCGGCTGATCACTGCGGCTGATCTGTTCGAAATTCCCGTGCTCAGCTTCAACGAGCTCAACCCTGCCGTACCCCTCGATGTTGTCGGTCAGCTCGATATCGAGCCGGACCTCGTGTCGCATTCAGGCGCGCAAATGCATGAAATGGAGGCCGCCGAGTGAACCCCCTTTCCCCAACGCCCCGCACGTTCCTCTCCGCCTGCGGAGGTTTCGCCGCCTCGCTGGCTAAAGGGCTGAAAGTGGGGATGGCCGCGCTGGTCCTGATCCTGCCATCGCAGGCGCTTGCGGCTGAGCCCCCCTTCCCCCAGAAGAAAATTTCCCTGAGCGCGCGCGGGCAGGATGTGCGCGATTTTGTGGCGGACCTGATGGGTGAGGCGGGCCTTCCGGTCAAAGTCAGCACCGGTGTCAAAGGCAAGGTTCAGGGCGTCTTCCCCGGCACACCAAAGGAAATCTGGGGCTCGATTTCGCGCGCATATGGTCTGGTCGCCTATTGGGACGGATCAGTCGTACGGGTTTATTCGCAAGAGGAATTGAGCAGCCGGTCAATCTCAACCTACGATCCCGCGCAGCTGATTGCCGAAATCCGCAAGATGAAGATCGGGGACAGCATCAACATTGCCAAAGCGGGCGATGGTCTGGTTCTGGCATCGGGCGTACCGGTCTATCTGGACCGGGTCGAAGCGCTCGCCAGCAACATGCAAACACGGATCGCCGATGTGCAACGGCCATCCACGCCGACGGTAATGCCCACCTCGCGCGGGCCTGCTTCGCGGACATTTGCCTCTCCGCTCATCCGCACCAGCGTAAGTTCGAAAGTTCTGCGTCCGGCCGGAGGGCGCAACCCGTTTGAAGTGCGCATTTTCTACCTGAAATATCGCGACGCCGCTGATCGCGAAGTGCGCAGCACAGACCGCGTGAACATCATCCCCGGCGTTGCCACCCTGCTGCGTGAACAGATGGGCGATGGCAGCCAGGTCGGGGACGTGACTTCCAATGGCACCAACACGTATGAAACGGACGGCATTCGCAGGCTTGGGCCAGAGGCAGGATACGATCCGCTTGGTGGCTTGGGCCGTGTCGAGGGGCAGCCCGCCAGCGAAATGTCAGAGCGCGATCTGAACGGGCCGCGAATCTCCGCAGACCAGACTGTGAATGCCGTGATCGTGCGCGACCGGCCCGAAGTCATGCCGGTTTACGAAGCGCTGATCGCCAATCTCGATCTGGAACCGCTGATTGTTGAAACCCAGGTCACCATCCTGGAGCTGGATGTAAACCGGCTCAAAGAACTTTCCGCTTCGCTTGGCGGGGTCATCGCGGATTTGGGCCTTGGCGCGCTGGTGGGCAGTCCCAGCCTTGGCGCTGGCGGGATCACCGGCGGGCTTGTCACGAATGACGGTTCGTTCTTCTTCGGCCGCCTCAAAATGCTTGAAGAGCAGGGGGCGGTTCGGGTTGTCACCCGTCCGACCCTTTCCACAAACAACAACGAAGTCGCGACGTTCGACATCACCGCCGAACAGGTGATCCGCAATCAGGCAGAGCGCTTCGCCAGCGCCTTTGCCATCAATTACGGCCTTTCCATGCGCATCCGCCCCTCCGCGATTGAAGACGGGGGCGACATGCGTATCCGCATGAATCTGGAGATCAGCGATACATCGTTGAACGGCCTGATTGTCGATGGTGTGCCAACGCCAGCCGGCCCGCGCATTCAGACGTCCATGATAGTGCGCCACGGTGAAAGTGCGCTTCTCGCCGGATTGACCCGCACGCGCAGTTTCGACCGCAAACGTAAAACGCCTGTACTGGGCGATATTCCGCTGTTCGGTCAGGCGTTCCGCAGCCGCCGCAAGGGCGAAGAGCATATCGAAAGGCTGTTCCTGCTGACACCGCGAGTGCGCAATCTGGGCACAGTGGGACAGGCCCGCCAGCAGCTGAACCCGCATGTCCTCAATCCCGAAGCATCCGGCCTTACCCGCAGCGCGGCAGCGCGGCGCCGCAGCGGAGCGCGCCGTCAATGAACGCGATCTCACATCCAGCCGCGACGCTTGCCAAGGATGCTGAAACTCCCGCTGTGGCAGAGCGGTTGTGCATCCGCGTTCTTGCCGGACGCAATCAGGGCGCGCAGCACAGCCTGCCACCTGACAGGCGGATCATGCTGGGGCACAGTTATGAGAACGACATCGTCCTGCGCGACGCGGATTCGCGCGGCTTTTCGCTCTATCTGACGCCACGTGGAAAACTGGCCATGGTCGAAGTAATGGCCGGCCGGATCGTCGTTCTTGGTCGTGATATTGTTGCGGGCGAGAAGATCACGCTGGAACCCTATGTGCCTGTGCGCATGTCCGGTTTCGTCTTTGCCATCGGCGGCAACAATGAGGAACGCTGGGCCGAAGCGCAGGAGCTTGCCCGGCAACACCCGCAAGCGATCAGCACTGCCGAGACGACCGCGCCAGCCACGAACGTCGCCGAGCGGATTGACCTTCGCACCCAGCCGATGCGCAGTCGGTATGGTGAAACGCTGGCCTCGCCGTTTGTGCTGTTCGTGGCGGCGGCGCTGCTTCTGGCCGTCGCCTTCGGGGCGCTGTTCGGGACCAGTATGCTGGAGGCCCGGGGACCTTCGCCCGTAGCGGTCAAAACAGGGCTTTCACAAAAGGGCTTTGGAAGCCTTTCAGTCGAGCGCGCCGAAGATGGGCTCGGGATCGCCATCGTAGGGCTTGTCGCTGACGAAAGCGAATTGCTGCGATTGAAGGAATGGGCAGGCCAGGAATATCCGGAGGCCACTCTGGGCGTCGCGACGCTCGACAGTGCGGCAGAGGCAGCGGACAACCTTTTGGCCGCACATAATGTCGATGCCGAAGTTCGCGCCGATGCCGCCCTTGGCCTGACCATCGAAACCGAATTTCTGCCCCGTGACAGACAGGCCGAACTCGAAGCCCTGCTACGCCGCGACCTGCCACGTGTGCGCCAATTCACCTTCACCCCCTCTGCACAGCGCGGGGAGAGTGATCTGGCCTATTTCTTCAACGCGCCGGGATATGGCGCGGCCAGCTTTGTCGCGGGCGACCCGTCTTACATCGTCACGCAGGACGGCACGCGCTGGTTCACAGGAGCAAACCTGCCAACCGGCCACACCATAATCGAGATTACCGACAACACCGTAACCGTCGAGCGCGACGGACTGCGCGATACTTTGACCATGTGACCATCATCGAAAGGACTGATCCGATGAACACTATTGATACTCGCATCCTCTCAAACATTGCCGGTTCGGGCGACATGTTCCGCGCGACCGGCCGATCAACCAACTGGTTCGAAGCCTTCGCCGGAGCATGGGGCAATGCCCTCGACAATCAGGCGACCCAGATTCAACAGCAATCCGAAGTGATCTCCAACGACGGCGGCGACAGCCCCTCTGAAATCACGAAGCTGACGGCCGAATCCATGCGGATGAGCTTCATGGCGCAGAGCAGCCATACCTCCATCGACAGCGTTTCGAAGGCGCTTGAGACAATGGCACGCAAGGGTTGATGGCATGAGCGTCGATGCCATCATCAACCTTGTCGCTTCATCCGGCGGCACAGCCACAGAGCGTGTCATCGCCCTTGGCCCCAGCGGTTCGCAGGGTGCTGCTGGCGGAGTGAACGCGTCGGGCTCTGCTCAGGCGGACAAGTTTGCAACCGCGATCGAACAGGCCATGTCGGCGGGCGGAGCAACCCGCGCAGACCTTCCCGCGCCACTTGGTAACATGCTGCGAGCACTCGACGGGATCGACGTGCAGGCGCGGTCCGTTACCGATTTCGCGCAATCCGCCGAGGCAAGCGGCGGGGAGCTTACGCCGGGTGAGATCGTGCAGCTGACGATGCAATGTCAGGAATTCATGTTCCAGTGCCAGCTGACCTCGAACATCGCCAATCGCAGCGCCGACGGGGTGCAGCAATTGTTCCGCCAGCAGGGTTGATGCCGGCTGGGTTTATGAAAGCAGTGCCATGATATCTCGGTTGAAACATATCCTGACCGCTCTGGTCCTCGCATGCGCGCTGGCTGCGTGCAGCGGGCAGGAGCTTTATCGCGATATCGAAGAACGGGAGGCCAATGAAATGGTCTCTGTCCTGATGCGGGCAGGCATAGAAAGCAACAAGGTGCCAGGCGAAAAGGGAGCCTTCACCGTCGAAGTGGCGCAGGCAGACTTTGCCCGCGCAGTCGATGTGCTGCGCCATCACGGCTTGCCGCGACAGGATTTCGAAACGCTGGGAACGGTGTTTGAGAAAGAGGGCTTTACGTCATCTTCTCTGGCGGAACGGGCACGGCTTGTCTTCGGCACCAGTCAGGAGCTTTCGAATACGATCAGTCAGTTTGACGGCGTGATCGAAGCGCGCGTGCATCTGGCCCTGCCCGAAGCGGACGCTTTGACCGGAACGGCCAATCCCCCCTCGGCATCGGTGTTCGTAAAATATCGCGAAGGGATGGATCTGCCTGCGCAGACTGCAGCCATCAAATCACTGGTCACCAACAGCATCGAAGGGCTGGACTATAACAAGGTCTCCGTCGCAATGACGGAGGCAAAGCCGCTTCCTGTCGTACGGGAAACGCCGGTGAGCGATGTTTTCCGAGGCACCTTGATCCCGTTGGCGAGTGTGCTGGGCATCCTGCTATTGGTGGCGGCTGCATGGCGTTTCGTCTCGCTTCGCAATGCAGGCCGACAAGCGCGCGCCATGCGCGAAGAGGTCTCCGCCCAGTTGGGTGATTTTGTCGCCGGAGCCTCGCAGGATCGGCCCACAGATCACGTGGGCGGTGCCAAGGAACCGGCGGAATAGCCGATATGGCGCAAGCAATCTCTGCCCGCGCGCGACGCTTTACCCAACGCCTTCGCGGCGAAGAGACGCCCGCATTCCGCCAGATCATGGCCGGTCGCAGGGTGGCTGCATCAGCTGGTGAGGACAATCGGACATTCGCCCTGACGCTCGCGTTGCTGCATGCCAAGAACGCCCTCGACCGCGAAATGCGGGGTGCGCGATTGCAGGAACTGGCCAACGCATTGGGAGAAGACCTTCTGGATGCAGTTCGGGAAGCCACCCCTTGTAATGACGCTTTGGATCCTGACGGGCATGATCAACTCCCCCCCGTTTCCACTCTGGCAGGGCGTGGTGCGGCGCTGATCGAGCAGGTTGGCAAGGATCCCGCCATTACCGAAATTGCAGATTGTGCCGCCCAACTGATCGCGCGTGATGAAACAGCAGAAGAGGCCGCAGCATGAGCGTCCCGATCCTTTTCGGCCAATCAGTGCTGGACTTGCCCAGCGCCCGCATCGCCCGCGCTGATGTCAAAGCTCTACGCGACACGCAGGACCTGCTTAAGCAAGCGCAGCGCATCCGCGACGAAACCGCCGCGCAGGCCGAAGCTGCCAGAGCCGAAGGATATGAAGAAGGCAAGCGCGCCGCTCGCGAAGAGCTCGCCCAGCATCTGGGCGATGCTCTGGGCGAACTGAGCGATGGCTTCGCCAGGGAAAATGCCCGCCGGTCAAAGGATGTCAGCGCCGCAGCAATCGAGGTGATCCAGCAACTGATCGGTCAGCGCGAAGCGGCTGAAACCGTCGCGGGCCTGACAGCGCAGGCGCTTGCGCGAACAAAGGCAGGCGAAACCGCGGTAGTAATTCAATTGTCGCCCGACATGGTTGAACCGGTCCGTGCCCGTCTGGAAGCGTCACCCGACGCACCGACAGACAATATCCGGATCGAGGCCAATGCCTCTCTTTCGCAAATGGGTTGCCGAATCGTCTCCGGTGACGGGGTGATCATCGCGGATCTCGACACGCAATTGGAAACCTTGCGCAAACGGTGGGGTGGCCCGACATGAGCCAAAGCACGGTCGAGGAACGGCCTGCCAGCCTGCTTGAAAGCCTGCGTTCCCCGCTTTTCGAACAGCGCGGTCGTCTGGTCGGAGCGGTCGGCACCACTTTGCGCGTTCGCGGTGTGAAGGCCCGAATTGGCGATCTGGTCGAAATCATGACCAATGAAGACGCTGTTGGCGACGCCCGCCTTGGCGCAGAAGTTGTCGGGTTCGACGGCGATGACTTGCTACTCACACCGCTAGGCGACCTGCGCGGGCTTGGAAGCGATGCCGAAGTCGTCTTGCGTGAACTGGCAGACCGTGTTCCGGCACATGCCGGACTGATGGGCCGCGTGCTGAACGCAAAGGGTGCGCCGATTGACGGGCTTGGCCCGGTTGCGTTGTCGCCTGATGGCCCGCTGGTTTCGCCATCCCCTTCTCCGATGGAGCGCCGCGCAATCCAGCAGCCGCTCGAAAGCGGTGTTCGCGCAATTGATGGTCTGCTCACAATTGGTGAAGGACAGCGGATGGGCATTTTCGCCGCTGCTGGAGGAGGCAAATCGACTTTGCTCGCCATGCTGGCCCGTCGTGCCCGCGCCGATGCTATCGTTATCGGGATGATCGGAGAGCGTGGCCGCGAAGTGCCTGAATTCATCGAAGACGCCCTGGGCGAGGAAGGCCTTGCGCGAAGCGTCGTCGTGGTCGCCACCTCCGATCAGCCTGCGATGGAACGCGTGCGCGCCGCCCGCGCCGCGACTGCGATTGCAGAAGGGTTCCGCGCGCAGGGAAAGCATGTCCTGCTGCTGATGGACAGCATAACGCGATATGCGCGCGCCTTGCGGGAAATTGGCCTTGCTGCGGGGGAACCCGCAGTGCGCCGAGGCCTGCCCCCGTCCGTATTCGCAGAATTGCCGCGATTGTTCGAGCGCGCTGGCAGCGACAGCAAGGGCGCAATCACCGCGCTCTACACAGTGCTGACCGAAGGTGAGGAAGAAGACCCCGTTGCAGAAGAAGTCCGCTCCCTGCTTGACGGACATATCATCCTGTCGCGGGAGCTGGGTGCGCGTGGGCATTACCCCGCTATTGATGTCGGCCGCAGCCAGTCGCGCCTATTTCGCAAGCTCGCCAGTGGACCGCAA
>JAXHVK010000050.1:0-18087 GCA_034211135.1 Pseudomonadota bacterium
CAAACATGAAGCGATACATTTATGATAATGGATATGATTCTGATTCAGTCATACAAGATTTGGAGAATTATATCGAATTTAATCAGCATACATCCAATTTATACAATTTTTGCTCAGATAGGTCAGGTTGGCGTCCCGATCACTTGCCCAAAACCAGCCAAGCCCGGATTCTTCGAGCTCATCAAGCATGGCGAGCTTTTCACGATCAGAAAGCGTTTGCGGCGTTTCATAACGGGGCGTTTCCTGTGCAGCCTTATCAGACCGTCCAGCCGACGCTTTTGCGTTTCCCGATGAAAGCAGCCCTTTGAAAGGCACCAGCAATCTTCCCTTACAAACTACCAAGCCCAAATCATCTGGACCGCTACCGAGGTCTAAATGCGAATGGTTACTTTCGACCTAATTTTTGGAGCCGTCGGCCCGACGAGCCAATGCTCCACACGGTACGCAGACCCTTTGATTGGTTCAGGCGTTGGCAAAAGCCATCTGGTCCGGACGACCTTTCAGGATAGCGAACGTGCCGTCGGACCGACGCCTCAACGGTTCTTCGAACGCCACACCCATCCGGTTTTCATTTGACCAGCAAACTTGGGCGCAAGCGATTTTGTCAGTGCCGAATTCGATTTGGATCGTGCTTCCCAGTCCGATGTTCCAGAGGCCTTCGACCATCGCGCCACCTTCGGATATGTTCCGGATGTTCGCATTATGGCGGCTGCCATTATGGATGACGGTGACGCGCCGCAAAAGCACCTGTCGGGGATGGCGTGCCGCTTTCGGTCCATCCGCTTCCGCCGCCAGATCGCCTTCGACAAGCTTGCCTGCGGCCTCCCCGTTGACGGGTTGGTGATAGATATAGCCCTGGACATGGCTGCAACCCAGAAGACGAACCAGCTCCAGTTCATCGAGAGTTTCAACACCCTCGGCAGTCGTATCCATACTCAACGCTTCTGCTAGCGATGTGATTGAAGATATGATCGCGCCATTTCTGCTGCCATCCTCGGTCGCGCCGCGAACGAAGCTTTGGTCGATCTTGATCTTATCGAACGGTGCCTTTTTCAGATAGCCGAGCGACGAGTAACCCGTGCCGAAGTCATCCAGCGCCAAACGCACGCCGACACGTTTAAGCGCCTTGAACATGGCATCCGTGCCGGAACTGTCGTTCAAGAAGACGCTTTCTGTAATCTCGAGTTCAAGCCGGCTTGCAGACACGCCCGAATGTGCAAGGGCATTGGCCACGATTGTCGGCAGCTCGGGATTGGAGAACTGAAGCGGTGAAACATTCACTGCACAACGAATGCTGTCGGGCCATTTCGCGAGATCTTCGCAAGCGGTTCGCAAGGCCCATTGCCCCAGTTGGTCAATCAGGCCGGCATCTTCTGCAATCGGAATGAACTTTGCAGGTGATATCCATCCCCTTACCGGATGCTTCCACCGCATAAGGGCCTCAAAACCGGCGATCTTCTCGTTCGCAGCCAGAACAACTGGCTGGTAGTACATAGTCAGTCCGCCCGTGTGGATGGCCTCGCGCAGTTCTAGCTCAAGCTCGGCGCGCTCCTCCGCCGCCGCGTGGAGATCTTTCGCGTAGAAACGGTGAACACCGCGCCCCGCATCTTTAGCCGCGTAGAGAGCAAGGTCGACATTTCGGATCAGTTCTTCACTGGTATTGCCGTCTTCGGGCGCAAGACCGATACCGACCGAAGCGCCGATCACTACGCTCTGCCCGTCGATTGAGTAAGGCTGCGACAGCGACCCGATGATATCCACGCCAAGCTGAGCCAGCGCATCGCGATCCCCATAACCCGGAACGATGACCTGAAATTCGTCACCACCAAGACGACCACAGCGACCCTTCTCCCCAACGATACGCTCCAGACGCTGGGCAACCTGTTTGAGCAAAGCATCGCCGGCCGGGTGCCCCATCGTATCATTGACCTGCTTGAAGCGATCAAGGTCGAGCATCAGAACCGTGCAGGCCCGATCGCGTTCACGCGGAGCGGACAAGATTTGCTCAAGCGCTTCGCTCATCTGTACTCTGTTCGCGAGACCGGTGAGGGAATCGTAGTGCGCGAGCCGCGTAACCTGCTGCTCCGAACGGCGCTTTTCCGTCAGATCGGCGCCATGACCGCGAAATCCGCAGAAGTTCTTGAAACTGTCATAGACCGGACGCCCCGTGAGTGCCCAGTATCGCGCTTCATCCCCCTGATTTGCAGCACGAACTTCGAGGTCGCGAAAAGCCGAGCGGGCTGACAAGTGAAAGGCGAGCGTGCGTTCGGCATCAGATGCACCCGCATCTGCATCAAGGATCGCAGTAATCGGCTCGTTTTTGAGCATGTCTACGGTCTTGCCGAGAACGACTGCCACTGAAGGGGAGATATAGCTTATCTGGCCGCGTCGGTCTGTTTCCCAGAACCATCCCTGTCCGGTTTCTTCAAAGCTTCGAAGGATGTCTTCTGCGCGCGCTGCGACCCTGTCTCTTGCTTCAGTTGCCAAACGGCGTTTCTCGGCATCCTTCCATTCCAGACGCGCAATCAGCACTAGGGTAAGGGCAGCTCCAATCAGCGCCGAAATCGTTAGCGAGGTCGGGCTGACAACCGCAAAACCGCTCCAGATCGAAATTTTCGCAACGAACAGCGAGACGATACGCGGCCCGTAAAGCGCTGCCGAGGCTGCATTGATGCATACCAGAGTTGCAACCGCCCATTGCCAGGCGAGCCCGACCTGCACCCAAGAAGTGATGGCAAATCCAGTCATGGCCATCGGCAGGCTGATACCCAAAAGCAGGATCAGATGACGCACAATGGCAGGCGTAGTTTCGCTACGTTCAGCCTTCGACAAGAGACTGCCGGACGCGAAGAGTGCAACCGAGCCAACCGCTGCTCCAAGAGTGATCAGAGACGGAATATTCTGCGAAACAACAGCCGCAATAACAGCTGCTACAAGAACAAAAAGTGCAAAGCCGTTCTGATTTTCGGGCAGATAGAAATGGTACTCGGTCCGCAGATTTTCCGAGCCTTCACTATCACTTCCCAAGCCGTTTCTCTTGGTTCTCTCGGGCGAGCGGCGATCCCGCTTCGTACGGGCGCTCGGGTCTACCGGCTTGTTCGTGCGCGGCTGCACTGGTCGGGTGTTCTTGCGCGGCATGGAGACGCGATGGTGGTCTGCACCTACCGCATCCGACGCAGCCTGTCGCAGATCGCCCGGCGAACCCTCAGCCGTCACGGTGGCCATATCCCCGCCCGCCACACTATTCCTGATCGCCCTGTTCTCCATCCCGGAGCTATGAACGAACACGCTTTGAAAAACGGTTAACCGATAAGCAATTCCACCAATATCCCGAAACGGTAACCTTGCCCTGAAATTCGGGCTGCGCTTGCACGCAGAGGCGTTCGAAGGCATGTCTCGTTTCAGGTCGGTTCAGGAGACTGGAAAGTCAGAAGAACGCGGCGGCAAAGACGACATGCCAAACACATAGAGGGCTTCGAAAGAGGACGAAAAAGGGGATAAGAATGGCAGACGGAACCGTGAAACTCGAAAACGAGGCGGCGCAGTCCACTAACGCATTGGGCCCTCTGATCGGGGTTGCAAGAGAAGACTTCGTTTCAGCTGTCGCGCTTTTGTTGAGAGAGACGGCTTCGGATCCCGGTCGTGTATTCAAACACGCGAAATCCATGACGGATGACATGGTCAAGATCATGACCGGCAAGAGCGACCTTGCGCCGCATCCCAAAGACAAGCGATTCATGGACCCAGCGTGGCAGTTCAATCCGTTTTTCCGTGCCGGTGCACAATATTACCTCGCCGTGCAAAAAGGTATGCGCAATTGGCTGGAGGAACTCGAGCTTGATGAACTTGAACGCAATCGCGCAAACTTCATCGCCAATATCATTCTGGATGGCCTCGCCCCGACCAACACGCTTGTTGGCAATCCGATGGCACAGAAACAGATCATCAATTCCGGCGGTCTGAGCCTGATCAAAGGACTGCAGAACGCCTACACGGATATCACCCAGAACAAAGGAATGGTCAGTCAGGTTGACAAGCGGCCATTCAAACTGGGTGAGAACATCGCGACGTCCAAAGGCTCTGTCGTGCTGCGCACAGAGATGTTCGAACTGATCCAGTACGCCCCGACCACCGAAGAGGTGTACGAAATCCCGCAACTGACTGTCCCGCCGCAGATCAACAAGATGTACATAAACGATCTGTCTCCGGAAAAATCGATTATCAAATGGCAGGTCGATAACGGTCTGCAGACTTTCGTAATCTCCTGGCGCAACCCCACCAAGGAACAGGGCGTCTGGGGCATGGACGATTACATCTCCAGTTGCGAAGAGGCATTGGCTGCGGTTTCCGAGATAACCGGCTCGAAGAAAGTCAATGTCTCAGCGGGTTGCTCTGGTGGCCAGACCGCAAGCGTACTTGCATCCAAACTGGCGGCCACCAACAACGATATTCTTGGCACGCTTACCCTGATGGTATGCGTGCTGCACCCAAAGAAGACCGATATCGAGGCTGGATCTCTTGTCAGCGATAACGGGATGAAGCTCGCCCGTCAGCGTGCCGAGAAAGCGGGTATAATCAAAGCGGACGATCTGGCCCGCGGCTTTGCATGGCTGCGTCCAAACGATCTGATCTGGAATTACGTAATCAACAACTACCTTCTCGGCATGGATCCGCCCGCCTTTGACGTGCTGTACTGGAACTCGGATGCAACCAACCTTTCAGCAAGCCTGATGGGTGACTTCCTGACGCTTTACGAAACGCTGGCTTTCTCAACGCCCGGCGAAACGGAGATGGCCGGACACACCATCGACCTGACGAATGTGAAGGCCGACCTGTTTATCCTCGGCGGGGTGACGGACCACATCACCCCTTGGAAGGCAACGTACCGCTCCACACAATTGTTTGGTTCGAAAGATGTTACATACGTCCTGAGCCAATCAGGCCACATGCAGGCGATCCTGAACCCTCCCACAAATCCCAAGGCCAAGTACTTCGTGCAGAAAAAGAAGGGCCCGCTGCCCGAAACTGCTGATGAGTGGCTGCAGGGCACGGAGGAAGTCAAAGGAAGCTGGTGGCCGTACTGGATTGAATGGGTCCAGGCCCGTGCTGGCAACAAGACAGCGGCGCCAAAAACCCTCGGCAGCAAGAAGCACGCTCCGACCGATCCGGCTCCCGGACTCTACGTAACCGAAGAAGTCTGATACACGCATCATTACCCCGTAGGGATCCGGGGTATGGCACAGGCAGCGCTCGCGAGGGATCGACGAGCTCTCCTGTGCCATTTCATCTTGGATTTCATCAGGACTGTTGAAGGGTCGATAACTTGGGCGAAGAACTGAAAGATGCGGTCGTCACCATGGAACAGGTGGGCGGCCGGACGCTACGGGTTGCTACGTGGAGGCTCGATCAGAACTCCGAGCACCCACCAGTCCTTTTCTTCAACGGAATTGGCGCGAATATCGAAGCAATCGCCCCCATGGCAGACGCCATGCAAGAGCGCGCCTTCATCATGTTCGACATGCCAGGTATCGGCGAATCACCCGACCCTGTCGTTCCCTATAATCCCTTCACGATGAGCTGGACCGCTGCGCAGCTTCTGGATCAACTGGGGATAGATCAGGTCGATGTTATGGGTATCAGCTGGGGCGGCGGCATGGCCCAGCACTTTGCCATGCAGCATGCGAACCGCTCTCGGCGGGTCATACTGATTGCTACCAGCGCGGGTATGCTCATGGTGCCGGGTAACGCCGCAGCTTTAAGCAAAATGGCAAATCCGCGCCGCTATATTGATCCCGGCTTCATGCAGAAGAACTTCGAGACGCTATACGGTCAGGGTCTGGGCAAGATGTCTGGCAAGGGCGGCCATATGTCGCGCCTCAAACCGCCATCGACGCGCGGATATATGTATCAGCTTCTCTGCATGCTTGGCTGGACCAGTGCGCCTGCCCTGCCTTTCCTGCTGAAGCAGAAGACGCTGATCATGATGGGTGATGATGACGCGATTGTCCCTCTCGCAAATGGCAAGTTTCTCAACACGCTGATCCCGGATAGCGAACTTGTCGTGTTTGAAGGGGGCGGCCATCTCTTCCTGCTCAGCCATAAGGAGCAGAGCGTGAAGGCAATCCGCGATTTCCTCGACGCGCCTGCGTCCGATACCGAAGCGCAAGCCGCCGCTTAAACCCGTGGCAGCCAGCCTTCCAGAATGGCATTCACTTTTTCCGGAGCCTCTTGCTGGACCCAGTGAGAGACGCCGGGCAAGCGCTTAACCGTAAGGTCATCCACCCACTTTTCCGTGCCGTCTAGACAGTGAATATCGATGGCAACATCGTCTTCGCCCCAGACGATCAGAGTCGGCGCATCGACGCGGAAGTCTCCGGCATTGATCGTGTTTCCATGCCTTAACAGCGCGCGGTAATAGTTCACCATCGCAGTGCGCGCGCCCTCCCGCATGGCGGCATCACTGTAGAGCAGCTGCTCTTGCCGCCCGAAACGCGAAGGATCGCAGGATGTTCGCGCGATGATTCCGCCGGCACCGTTCTCCCCGCGACCTTTCAGCATCATTTCGGGAAGAAAAGGCAGCTGGAAGAAGAATATATACCAGCTCTTGCGCAATTGCCGCCATTTCCGAAGCTCGCGCCGTGCGGGTTTCGGGTGCGGCACATTCATGATGATGAGCCTTTCGAGGTCACGCTTCTTCGTAATCGCAAAAAGCCATGCGATAATCGCGCCCCAATCATGGGCAATAAGCGTGACTTTCTTCGCCCCGCTCGCATCAATCAGATCTGCAACGTCCTGAACGAGGTGATCCAGCGCATATTCGCGGACGCTCTCAGGGCGGTCTGTCCCACCATAACCGCGCATGTTCGGAGCCCAGACACGATATCCCTTTTCAACCAGAAGGGATATCTGGTGGCGCCACGAAAAATGCAATTCGGGAAAGCCATGCAGGCACAAGGCGAGGTGATCACCCTCGCCGGCCTCAGCAAGCTCGAATGTCAGCCCTTTCGTCTCGACAAAGCGGATATTCACTCCGCTGTCAGCGGGCGGGCTCCAACTGGGTAACCGGTCCATGCACGCCAGCGTATCACTGGCCTGATAACGAGACCAGCCTAGCTCCCGTTGATGCGCGACACGCCGCACTCACCAGCAACCGGCAAGCGCCCCGCTTCCCCAAGGGCAATGGCGGCTTCCCGTCCACGATCGGTTGCAAGCAGGTCGACACCGCCTCTGGAAAGCTCGACATACCGCTCATCCGTGCCGAAGCGGCCAATCACATTGTCGAGACTGTTTCGGGATCGGCCCAAGGATCCGAAAATGACCTCAACATCCTGACGGTCCAGCGCACTGTAGAGATCGGGTCGTGGCAAACGCGTTCCGGTAAAGGCAACGATGCGGTCCGCAGGAACGCCGGCAGCGATCACTTCATCCAGATCGCCCTGCGATTGAACCGAAAATGAAATGAGCATCTCTGGCGCGAGTGAGTGCAGCCGGGTTGCCTGATCAACCGAATATGCAATCAAAATGACGCTAGAGGCCATGTTCTTATCGCGGACCATCTCGATCACCTCCGCGTAATCAGCCGACCGTTTGAAATCGAGCTGAAGCACGGTTTTGCCGTCTGCCCATTCCAACGCAGCTTCCAGACTTGGCACCTTATAGGGCGTGACCCATCCTGCCTCATCAACAAGGTTTAGTTCTCGAACATCAGGCCAGTTCGCCTCGCTCGCGTTTCCGCTGCCCGTCGTTGTCCGGTCAAGAGTGCGGTCGTGCATGAGGTAATGCACGCCATCAGCCGAGCGCACGACATCAACTTCCATGACAGCGGGTGAGGCTGCCAGAAAGGCGTCCATGGTTTCGATGCCGTTCTCTGGCAATCCCGCGGAAGGACCACCTCTATGCGCGGAGATCAAAGTCTTTCCGGATGCCTCAAAGCAATCGAGCATCGCGGAAAGATTGCCATCAGGTTCCAGCTTGAACGCACCAGTTTCGACTGGTTGAGCCGTGGCGGCACCCGTCAGTGCCAATGCAGAAACAAGCGGGATAAGACGGGGGTAACTTGGCATTCTGGAGTCTCCGATCGGGGCCATACGATCACTAAGCGGGATCGATCGCGGCTTTATGACAAGGCGCCCCATAACCATCCTCGGGTGGACTCGCACCCCTGATTGCGACATCTTCACCGACAAGGGAGAGAAAACATGGCGCAAAATGACCTCATCATCAGGGGCGGAACCATTGTCGACGGCTCTGGCAGCCCTGCATTCACCGGAGACATTGCTGTCAAAGACGGACTGATCGCGGGCATCGGTTCTGTCTCCGGCACCGCCACGCGTGAGATCGACGCGAATGGGAAAGTTGTCGCGCCGGGCTTTGTCGATATCCATACCCATTATGACGGACAGGCCACCTGGGATCAGGAAATGGCTCCGTCGAGCTGGCACGGTGTCACGACAGTGGTGATGGGCAATTGCGGTGTCGGATTTGCGCCAGCAAAACCAGATCGGCACGAATGGCTTATCAGTCTGATGGAAGGCGTTGAGGATATTCCGGGCACCGCCCTCGCCGAAGGTATCACGTGGGATTGGGAGACTTTTCCAGAGTATCTCGACGCGCTCGAAAAACTGCCGCGCACTGTCGATATCGGCACACATGTCCCGCATGGCGCGGTGCGCGCCTATGTGCTGGGGGACCGTGAGCAGCCGGGTGCGGTCCCTACAGACGCCGACATCGCGGAGATGAGCCGCATTGTTGAAGAAGGTGTTCGCGCAGGAGCGCTTGGCTTCTCAACCTCGCGCACCGTCTTACACAAATCGGTCGATGGTGAACTTGTTCCGGGCACCACAGCCACGCCTGAAGAGCTGGTCGCAATCGGACGCGCGATGGGCCGCGCAAAAGACGCAGGCGGGCACGCCGTCTTTGAAATGGCGAGCGATCTTCAACGCGACTGGAACGAGTTTGAGTGGATGGGACGACTAAGCCGCGAGGCAGGCATCCCCGTTACCTTTGCTGCGCTAGAAAGCATTGCAAAGGAGCTGCCCCTGAAAGAGCAGATCGAAACCATGCGCGCAGAGAACGACAACGGTGCAAATATCGTTGCTCAGATTGCGCTGCGCGGGAACGGCATCATCATGGCGTGGCAAGGCACCGTGAACCCGTTCATGTTCCGCCCAAGCTGGAAAGCGATTGAGGATCTTCCATGGTCGCAGCAGAAAGCGAAATTGCTGGATCCAGCGTTCAAGGCACAGCTTCTTGCCGAAGCGAACGACTATTCAGAAGCGTCGCAGGATATCATCGGCGTGATCATGGTCATCACGCAAGGTTGGGCTTTGCAATATGAAATGGATCCGGATTTCGACTATGAACCGGATGAGACCGCCAGTGTGAATGCGCGTGCGGGTGTTGCTGGTGTCGATCCGCAGGAATACGCGTACGACATGCTGTGTCGTGAAGATGGCACTGGCTTTATCTACCTGCCGATCCTGAATTATGCCGAGGGGAATCTCGATTTCCTCCATCCGCTTCAGCACGCGGATGATACGGTGAACTCGCTTTCTGATGGCGGCGCACATTGCGGGACGATTTGCGATGCAGCCTCGCCCACCTTTATGCTTGAGCACTGGGTGAAGAGCCGCAAGCGCGGCGACCGCATCACACTGGAAAATGCAATAAAGCGGCAGTGCCGTGATACCGCGGTCCTCTATGGCCTTGAAGATCGCGGGCTTCTGGCGCCGGGATATCTGGCTGATATCAACATCATTGATATGGATGAGTTAAAACTGGGTCGCCCTTGGCTTGCCTTTGACCTGCCTGCGGGTGGCAAGCGGCTGCTGCAAAAGGCCGACGGCTACGTAGCAACGATCAAGGGCGGCGTGGTCACTTTTGAAAATGGCAAATGGACGGGAGCGACGCCGGGCGGCCTTATCAGAGGCCCGCAACGCGCCGAAATGGCCGAGGCGGCGGAATAATCCGCCGCCTTCGGGCCTGGCATCACGGTTCGATCACGATACCTTTGGCCGGATCCACGGTTCCACCGATCATTTGCAGGTAGACCTCGCGCGCAGCTTCCAGCCCTTCCAACCGCGTAATCTGGATCGAAGGGCCTGCTGCTTCGAGGAAACCATTCCATGCAGCGGCGGCCATCTTACCACCTTCAACAGGGCCATGCTGCTTAAAGAATGACACGAAGTGATCAGGCGCAAAGAACAGCGTCGGCTTCGGCCCGGGCAGATTGTTGCCGCCGCCAAGGCCAGCGCCGCGCTCTTCGATATGCGTAGCGCCGACAAGGCAGGAATATTTAAGGCAATCGCCGAAATGTTCGTGCAGGCGAGCAAGCAAGCTGGAATTGCCCGCAAAATCGACCGTCACGGTGTCCGCAATGGCGAGGTTCCCGACTTCTTCATAGGTGTAAACCTCATCATAAAGGCCGGTGCCTTCGACAAAGTCGACATTTCCCTGCGAAGTCAGTCCGATGCGTTTCACACCGGGTGAATTCTGTTGCGCCACGCTGGCAAGGCCCATCGCGGTTTTTGATGATGCACTGGTCAGGATAACCTGTCCGGCATCGAACCACTGCTCGCCGCGCATGAAGTATTCGATGATGAAGCCCGTCTTGAACAGCGGACCAAAGATCATCCGCTCCGCTTCTCGCGCGGGATCATGCTCAGGATCTGCCGCCAGCCTGGTGTACTGATTGTAAACCGGGCTCATTGGCTGGCGATGCTCGGAAAGGTCGGTGAAGCCGCCTTCGTGAACCTTGCCAGGGACGACATCCAGATGCGTACCCATTGGCAGATAGCCATAGACCCGCTCACCCACGGCGATTTCGTCCGAGTTGCTCTCGATCACTTTCGCGTGGCCCCACATGGGGACAATGCCCAGACCGTCTGGCTCATCCGTCTTTGGCGGAAAGAAATCCCAGTATTTGAAACCGTCGCCCACCACCGCATAGGTGATGTTGTTGGCGGTTACAGAAAAGCTCTCAATCTCAAGGCGGACGGCACCCTCGCCCAGATCGCCTGACGGGGCATCTGCAAGAGTGGCCTGAGTGAGTTCATCCTTTCGGACGTGGACTTGTTGCAGGGTCATGATCGTTATCTCCTCATTGTCAGGAGCCTTAACCGATCATGTTTCGGTTTCCCACCGTGTTGAGACGATTGAGGGGCGCGTTTCTGTCGAGGAAAGCCACGCGGAAAGGTAATCGCACTGCGCTATCCCGACCTCCCCCTGAGGAGTAAGTTGGACGCCGCGCAGGATCGGGTAAAGAAACACATCCGCAAGCGTGAAGTCGCCTGTCGCGGTCCATGCGCCATCCTGCGCGATCTCAGCCTCCAGAAAGCCTAGCGCGCGGCTTACCTGAGGCAGCGAACGATCAATCTTCTCTCGTTCAAGCGGAAACCCTGCGACGCGGTGCATTATCCAGGGCATCACAAGGCCATGTTCAAACAGCGGGAACAGGTAATTGTTTGCCACCGCAATCCACTTGTCCATGATCGCACGGGCCGCCGGATCGGAAGGTTGCAAAACGCCTGAATTATGCGCGTTATCAATATATTGTGCTATCGACACGCTTTCGATCAGTTCAAGTGCGTCGACTTCAACCACTGGCAGTTTGCCGAACGGATGGCGGTTTTGCGGGCTTTGCGCCGGTGTCGGGACCGTTTCGTGTGTAAGCCCCGCTTCCTCGCAGGTGATTTGAACAATCCGCGTGTAAGTGGAAATAACCGTGCCGAAAATACGGGCTTGTGCAGGCATTCAAACAGCCTCTGGCAGCTTAAGTGCACCGTTGCTGGCTGACGACAGGCGCTCGGCCAGTCGCGGCATGACGGTGATCTTGAATTCCCGCATCTCACCAACAAAAAGCGCGCACATCCTGACCATCATGACTTTGCGCATTTCTGTGTCGATCTCGTCCCAGGGGATGAATACCGGGCCAGAGAATGGATGGAAAATACGGAATACCTCTATCCGAAGGCCGCTTTCGCAAGGCTCGAACACGACGCATCCGCGATAGGATACCCCCGGCCTTTTTGAGCCGCCCTTCCCCAGGTACATCGCTTCCCAACTGAACCGTCCAATCGGTTGCTCAAGCGGATCGTCGGGATAAATCTGTCTGAGTGCAGACCAGCCCGAAAGCTTCGGGATCAATGTCGTGACAAACAGCCAGCTTGCGATGAAGAAGAACGGAGCTCCGACGGCCATCAGTGAAGCGAAAGCCGTCGAACTCACAGATTAGACCCGCATCGGCATCAGGACATAAAGCGCGGGAGAGCCTTCGTCCTTGCGGATTAGTGTCGGCGCACCAGCATCCGCCAGATGCAGTTCGACTGTGTCGCTATCGATCTGGTTCAGAATGTCTTTGAGGTAGTTGGCGTTGAAGCCGATTTCGAACTCATCAGAGCTGTATTCTGCCTCAACTTCTTCAGCCGCATTGCCGTTGTCCGGCGATGTTACCGAAAGAACGACCCTGTCCTTCTCCAGACCCATCTTGACTGCACGGGTCTTCTCGGTCGCAATGGTTGCCACGCGATCGACGCCGTCAAAGAACAGCTTCGGGTCAACCTTAAGCAGCTTGTCATTTCCGGTCGGAATGACGCGGCTGTAGTCGGGGAACGTCCCGTCGATCAGCTTGGAGGTCAGCACGACGCCGCCCTCACCCGACAGCGTGAAACGGATCTTGCTGGCAGACAGATCGATCAGGACATTGCCATCCGATTCTTCGATAAGCTTACTGATTTCGCCGACAGCCTTACGCGGCACGATGACATCGGGCATGCCCTCTGCACCCACTGGCCGGTCCAGCGTAAACCGTGCGAGCCGGTGGCCATCAGTGGCGGCCGCCTTGAGAACGGGCTCATCCTCATCAGTAACATGCAGGAAGATGCCGTTGAGATAGTAACGCGTTTCTTCCGTCGAGATCGCGAACTTGGTACGGTCAATCAATTCGGCCAACTGCTTTGCCGGCAGCTCGAAACTGGTAGGCAGATCGCCTTCGACAATAACCGGAAAATCATCACGCGGCAGTGTCGGCAGTTTGAACTTTGCCCGTCCCGCCTTGATTTCGAGCCGGTTTTCAGCCGCTATCAGGCTTACCTGACAACCATCGGGAAGCTTGCGGATGATGTCATTCAGCAGATGCGCAGAGACGGTGATAGCCCCGGCCGATTCGACAGCGCTGGCCGTCAGCGTTTCGACAATCTGAATATCGAGATCCGTCGCCATGACTTTGACGCTGCCGTCTTCATGCGCGTCGATCAGGACGTTGGAAAGGATAGGGATCGTATTGCGGCGCTCCACCACGGACTGGACGTGCGACATGCACCGCATGAGCGTTGCGCGTTCGATGGTAGCCTTCATGAGCCTTTTAACCCTTACTCTCGACAATGGAGCTTAAGCGGACGGAATCGCCCGCTAATGCGTATGTATCAAGACAAAACCTTAGCGCCGCGCATCTCACGGGCAAGTTTGCCGGTCTGCAAGGGTTAATTCGCTTGGGGATAAGCGGTGCAAGGAGGCCGTTGGAGCGCATAAACGCCCCCTTAAACCATGGCCATCCCGCCGTTTACGTGGATCGTCTCGCCCGTGATATACCCAGCTTCGCGACTGGCAAGGAAAGAGGCAGCCGCGCCGATATCGTCGCCCTCGCCCATTTTACCCGCCGGAATGCGCGCGTTAATCGCTTCGGCCTGCTTTTCATTCAGCGCCGTAGTCATAGCTGTGCGAATGAAGCCCGGTGCGATGCAGTTTGCCGTAATCCCGCGACTGGCCACTTCCTGAGCAAAACTTTTGGTCATGCCTGTCAGGCCAGCTTTTGCGGCACAATAGTTCATCTGCCCCGGATTACCGGTGTGGCCGACGACGCTGGTGATGTTGATGATCCGACCAAAACGCGCCTTCATCATCGGACGTGCGCTGGCGCGCATTATGCGAAAGGCCGCTTCGAGATTGATCGAGACAACCTGATCCCATTCGTCATCCTTCATCCGCATGGCGAGATTATCGCGGGTAATCCCCGCATTGTTCACCACAATGTCTACCCCGCCCAGCGTATCCAGTGTTGCAGGGATCAGTTCTTCCACTTGGGTCGAGTCGGACAGGTTGCAGGTAATCTCTACATGGTCGCCGCCGACTTCTTCGATAAGCTGTTCGCGAAAGGCGCGCAGCTTATCGCCGTTCGAACCGGACAAAGCGACACGCGCGCCCTGCCTTGCCAGAGACGTCGCGATCGCAGAACCGATGCCGCCGCTCGCGCCGGTGACCAGCGCGTTCATTCCTTCAAGTGAAAACATCAGGCATTCTCCTTCGCGAAGGCTTCAAGCTCTTCCATTGTAATGAGGCTGGCGGTTTCCGCTTCGCCGGCAATTTTTCGGATCATCGGGGTTAGCACCTTGCCACCCAGCTCGACGAACTGTCCGATTCCATCGGCATTCATCGCAGCGACGCTTTCCCGCCAGCGGACACGGCCGGTGACTTGCTGGACCAGCAAATCACGCTCTTCTTCGCCGCTAGTGACCTTGGCAGCGGTGACATTCGCATAGAGCGGGACTGATGGGTCAGCCGGAACATGCTCTCCCAGCGCTTCTGCCATGCGATCTGCGGCCGCGCTCATAAGCGAGCAGTGGAACGGGGCCGAAACAGGCAGCTTCACTCCGCGCTTGATCCCGTGTTCTTTCACCAGAGCCACAGCGCGATCAATTGCGCCCACATGCCCTGACAGGACGACCTGCCCCGGATCGTTGTCATTCGCGATTTCGCACACTTCGCCCTCGGCTGCGGCCTGCGCCAATGCGCTCGCCTTCGCGATATCTGCCCCCAGCAAAGCCGCCATCGCGCCCACTCCAACGGGGACCGCAGACTGCATAGCCTGTCCGCGCAGCTTCAACAGGCGCGCCGTGGTTGGAAGATCGAACGATCCCGCTGCGCACAGAGCCGTGTATTCTCCCAAGGAGTGGCCAGCAACCGCGTCGGCTTTATCGGATAAAACAACGCCAAATTCGCGCTCAAGCACGCGCAAAGTCGCGATCGCATTCGCCATAATTGCAGGCTGCGCGTTCTCTGTCAGGGTCAACTGATCTTCCGGCCCTTCGCGCATGATGGCGAACAGGCTCTGCGACAGCGCTTCGTCCACTTCCTCGAACACCTCGCGCGCTGCGGCGCTGGCCGCCGCCAGATTTGCGCCCATGCCGACTTTCTGGCTACCCTGACCGGGAAAAACGAAAGCTCTCATCTATTCGGTACTCCTTTGCGGGCTGCGCCTAATTTTGCGCGGACGGGCTGGCAAGACCGAATGGCACAACCCTGTTGGCAGAAGTATGCCCGATCTCGGCCCGGCCCAGGTATGGTATGCCTGCACGCGCGCACCAGTATTGCGCGATTTCCTCTGCATTCTGGCCGAATTCCACATAGTTTTCCGGCACGTTAGAGATTGCGCCCAAACGCAAACCAACCAAGCGTGGCAGAGTACCCGCCAGATGGAAGAAAAGCCGGTCGACCGCATACAGATGCTCGCTCACCTCCTCCACCATAAGGACGTGGCCGGAAAGGTCAGGCATCAGCGGAGTATTGGTGCACATCGCTAGAGTGATAAGGTTGAACGCCGCCACCGGGGTGACCCCGTCAAGGCTTGGCTCCAACCCGCCATTATCGCCGGCAAACCACTGAAGCACCCGCCTGACAGCCTTTCTGCCATTTTCGGAGCGTGCGCTGACCGGCATTGAACCATGCGCGCACTGCCCGATACCGGCCCTGTAGAGTGCGGCGAGCAGATAGCCGCAGTCGGAAAAACCGACATAGGACTTTTCACGCGCCGCAGCGTTCAGCCGGACAATTGCCGCCTCTGCAATCCGGTTGGAGCCATATCCGCCTTTCGCAAACCAGACCGCATCAAAAGCCGGATCGTTCGCACATTCGACAAAAGCCGTCAGCCGCCGCAGGTCATCGCCTGCAAAGTGTCCCTGCCTCTCAAAGCATTGATCGTGGAAGGTGACGGAGTGCATCGGGAATTCCGCCGCCACCAGCTCTTCCAAAGCCGCCGCATGATCTCGTGTTATCGGAGTTGCCGGTGCACAAATCGCAATCTTTGTCATGACACCTGCCTAAGTCGCTTGTCAGTGAAGGTGCAAGCCAATAACCATGATTCGCATGGATCAAGTGGTCGAGGCGCCAGACCTTGCGGGGCGCCCTTTCTTTTTTTGCGGCATTGGCGGATCGGGAATGCTCCCGCTCGCGCAGATTGTGCATGGACTGGGTCATGAGGTCGCCGGATCGGACCGGAGCCATGATCAGGGCCGGATGCCGGAAAAGTTCGGTTGGCTTAAAAAGGCCGGCTTCAGTCTTTACCCACAGGATGGCAGCGGAATCACATCGCCCGACCAGATACTGGTCGCCTCCGCTGCGGTGGAAGATACCGTACCGGAGGTCCGCCGAGCGAAGGAACTGGGCTGCCTCCGGATGAGCCGCGCCGAGCTGCTCAGCGCGCTGTTTAACGAGGCCGGTTATTCAATTGCCGTCGGCGGAACATCCGGCAAATCCACCGTGACAGGCATGATCTCGTGGATTTTGTCAGAGGCGAAATTTGATCCGACCGTAATGAACGGCGCGGTCATGAAGAACTTTGTGAGCGATGCTAATCCGTTTGCCAGTGCTCGCATTGGACGCCCGCAGATCATGGTAAGCGAAGTCGATGAAAGCGACGGCTCCATTGCGCTCTACCGGCCCACTATCGGGGTGCTACTAAATGTCAGCCTTGATCACAAAAGCATCGAGGAATTGCGCGTCCTGTTTGGCAATTACCTTAAAGAATCGGGCTGCGCGGTCGTCAATTTCGACAATGAAGAAGCGTTCTTCCTCAGTCAGAAGGCTTCGCAACTCGTCAGCTTTGGCGTTCGCAACCAGTCCGCAGATCTTACGGTTGAGCCTGACTCGATAGACCAAAGCGCATTCGGCATCCGTGCCGCGATAATCGACAATCGCAGTCGGGAAGTCTTTCCGCTGATCCTTCCGATGCCCGGCCTGCACAACCTCTCCAACGCGCTGGCCGCGATTGCTGCGGTCAGTGCGGCGGGGATTGATCCGCGCCTTGCCGCCTACGCGCTGCGCGGTTTTGAGGGGCTTGCCAGGCGTTTTGACGTGATCGGGACAAGCCCTCAGGGCGTGACCGTGATCGACGATTTCGGACACAATCCCGAAAAGTGCGCTGCGACGCTGAGAACCCTGAAAGCAACACCGGGCCGTGTGATCGCGTTTTTCCAGCCCCACGGTTACGGACCGCTTCGCCAAATGGGACATGAGCTTGCAGAAACTTTCGTCCGCGAACTTGGCGAAGGCGATCAGGTTATCATGTCCGATCCGGTCTATTATGGCGGCACGGTGGATCGCAGCGAGGGCACGGAACGTATAATCAAGATGATTAGCGCTCAAGGAATGGCAAAAGGCATCGCTGCCGAGCATATCCCGGAGCGTTCGGCCTGCGGTGATCGCATTGTCGGACTGTCACAGCCCGATGACCGGATCGTAGTGATGGGTGCGCGCGATGACACCCTTACCACATTCGCCAAAAGCATTTTCGAGCGGGTGGAATGAGCCTGTACGAACCTGCCAAGCGACACGCGCTCTGGATGCTTGGTTCGCTGGTGGTGGCGATTTTGTTCGTCGTAGTCGTCGATCGCTATTTTGGCCATTCATCAATAGCGTTTGCGATTGCCATCGTCGGCCTTGTCGCGGCCAACCGCCAGATGCTGCGTTTCAACTGTCCGCGCTGCGACAAGAACGTCTTCTTCCGTGGAATCTTCGTCGTGCTCTGGCCCAATAGAGTTTGTGGGCGATGCGGACTTGACCTGTCGCAGGACGACGAGGCCTAGCGATCAGGCCTGAAGCGCCTTCAAAGCCGATTTTTCCCTCTCATTCGCAGCCATGAAGGCAGGCCGCGCTGTCATCCGTTCGCGATAGTCTCTGAGGCTGTCAGGCACACGGTCACCCAGTCCCACCTTGCCCGCCAAAACCAGAGCGTAGGTGTTGCAGATATCAGCTACGGTGAAACGCTCCGCGCACAGGAACTCGCGGTCTTCAAGGCGTTTCTCCAGTTTGATCAGG
>JAXHVK010000051.1:0-17548 GCA_034211135.1 Pseudomonadota bacterium
ATCGGTGAATGGTCCGGTGGGGCGCAGACTGTGGTTTATGTGATTCTCGGCCTCATATGGCTCTTGCCGCTTCGTCGTTTCCTGATCTGGATGGAAACCGGAAGCTGGTCCCCTCCGGCAGCCAAAGACGACTAAGCCGAAGCGAATTGCGCACACGTTTCTGAGAAAAAAGTGGCGCGAGTGACGGGACTCGAACCCGCGACCTCCGGCGTGACAGGCCGGCGCTCTAACCAACTGAGCTACACCCGCGAACTGCGGTGAGAGTGTGTCACCACCGCTTGGGAGACGCGCCTCTAGGCCGGGTAGGAAGTGCTGTCAACGCCCTCACCCAGCTAAAATGAGAAATTATTGCGACAACAGCAAAACAGGCGCTTCAATCAGCCGTTTCAGGTCCTGAACAAAGCTCGCAGCGTCATACCCATCGACCACTCGGTGATCGCAGCTGATCGAAATGTTCATCAGCTTACGCTTTTCGATTCGTTCACCGCCCTGTCCGTCTGAAACAAACATTGGCCGTTCGATGATTCGATTCGGACCAATGATCGCAACTTCAGGTCGATTGATGACCGGAGTGGTTGCGACACCGCCGAGGGGACCCAGCGAGGTAATCGTGAGGGTCGAGCCAGAAAGTTCTTCCGATTTGGCAGACCCGTCACGCGCCGCATTGGCAAGGCGACCGATCTCGCTTGCAAGCTGCCACAGATTGCGCGCCTGCGCATCACGAATGACCGGAACAATCAGTCCGGTATCGGTCTGTGTCGCCATACCGAGATGGACAGAACCATGGCGCGTCACAACCTGTGCTTCATCATCATAACGCGCGTTGATCATCGGGTAGTCAGGCAGCTTTTTGCAGATCGCGGTAATGAGCAAAGGCAGCATGGTAAGCTTCGGCTTGTCACCGCGTTCAGCGTTGAGCTGCGCACGCATCCGCTCAAGTTCGGTAACATCACACTCTTCGACATAGGTGAAGTGCGGGATGTGACGTTTGGAAGCGCTCATGTTCTGGGCGATGCGCTTGCGCAGGCCGATAACCTTGATCGCCTCGTCCGCACGCGTGCCCCCAGCTGGTGAGTAGCCGCCGCCAGAATTGTACGCGAGGAACTGGTCGAGATCGCCGTGGCGAACGCGGCCGTCTTCCGCAGGCTTCACTGAACCAAGATCAACGCCAAGATCGCGCGCACGCTTTCGCACGGCGGGAGAGGCGAGGACTTTGCTCGTTACGGCAGGCTCTGGCTCTGCCTGTGGCTCTGGTGCCGGAGCTTGCGCCGGCTCTGGCGCCGTTTCTGGGGCTTGCTCGCCTTTCTCATCCGGAGTTTGGACCGGCGATGGCTCTGGCGTTTTCTCTGGTTGTTGAGCTTCGGCAGGCTCAGCCTCGCTGACGTCCCCTTCCACTTCGATCACCAGCAGCATTGAGCCAACAGCAATCGTATCGCCCAGTTCGCCAGCAACTTCGACAACCGTGCCTGAGACCGGGCTCTCGATGTCGATCGTCGCTTTGTCGGTCATCACGTCGACGAGGTGTTGATCTTCCTCGACACTGTCGCCGACTTTCACGTGCCATTCGACAATTTCCGCTTCGGCAACGCCCTCGCCCACATCGGGCATGTTGAAAGTGAAATTAGCCATCGGGTCAGTCCTTCAAAATTTTGTCGAGTGCTTCGCCAATTCGCACCGGTCCCGGGAAATATGCCCATTCCAGAGAGTGCGGGTATGGCGTGTCAAAGCCGGTCACACGTTCGACCGGCGCTTCAAGGTGGTAAAAGCAACGTTCCGTGACGAGCGCAGACAGCTCCGCGCCAAATCCGCTGGTGCGGGTTGCCTCGTGAACGATCAGGCACTTGCCGGTCTTCTTCACCGAGGCTTCGATCGCTTCGATATCAAGCGGGACGAGTGTGCGCAGGTCGAGGATATCGGCGTTTACGCCTTTTTCCTTCGCAACCGCTTCGGCGACATGAACCATCGTACCGTAGGCGAGGATTGTCACTTCTTCGCCTTCGGTTACGTGACGTGCCTTGCCCAGCGGGATTTTGTAATACCCCTCTGGTACGACGCTATCCTTGTGCTTCTTCCAGGGCTCAACGGGTTTGTCGTAAAAGCCGGAAAACGGGCCGTTATAGATACGCTTTGGTTCGAAGAAGATCACAGGATCATTGTCTTCGATGCACGAGATCAGCAGCCCCTTTGCATCGTAAGGCGTCGAAGGAATGACCGTCTTCAGGCCGGATACGTGTGTGAAGATGCTTTCTGGCGATTGCGAGTGCGTCTGCCCGCCAAAGATGCCGCCACCAAAGGGAGAGCGCACAGTCATCGGAGCGATATATTCGTTCGCTGAGCGATAACGCAGTCTTGCTGCTTCGGAGATCAACTGGTCGAGACCCGGATAAATGTAATCGGCGAACTGGATTTCCGGGACCGGCCTAAGCCCATAGGCACCCATTCCCACAGCAACGCCAATGATCCCACATTCGCTGATCGGAGTATCGAAGACACGTGTTTTGCCGTGCTTCTCCTGCAATCCGGCGGTGCAGCGGAATACGCCGCCGAAATATCCGACATCTTCGCCCATCACGATCACATCAGGATCGCGCTCAAGCATGATATCGAGGGCGTCGTTGATCGCCTCGATCATATTGACGCGGCGTTCGGTGTCGGTTTCCGCGTTCACTTGCGGTTTGGTTTCGGTGCTCATTTGTAGGGCTCCTCTTCGCCAAACTTGGTGATGCGTTCACGGGTTGCCTGTTCAGCCTGCTCTTTTAGATGCCAGGGCAGATCTTCGAACACGTCTTCGAACATGGTGCGGAAGGGATGGTGCAGGCCATGGCCAAGAATGCCGTTTTTCTCGGCTTCTTTGGTGGTGGCCTTCACCTCTTCAGCGCACTGCCGATCCATCTCGGCCTGACGCTCTTCATCCCATTCACCGATCGCAATGAGGTGATCTTTCAAGCGTGTGACCGGATCGCCCAGCGGCCATTCGTCGCGCTCCTGCGCAGAGCGATAGCCGGAGGGATCATCTGAGGTAGAGTGTCCTTCGGCGCGATAGGTAAAGTATTCGATCAATGTCGGGCCGGCATTGGCCCTTGCCCGGTTCGCGGCCCATTCCTGCGCCGCATAACAGGCCAGCGCGTCATTTCCATCCACGCGAAGCCCTGCGAGGCCATAGCCGAGCGCGCGCGCTGCGAAGGTCGTGCGCTCCGCACCGGCAAAACCGCTAAAGCTGGAAATCGCCCACTGGTTATTGATTACATTCAGGATAACCGGCGCGTTGTAGACAGTCGCGAAGGTACAGGCTGAGTGGAAGTCGCCCTCTGCCGTGGAACCCTCACCCACCCAGGTTGCTGCAATCCGGCTGTCGCCCTGGATCGCGCTCGCCATGGCCCAGCCAACAGCCTGCGGGGTCTGGGTTGCGAGATTGCCGGAGATGCTGAAAAAGCTGTGCTCGCGGCTCGAATACATGATCGGCAGCTGGCGGCCTTTCAGCTTGTCACCCTTGTTCGAATAGATCTGGTTGATCATTTCAAGCAGGGGGTAACCGCGCGCGATTAAAACGCCTTGCTGACGGTATGACGGGAACACCATGTCATCACTGGCAAGCGCCATCGAAGCGGCAACACTGGTTGCCTCCTCTCCGGTACACTTCATGTAAAAGCTGGTCTTGCCCTGTCGCTGACCGCGGAACATGCGTTCGTCAAAAGCGCGAACCATCGCCATGTGACCCAGCATCGTGCGCAAGGTATCGGGATCGAGTTTCGGATCCCACGGGCCGTGCGCCTTATTGTCATCGCCCAGCACTCGGACAAGACCATAGGCGAAGTCTTTCATGTCCTCGGGCTTGACGGTTTCGTCCGGGCGCGGCTGTGCGCCTGCCTCGCCAATGTCGATATCGCTGAAATCGGCAGCATCGCCGGGACGGAATTTCGGCTCTGGCACATGGAGTGCGAGCGCGGGGCGATTATCCCCTGAATTTGTCGGTTTATCGGCCGGATCGGCCATAGGTAACTCTCCCCAAAAGAGGCTCAAAAGCGGCGCCGGTAAATGCGCCGGAGCACGTCTTGGGACAGTCGCCTATGTCACGCAAAATGCATGGTCAAGCAGCGTCGATCACACCGCAACAGGGGCCTTGATAGGGGCCTGCGGAGCGTAATCTTGCACCACGAAATCCTCGATTTGGTAATCGAAAATTGTTTCGGGCTTTCTGACGATTTCCAATGTCGGTGATCCCGCGGGGGTTCGAGACAATTGCTCGCTGATCAAATGTTCATGATTGAGATACAGGTGCGTATCACCACCCATCCAGACCAGTTCTCCCGCCTGATAGCCGGTTTGCTGCGCCATCATCCGGGTCAGCAAAGCCGCCGACCAGAGGTTGAACGGCAGACCAAGCGCAACATCGCAACTGCGCTGGTAGAGCAGGCAGTTCAATCGGTCGCCAGCAACATGAAACTGATAGGTCTTGTGACAAGGCGGCAAAGCCATCCGATCAAGCTCAGCGACGTTCCAGCCTTCGATAATATGACGGCGGCTACCGGGATTGTTGATCAGACTATCGACGACCTGCGCAACCTGATTGATCCCTTCCCCGGGTTCATAAAGTCCATCCTTGCGATAACGGTAGGTCGGCCAGTCGACCCATTGTTTGCCATAGACGGGGCCTAGATCACCCCAGCGTTTCGCAAACTCCTCATCATCAGCAATCCGCTGTACGAATTCATCGAGCGCTATGTCTTCGCCTGTTTCTTTCACGAATCGGGCGTGAGGCCATTCATTCCAAATCTTTACGCCTTGCAGCACCAGCGGACGGATATTCGTGTCGCCGGTAAGAAACCACAGCATTTCTCGCGTTGCGGTTTTCCAATAGACCCGCTTCGTCGTGAGAAGCGGCATTGCGCCATCAGACAGATCGTATCGCAATTGCGCGCCAAATACGGAACGCGTGCCGACACCCGTCCTATCCACTCTTTCCGAACCGGTTTCCCAAATCTCTCGCATAAGATCGAGATATTGCCATTCGGGGTGTCCCTTGCCTGAAATGCTGGAGGGAATCGTCTCTGGATGCTGCAAACTGGCCATGGAAATTCTATAGGCTGCAAATGCCCGCTTGCCACCCCGCCAATCCACACCTATAGGGCGCGCCTTGCCTCGAACCGCTCAGGCGAATCTGCAGCGGTACGACACGGTCGGGGAGTAGCTCAGCCTGGTAGAGCACTGTCTTCGGGAGGCAGGGGCCGGAGGTTCGAATCCTCTCTCCCCGACCATTTCGTTTCTCAGGTAAAAACCGTCGAAATTGCTGGCGCAGCGCCTTGCTGCGGCAGGCTCGGCTGCATCACCTGTGTTGCGAGCAGCCCGAATCCGATCGTCAGCAATCCCAATCCTATGGAAAGGTGCCATCGCAGGCGCATGAAATCCTGCGCCGCGAACCCCAGAGCACGGTCGACCAGCGGACTAAGCGCGATGAAAGCTCCGAGATACAGCATCGCCGGGCCTGGCCATTCCCAGCCTTCAAGGTAAGGTATGAACAAGGCGGCTGCTATCAAACTGGGCAGTACAGCGACTACATAGACGCCCGCCGGTGCCTGACCGACTCGCGCAATCGCCTGCCCCCACCAGACACCGCCTAGAAAGCTGAAAATCACCGCTGGATAGACGAAACCGATGAACAGCGCCGAAAACCGGTATTCATTCTGGGTAAGAACCAAGGCAATACAGATTATTTGCGGTAACAGCCCCGCATAACCGAGCATGCGCGAAGCGGGTGTGAGAGTAACTTTTCCGTCCATGTGCCAAAAGCGCGTTAATCCGGTGGGAGTTCCCGCATCTCATGGCTTGCGTACTTAAGCCCATCCCTCTCGTAATGTGGTGGAACACCAATCGGCGCTCTCCGTTGTGAAAGTGGACGGAAAAAGGACCTCTCCAAAGTGTCAGAAAACAACAACGATTCCCCGCGCTCCGATCGCTCCCGCGAAAAGGCTGTGCCTTCCGGCAGGCTTGCTCGCATCGGTACGTTCGGACGCCTCGTTGGTGGGGTGGCCGGAGGCATGGCAGCGGAAGGTGCACGGCGTTTGACCAGTGGAGAGCGGATTTCCACCCGCGACCTCGTTCTGACCCCCGGCAATGTCAAACGGATGACGGATCGACTGTCGCATTTGCGCGGTGCGGCAATGAAAATGGGGCAGATGATAAGCCTGGACGCAGGCGACTTCCTGCCGCCGGAACTCGGCGAAATTCTGGCCCGCCTACGCGATCAGGCGAATTTCATGCCGGCTAAGCAGCTCGATAGCGTGCTGAAGTCCGAATGGGGCCCCGATTGGCGCAAACAGTTCAAGTATTTCAACGCCCGACCAATTGCTGCGGCCAGCATCGGACAGGTGCATAAGGCGATGACACGCGACGGGCAGGAGCTTGCGATCAAGGTGCAGTATCCGGGCGTCGCAAAAAGCATCGACAGCGATGTCGACAATGTCATGACGCTGCTGAAGGTCGCCGGCTTCGCCCCTCCGGAACTGGAAGTGGATAAGCTTTTGGCAGCGGCAAAGAAACAACTCCACGAAGAAGCTGACTATCGTCGCGAAGGCGAACAGATGGAGCTGTATCGCGAACAACTGGCTGATACGCCCGGCTTTGTTGTGCCGCGATTGCATAAAGAGCTTACGCGCGGATCAATTCTGGCAATGAGCTTTGAAGCGGGGGTTGGGATTGAAAAGCTCGAAGAAGAACCGAGCGAGCGCCGTGATGAAATCTTCGGCAATCTGCTTCGACTGGTATCGCGCGAATTGTTTGAATTCGGCGTCATGCAAACCGATCCGAATTTTGCCAATTTCCGTTATCGCCCTTCAACCGGCGAAATCATCTTGCTCGACTTTGGCGCCTGTCGCGCTGTCGACCCTGTGGTGGCCAACGGATATCGAGACATGCTGATCGCCGGGCTTGAGGGCAATCAGGAAGAGGTACTCAAAGCCACGATAGACGCAGGCTTTATGATGCCCATCGTCGCAGAAAAGCACCCGGAACGCGTGCGCAAAATGATCGACATTGTCGTCAACGAAATGCGCGAAGATGCGCCGTTCGATTTTGCTGATCGTGGCTTTATCCACCTGCTTCGGGAAGAAGGCTATGCAATCGCACAGGACAAGGACACATGGGCGTTCCCGCCGATTGAAACGCTGTTCGTCCAGCGCAAAGTCAGCGGCACCGCCCTGCTGGGCACGCGTTTAAAGGCGAAGGTCAATCTGAGGCGCATAACCGAAGAGGTCCTGTCCAGCACCTCCCCGATGCCCGTCGGGCAGGCGGCCTAGCCCTCAGCCTGCTTTTCGCGATTAATGCGGATTTGCTCGTCCTGAATCCAGCGTTCGACATGCATCTCGAGCACATTCAGTGGGATTGACCCGTTTTCGAGAACAGTATCGTGAAAGGCGCGCAAGTCGAAATCTGTGCCCAGCCTATCCTCCGCCGACTTGCGCAGAGCCCTGATGCGCAGCTCCCCGACTTTGTAAGCCAGCGCCTGCCCCGGCCATGTGATATAACGGTTCACCTCGGCATCGATATTCGCTGGTGAAAGAGCGGTATTGTCGAGCATGAAATCGACCGCCTTCTGTTTCGACCAGCCCTTCGAATGAATGCCCGTATCCACGACAAGCCGCGTCGCCCGCCACATTTCATAAGACAATCGGCCCATTTCTTTCGCTGGCGTGTCAAATAGCCCCATCTCAATGCCTAGACGCTCCGAATAGAGACCCCAGCCCTCTACAAAGGCAGTGAAGTAGGCGGTGTTGGCCCGCCACGGGTGCAGGTCGAGCTCTTGTTGCAGGGCGATTTGGAGATGGTGGCCGGGCACCGCTTCGTGAACGCCGAGCGCAGGCAATTCCCAAAGGGGCCGCTGATCAAGTTCAGTCGTATTGATCCGGTAAATGCCGGCCTGACCCGCAGCCATCGAGCCCGGTTCATAATAAGCAGTCGTATTCCCCTTTGCGTTTGCCGCAGGGATAGGCAGCACTGTGTAAGGCTGTCTGGGCAGCTTTCCGAAGAGTTTCGGCATAAACCCGTCAATCGTCTTCGCCAGCGCTGCGACATGGGCCACATAGGCCTCGGGATCGGTCATGTAATAGCGCGGATCGGTGCGAAGATGCTCGATATAGGCCTCCCGCGAAGGGAAGCCTGCGTCAGACGCCACCTGCTCCATCTCTGCGCGAATGCGGGCAACTTCGGACAGACCCAGCTGGTGGACCTGATCCGGTGTCATGTCGGTTGTCGTGAAGCTTTTGACGCGATTGGCGTAATAGGCCGCCCCGCCAGAAGTCTGGGATACGCCGGGCAGGCCTGTGCGGCAATTCGGGGCATATTCGCGATTGTAGAAATTGAGCAGCTCTTCATATGCAGGGAAAACCGAAATCTTCAGCGCTGCTTCCATCCTGGCCTTCAGGGCATCCCACGCTTCTTCACTGATAGAGGCAGGACGTTCTTGCTTGAAAGGGGCGTAAAAGGGGGAAGCCTCCATCTCCTCAACAAGCTGCCGTTCAATCCGGCTTTCGAACCCATTCATGGGCTCACACGCTTGGGTGAGGCCGCGCTTCACCGCTTCACGGCTTCGCGCAATGCCGTGCGCATTGTAGGCGCGAAAAGCCTCAAGACGTGCGACATAGCTCTCATAATCCGCTTCCGTGAAAAACGGGGAGCGGTTCGGGAGTGATGCGAATCCGGAAAACCAACCGCTGAATGTCGTAAACAGCACGTAACGCGAATGGGCGTGCTGTCCCGCAGCAATATCATCTTCGAGACTGCGTTTGAGCACGGCGTAATCCACCTGCACTTCAACGGGAAGCTGGCTTGGGTCTATCGCTTCTAGCCGGACAAGATTCGCCTGATCCTGCGCCAAATCTGCTTCCCAGCCTTCGAGAGACAAGTCGCTCAGCTTCCCATCACCGCGCCGGTCTCCGATACTTGTCGCGAGCAGAGGCTGACTATCCAGAGTCGATTGCCAGATTTCTTCGCGGAGCGCCTCGTAATCTTCCAGAGGACCAGCACGCAGCGGCGATATTACCGCCGCCACCAAAGCAATTGTCAGCAAGAAACGGCGCATTCACCTTACTCCACGTTACATCTGCCTGCCTTGAACAAGACATGGTTAATTCGCTATCTGAATTGCATGCTTAGCCAGAAACGCTCGAATTTAGCAGTCCTGTTTGTCTGCCTCGGCAATATCTGTCGGTCCCCTATGGCGGAAGGCGCATTTCGTTCGGCTGCTGCGCAAGCAGATCTCGACTGCGAAATCGATTCCGCTGGTACCGCCTCCTATCACTTAGGAGAGGCACCTGATCCACGCGCGATAGCTACTGCGAAAGCCAACGCAGTTGATATCAGAGAAGCCAAAGGCCGCCAGCTAGAGAGCGAAGATTTCGAGCGTTTCAGCCATATCTTCGCGCTGGACACAGCAAATCTGGCTGGAATCAGAGCGCGCCAACCCAAGGGCGCACGCGCGAAAGTCGCGTTGCTGCTGGACGCAGTTCCGGGCCGCGTAGGCGAGCCAGTGGCTGATCCGTATTATGGTGGCGAGGATGACTTCGATGCTGTGTGGCAAGATGTGGCGCTAGCTGCACAGCATCTGGCAGAGCGGCTGAAGGAAGACGGCGTTAGCGCCCAGTTCTAACTCAGACCGACTTACGCCCAAATCCTCCGCCGCGTGCAGCAGGCACCGGCTTTGGATCAGCACGACGGGCGTGCTGCACTTCGTCGCCTTGCTTCTTGGAACCATTGGCCATTTGATCAACGATCGCCTCTATGCCGCCAACCCGGTTTTCTAGCAGGCTTTCCGAGATGCGGACTTTCCCGAAGCCACCGGGGAGTGAAACCAGTGTAAGATGCCGCGAGGTAAAAATGCCGCTGCTTGTAGAGCTTTCGATCTGGACATCACCGATTTCGGAATAGCGTATCCTTTTCGTGCCCAGAAGGCCGTGGTGACGCATCTCGATACGCCCGATTTCGGCAATTGTATTGCCCAGCAGCAGATAGCGAAGCACTATGCAAAGGCAGCCCGACATGACGAGCGTCATAAAGCCCGCGAACCAGGCTCCTGACCCTGTAAAGTTGGACCAGACCCAGTATCCGCCCCAAGCGAACAAGCCGCAAAACAAACCATAAATGGCAAGCTTCAGGCGCGAATACTTGATTTTCTGCATCTATCTCTCCGTTACGCGCAGAGGGTTTTGCAGAATTAGCCAAACATTTCATTAACTTCGCGTTTTTCCTGCAACACTATCCGCCACGAAGTAATTGCACGCCCCAGTCGCGTTCAAAAAGATAAAGCAATGTCCGAGCCGCCTCGCCCCTAGGGCTTGTGAGGCCTCCATCATGATCCATCAATATCCGCGCATCGGCATGGGCAACAGGCAGCAAGCGTTGCACCTGATCCAGATCAGCCAAGCGGAATGCCGCATCGCCGGATTGACGGGTGCCAAGCAATTCGCCCCCGCCACGCAGCTCCAGATCCTCTTCGGCAATGCGGAACCCGTCCTGCGTCTCCCGCATAAGAGCCAGCCGTTTCTTGCCGGTTTCAGACAGCTCGTTACCGCGTAGAAGCAGACAGCGGCTCTTCTCGCTTCCCCGCCCGACACGACCGCGCAACTGGTGCAATTGAGCCAGCCCAAAACGTTCGGCTTGTTCAATCACCATCAAAGTCGCGCTGGGTACGTCGACGCCCACTTCGATCACGGTCGTTGCAATAAGCAACTTCGCCCTACCGGACGCGAACTGCTCCATATTGGCGTCCTTGGTTTCGGGATGAAGCTGCCCGTGGACAAGGACAACATCCTCTCCAAACCGTTCTTTCAAAGAGGCGTAGCGCGCTTCTGCAGCAGCGATATCATCAGTTTCGCTTTCACGCACCATGGGGCAAACCCAATAAGCTTGCTGTCCCGTTGCGAGATGGCGCTCAACGCCTGCGACGACATCTTCCAGCCGTTCCTGTGCGACCACCAGCGTATCGATAGCCTGCCTACCGGGCGGCAGCTCATCAAGACGGCTAACATCCATTTCGCCATATTGCGCCAGCGTCAGGCTGCGCGGGATCGGGGTCGCTGTCATTGCGAGTGTGTGCGGCGCGCGTTTGCCCTTCCCTGCCAAGGCAAGCCGCTGAGCCACTCCGAAGCGGTGTTGTTCATCAATAACGACGAGGCCAAGATCCTTGTAGCTGACCGCATCCTGAAAGATCGCATGTGTGCCGACAAGGATATCAATCGACCCATTGAGCAATCCCATCAGGATGCCTTCACGCTCTTTGCCCTTTGCGCGGCCTGTGAGCAAAGCGATCTCAACACCTGTCGGCGCAGCCATTTTTCGCAGCGTTTCGAAGTGCTGGCGTGCCAGAATTTCCGTCGGAGCAAGCAAGGCCGCCTGCTTCCCCGCTTCACAAGCAATCAGCATCGCGGCGAGCGCGACGACCGTCTTTCCCGCACCAACATCGCCCTGAAGAAGACGCAGCATCGGCGATTCCTGCTGCAAATCCCCTTCGATCTCGGCAATCGAGCGTTTCTGCGCACCCGTCATCTCGAAAGGCAGCGCCAGCCGCTCTCGCAAACGCCCGTCGCCGGCCAAGGCCTGACCCTTGCGACGCCTCCCATCCGCTTTCACCAGCAGAAGCGCGAGGCTGTTTGCGAGCAATTCATCATAAGCAAGCCGATCACGGGCTTTTTCTGATGGGCCCTGATGTGAAACCTTCATTGCCTCGCGCCACTCAGGCCACCCTTCGCGGGCCAATTGCCCCGGCTCAATCCATTCGTCCAGTTCTGGAAGCTTTGCTAGAGACTGCTCGACCAGAGACGTAACACGCGGCTGAGTCAGGCCTTCTGACAGGCGATAGACTGGCTCCGTCATGCGGCCCAGATGCGCGCTGCTCTCCTTCTCGATGTGATCGGGATGAACGATCTGAAGCATGTCTCCGTAACGGTCCAGACGACCAGCTACCCAGCGTTTCTCGCCGACGGGAAGCTGCTTTTTCGCGGTATATGATGCCCTGCCGAAATATGTGAGCGCACAGATATTTCCGGCATCATCCTGAGCGAGGACACGGTACGGCCCCCGCCCAGGATTTCGTGCCGCGCGGTGCTCTGTCGGCGTCAGCGCGACGATGACCTGCTCACCCTCCCCGCCTTCATCAAGATTGGCTATTGCGCGCCTCGAGACAAAACGCTCGGGCAGGTGGTATGCGACATCCTTGAGGGTGCTTAGCCCCAGTTTCTCCAATGGCTTCGCCAGCTTCGGCCCCACACCGTCAAGCGTAGTGGTATCAGCAAACAAGGGGTTGAGAATGTCTGGGCGCATGGTGATTACGTCTATACCCGCTTGAACGCTGTGAGACAGTGTCTTACCTCGCCCTGCATGACTGATATGCCCACTTTAGACAGCAAAGCCTTCGATGAACGCATGGCCCGGGCCAAGTTCCGTTCATGGCACCGTGGCACACGCGAAGCCGATTACATGATCGGTGGCTTTTTTGACCGCTATTCGGCCGATTGGGGGGAGGAAGAACTGCAATGGTTCGAAGCGCTGCTCGAAGAAGATGACGTGGACATCATGGCGTGGGCGCTGAAAACACAAAGCGTGCCGGAAAAGTTCGCTGGCAAGCAGATCGACCTGATGATGAAGCTCGATTACGTCGATATCCCGCGCTAATCGGCGAACGATTTTGTCGCGCCCTGTGCGTGGCAACAAACAAGCCTGAATCAGCCTCGTGCGGCCCCGTCCCGGGAACGTGCGGGGCTTTCACCCTTTGAGTGATACACATGCCAGACCTCTCCCAAATCCTCTCCGCTGACAGCGTTTTGACCCTGTCGTCACTGCCGCGCGGTGCGCAGCCGCTTGTAATGGCGGACCTTGCCAGAGCCGCAAAGCAGCGCGCGGTCTTCATCGCAGCGGATGAGGCCGCGATGCGATCAGTGGCAGAGGCAGCACGGTTCTTCGCCCCTGAGGTTGAGGTGCTGGAATTTCCGGCATGGGATTGCCTGCCCTACGATCGCGCATCCCCCGCCCTTTCCGTGAGCGCGGCGCGCCTTTCGGCGCTGTTCCGGTTGCAGCACCCGTCAGGCGGATCGCAATTGCTTGTAACGACTGTGAATGCGGCATTGCAGCGCGTGCTCACACCGTTTCGCGTTCGCGAGAATGCCCGCGGTTTCAAGCCCGGTGTCACGATTGGGCATGACAGCCTTGCTGCGCTTCTCACCCGGCAGGGATATTCGCGGACAGATACAGTTGTCGATCACGGCGAATTTGCTGTGCGCGGATCCATTGTCGATATCTTCCCTTCGTCTCTGGATGAGGGGCTCAGGCTGGATTTCTTTGGCGATGAACTTGAAAGCCTTCGCCTGTTCGATCCCAGCACACAGCGTTCTACCGGGCGGCTGGAAGACCATCTTCTATTGCCCGCTTCCGAAGCGCTTCTGGATGATGACACTGTCAAAAGGTTCCGGTCCCGCTATCGTGAAATGTTCGGCGCCAGCGCGACGCAGGACCCCCTTTACGAAGCGGTAAGCGAAGGTCGAAGGCTTGCTGGCATGGAGCACTGGCTACCGCTTTTTGAAGAGAAGCTGGCCACCCTTTTCGACCATTTGGCCAAAGACGATGTCGTCGTCATTGATCAGGCGGCCATCGGTGCGGGTGAGGAACGCCTTTCCGATATTGCCGATTATCACGAACAGCGCACACGCGTCGCGGCTGACAAGACAGGCAGCTATCGCCCGCTCGGCAAGGATGCTCTCTATTTGAGCGAAGCGGAATTTGCGGAAGCGCTTTCATCAGCCCCTGCTCACCGGACCAGTGTTTTCGCCAATCCTGATACGGGCAAGTCGCTTGATTTCGGGTTCAAGGCCGCACGCGATTTCACGCCGGAACGGACCCGTGGCGAAAATGTCTATGAGGCGGCGGCGAAGCATTTTCAGGCAATCGGCAAGTCAGGGCGCAAACCCCTCTTTGCAGCCTATTCGCAGGGGTCAGCCAAGCGCATTGCATCCATCCTCGCCGAAGCAGGCTGCGAAACGGTGCAGGCGGAAAATTGGCAAGAGGCGCTTGGCCTTTCATCCAAGGGCAAAACAGCGGCCATGGTTCTGCCGCTTGAAGCCGGCTTCGCGAATGATGATCTTGAAATCCTGACCGAACAGGATGTGCTGGGCGACCGACTTGTCCGTCGCAAAAAGAAGCGCAAGGATTCCGATGCGTTTCTCGCCGAATTGCAGGCGCTCTCGCGCGGCGACCTAGTCGTCCATGTTGAGCACGGGATCGGCAAGTATCTGGGCCTCGATCCGATCACAGTCGGCAAAAGCCAACACGATTGCGTCGCACTGGAATATCACGGCGGAGACAAGCTGTTCATACCGGTTGAAAATATCGATGTTCTCTCCCGCTATGGTTCTTCCGAAGAAGCCGTTCCGCTTGATCGCTTGGGCGGAGAAGCATGGCAGAAACGCCGCGCCCGGTTGAAAGAGCGCATTACCGCAATTGCCGGTGAATTGATGAAAGTGGCCGCGCAGCGCGCATTGAAGAAAGCGCCCGTATTCGAAGCGGAAGAAGCCAGCTTTAACCAATTCGTTGATCGCTTCCCATGGGAGGAGACCGACGATCAGGATGCCGCAATCGCGGATGTCCTGCGCGATCTGGAAAGCGGCAAACCGATGGACCGCCTTGTTTGCGGCGATGTCGGCTTTGGCAAAACCGAAGTCGCCCTGCGCGCGGCATTTGTGGCCGCAATGTCCGGACAGCAAGTCGCGGTGGTCGCGCCCACAACCCTGCTCGCTCGCCAGCATTATCAGAACTTCGCTGAACGCTTTGCCGGCTTCCCGCTGAAAGTCGGGCGGCTTTCGCGGCTCGTGTCCTCCAAAGAAGCGGCAGAAACGCGCGAAGGTCTGGCCGATGGCACGGTTGACCTCGTGATCGGAACCCACGCAATCCTCTCAAAATCGACCGAGTTCAAGAATCTTGGACTGGTGATCGTCGATGAAGAGCAGCGTTTCGGTGTGAACCATAAGGAAAAGCTGAAACAGCTTCGCGCCGATGTTCACATGCTGACACTTACGGCGACGCCGATCCCGCGGACGCTGCAGATGGCTATGACGGGGCTTCGGGAACTCTCCACAATCCAGACGCCGCCTGTCGATCGTCTGGCCGTGCGAACCTATGTCATGGAATGGGATGACATGGTGATGCGCGAGGCATTGCTGCGCGAACACCACCGCGGCGGGCAAAGCTTCATCGTTGTGCCGCGCATCTCCGACATGGAGCCGCTTGAAGAATGGCTTCGCGAAAACGTGCCCGAGGTTAAGGTCATCGCCGCTCACGGACAAATGGGCGCTGGCGAAGTCGAAGAGCGCATGAGCGCATTCTACGACAAGAAATATGACGTTCTGCTCTCTACCACTATCGTTGAAAGCGGCCTGGACATTCCGAGCGCCAACACAATCATCATCCACCGCGCGGACCGGTTCGGCCTTGCACAACTGTATCAGCTGCGCGGACGTGTGGGACGTTCGAAACTGCGCGCCTACGCCTATCTTAGCTATGCAAAAGACATGCAGCTTTCAGAAGTCGCTGAAAAGCGGCTCAAAGTGCTGGGCGACCTCGATTCGCTAGGCGCAGGTTTCCAGCTTGCCAGCCACGATCTCGACATTCGCGGCGCAGGCAATTTGCTGGGTGACGAGCAATCCGGCCACATCCGCGAAGTCGGCTTCGAACTTTACCAGTCCATGCTGGAAGACGCGATCATGGCGGCGAAGGCGGGTGAAATGGGTCTTGAAGCCGCGAAGGACAAAGTATCTCCGCAAATCACCGTTGATGCACCCATTATGATCCCGGAGGACTATGTCCCTGATCTGACAGTGCGCATGGCGCTCTATCGTCGCTTGAATCAGGCACAGGACAAGGCGGAGATTGAAAGCCTTGCAGCAGAAATGATTGATCGCTTTGGTGATCTGCCTGATCCGACCCAAAATCTGGTCCGCCTGATTGAAATCAAACACCAGGCAATCGAGGCGAATATTGCCAAGATTGATGTTGGCGCGCGCGGCAGTCTCGTGACGTTCCACAATGATGATTTTCCGGATGGTCCGGGCTTGATCGCTTATGTCGATCGACTGAAAGACACCGCAAAATTGCGGCCGGATATGAAGCTGGTAATCAACCGCGCATGGGGTGATCCAAAAAGCCGCCTCAATGGCCTTTTCCAGCTAACAAAGGGTCTTTCCGGCATTGTCCGCAAGGCGGAGAAAGCGAAGAGGAAACGCGCCGCCTAACCGTGGCCCCGCCCTCTCGCGGTGCGGGCAAGCTCCAGCACCTCGGCGCTTTTCATCGGCTCCGCTCGCAGGAATCCCTGCCAGTAATCACAGCCTTCCGATTTGATGGCAGCCCGCTGAATCTCGCTTTCGATACCTTCGGCATAGACTTCGAGTTCGAGCGCCTTTGCAAGTTGCATGATCGCCCTCAAAACAGCCACAGCCTTGGGATCACCGGGCACACCGTCGACCATGATCCTGTCAAGCTTCAACGCATCAAGGGGCAATTCGCGAAGGTATCGGAAATTGCAGAAACCGGCTCCGAAATCATCGAGCGCCGTGCGAAAACCGAGCTTTCTAAGAGCAGACAACGCAGCAGCCGCCTGACTGAGATTGCGCAACAGCAGATCTTCCGTGATCTCCAGCATAAGACGGCTGGGCGCAATCTCGCTGCGACCAATCAACGCAGCAAAATCTGCCGAAAAACGCGGGTCGCCCAGTTCTTCAGGCGTAATATTCAGAGAAAGCGACAAATCGCTGGGCCATTGCGCCGCTTTTTCGAGCGCCTTGGCAACGACATGACGCGATAGTGGTGCGACAAGCGCGGCACGCTCTGCTATCGCAAACAGATCACGCGCCCCGATTTCACCGAGTGTGGGATGCTTCCACCGGGCCAAGGCCTCTGCTCCGACCACTGCACCACTTCCGCAGGCAAATTGCGGCTGGAACAGCACCTCAATCTCATTCCGATCGAGTGCCCGCAAAAGGTCTGTTTCCAAAGCAGCAGGCCTCACGCCGGGCAAGGTGCCTTTTTCACTGCCACGCAGCGATTTGGAAGAAGATGGTCGGTTCGGTTCCATAACGCGCCTTTACGCACACTATTTTGGGAATTCGTTCATTAATTGCAATCCGACTTGATTTGGAACATCAGGATAAGTCGCTAACCTGCACGGGGGGTGCACGCGACCGGGAGGAAAGATTTTATGGCTACCAAGCCTGCGCCGGAAGATAATGCTGCGCGTGACATGTCGGCAGCGAAGGCGGCTAGAGCGTCTTTCGAGCGTGTTGCAATCGTTGCCTCCGAAACGCCCCGCGCACAAGAAGCCCTAGCGGCACTTGAGGGCGAGAACAGTTGGGTGCCAATTTCAGAAGCTGACGCCGTCGTTGTCTTGGGCGGCGATGGCTTTATGCTTCAGACGTTACATTCCATGCTGGATGCCGGACGAATCATTCCTGCCTATGGTATGAACCTCGGCACCGTCGGTTTTTTGATGAACCGGTATGACAAGCGTGCTGCCGTCATG
>JAXHVK010000052.1:0-17491 GCA_034211135.1 Pseudomonadota bacterium
TCAATAAACCCATCCTATCTAAATATCTCTCCCAGCAGACGGGTCTGGGCGGACGGTGCGTCTGCCAGAGCGCGGTCGCTGCGCAAGGGGGCGGGTCTTTATGATATTTGATCGTTTTTATGTCTCCTACCTACAGCAACCCCGTGCGCAGCGCCTTTATGCGCTCTGGCTGAGCACCTTTTCGCCGCCCAACCCCGCCTGCCGGGGAAAGCACGCGCGGCGCAAAAGGAGACTGATATGACTGACCAAATTGCAACCCCTGCACCTCTTGTCGCAGACACTGTACCCTTGGGTTTAGACACGCCACGTATCTATGTGGCCTGCCTTGCCGCCTATAATAATGGCCGCCTGCATGGGCGCTGGATAGATGCCACTGACCCGCATGAGGTCTGGCAGGAGGTGAGCGCCATGCTGGCCGCATCGCCAGAGCCGGACGCCGAAGAATGGGCGATCCACGATTACGACAATTTCTACGGCTGCAACATTTCAGAATATGCGGGGTTCGATACTGTGTGCGAGCTTGCCGCTTTCCTTGAAGAGCACGGCGAGCTTGGCGCAAAACTCTATGACTGCTTTGCCAGTGACCTCGACCAAGCCCGCGCAGCCTTTGACGATTATGCGGGAGAATACAAAAGCGCGGCAGACTTTGCCGAGCAGTTGCACGAGGACAGCGGAAACGAGATTCCAGATAGCCTACAATACTATATCGACTGGCAGGCGCTTGCCCGCGACATGGCGCTGAATGGCGAGATTATGGTTTTCCAGTTGGGCTTTGATGAAGTCCATATTTTCTGGAGTCGCTAGTCATGGCCTTCACGACACGCTTTCAGTCTTTCGTTTGCGAAGGTGACAGCATCTCTTGCGAGGTCGCTGGCTTCGAGGTCATCGCGCGAATTGTGCGCGACGATTGCCCCGATGCGCCAGACGAAAGGCAAGACGGATTCTGGCCTTCACTCTACAAGGATGCGCCGGGCTTTATCGGGCCAGGTAACAATTTTCGCCAGCGCTTTGCCAAGGCGCAGGCCCGCGCCGAAGCCGTCATGGAAGCATGGCGGCAGGATGAATGGTTCTATTGTGGGATTGTTCTATCGGTCAGCTTTGAGGGCGTCGAACTTGAGAGCCATGCCGCCAGCCTATGGGGCATAGAGGCGAATTATCCCGATAGCGATAACGCTTATCTGACTGACGTTGCAAACGAGCTTTTACCCGAAGCCTTGGACGCAGGCTGCGCTATCCTTGAAAGGCTCACCACCCGCGCGGCAGCCGTTGGCGATGGGGCATCGCCATGAGCTGCGTGTTCGATCAACTCGACCCGCGCCCGCGCCTGACCTTGGTAATTTGCCAGCAGCAAGTCGCCGAGATTTGGGTCGAAGGCCGCGCCCCGACCATTTCCATACGCGACTATGACTGGGGCGAAACCGACCCCGACCCGTCCCGCGACGCGGATGGTTTTCCCTTCACCAAAATCAACTGGAGAGACCCGGCTTGGAAGCTGGGCCTCTCCCTCTACCCGCCAGAACAGGAGAACGACATGGCACAACCAACTCTCAAATATATCCCACTGAACGAACTTAAAATCAGCAAGCTGAACATGCGGTACGGACGCAAAAAGCCGGACGTGTCCGACATACTTCCATCCATTAAAGCAGGCGGCATTCGTCAGACTTTACTGGTGCGCCGTGAAGGCAACTATTATGGTGTGATTGCCGGACGCCGCCGCTTCTTTGCCCTTCAAGCTATCGCCAAAGAGACAGGCGAGACGCCTCTGGTGCCCTGCGCCATCATGTCCGAGAAGGATGCCGCCAGCGCTATTGAAGCCTCTGTCATCGAGAATGTCGGACGCCTACCTGCCACCGAGATGGAGCAATACACCGCGTTCAAACGCCTGCATGATGAAGGCCGCGCCGTAGATGATATTGCCGCCTATTTTGGCGTGACAGAATTGCTCGTGCACCGCGTCTTGGCGCTGGCTTCGCTTAGCGCCCCGATCCGCAAACTCTATGCCGATGACGAGATTGACCGCGAGACGATTCGGGCTTTGACATTGGCGAGTGAGGAGCAGCAGGGCGAATGGCTGCGGCTTTATGAGAGCGAAGATGAGCGCGTACCAACAGGGCGCAATTGCAAAGCATGGGTAACAGGTGGCACCACGATCACGACCGATAAAGCCCTATTTGATCTGTCAGACTATGCGGGACAAATCACGGCTGACCTGTTCGGAGAGCATGGCGTGTTTGCCGATGCCGAGCAGTTCTGGCAGGCTCAATCACAGGCTATTGTGGCGCAGGTCGAGGCCTATCTTGCCGATGGTTGGCGCGATGTGTCATGCCTTGAGCGCGGGCAATATTTTCACAAATGGGACTATGCTCAACGCTCAAAAGAGGATGGCGGAAAAGTCTATATCGAAATCCGCCATGACGGGACCGTGACCTGCCATGAAGGCTATGTCACGCAGGCCGAGGCCAAGCGGCTTGATCGCGCGGTCAATGGTGAAAGCGAGCGCGAACCCGCTCAAATCAAACCCGAAATGTCAGGCCCGATGGCAGACTATATTAGCTTGCACCGCCACGGCGCAGCCCGTGCCAGCTTGTTGAAACAGCCCGCCATTGCGCTGCGCTTAATGGTGGCTCATGCCATGACAGGCTCTGCGCTGTGGGACGTCAAACGCCATGAAACGCGCAGCCGGAAAGAAGACACCCTTGCCAGTGTTGAAGGCTCGAAAGCCAGTCAGGAGATGAAGGCCGCGCAGCAGAAAGTGAGCGACCTTTTTGCGGCTTTGAACGTGAATGGTAGTGCTCGCCGCAATGGTGATGCCTATCACTTGTGCGAGGTCTTTGTAGCTTTGCTGGCCATGTCAGATGATGAAGTGATGCTGGTGCTGACCTTCACAATGGCCGATACTTTGGAAGCAGGCGGCGCTGTTGTTGAAGCTGTGGCCCATGTCTGCGAGACCGACATGGCGAGTTATTGGAAGCCGGAACCCGCCTTCTTTGAACTGTTACGCGACAAGCGTGCCATCAATGCGATGGTCGCGGATATTGGCACGACATCGCTTGCGACAAGCTGCGCGACCGACACCGCAAAAGCCCAGAAGATGGTCATTGGAAATCGCATTATTGGCGAGGGGTGTGAACCTAATACCGACTGGCGACCGAGCTGGATGCAGGTGCCGCCCACCCGCCTTGTCGAAGGCGCTGCGTGTGCGCCTGTTGATGCGTGGAGCCGAATTACTGGTCTGTTCGAAGCCAGCGAGATACAGAGCGCGCCTGATGATGAAGGCCTTGAACACCAGAACGCCGCCTGACGCTTTAGTCTCCCGTTAGCGCGGCAAGTAGAGCCGTCCGGTGTCTGTCATCGGGCGGCTTTCGCCATGTTTGAAGTGGAGGGGTGGCAGGTAAAGTTCATTTGAGGAGGACGCTGAAAAAAATCGCCCGTCTTGAGGTTTGCTTTGTGTCCATATGCCTAGCCAGTGGTAGTCCTTTTCTGATGTCTCCTTGTCAGAGGAAGACCTCCCGTTCCCGTCTCTTGCCGTGTGACCTGGACGCGGCCCGCCTGCCTTGAAACCGGCCCTTCGAAGAATTTTCCTCTGCGCGTTCGCGCATTCATCGCGACACAAAATTCTACGCTGGTCCGGTGCTCCACTTTGTTTCGCCCTTGTGAGGTTCAATGCAGCCCGGCCCCGTCCTAACGGTCCGGCGTCGACGGGGACAAGAGGTCCCCCAAGACAGCCAAGGAAACGAAAAGGAGAACACCATGGCCAATGCACTCGGATATGTCAGCGAAACCAAAACAGGCTTTGAAGGCGCCCTCGCAATGATGAACCTCACAAGTTCAATCCGCATCGAGAAGAATGATGAGAAAGCCCAGGATGGACAGCCGGACTACCGCATCTATGCCGGCGAAACCTCAACTGAAATCGGCGGCGGTTGGATGCGCAAAGCTAAGGCCTCCGGACGTGAATATGTCTCGATCACCCTCGCAGACCCGCAGATCGGACCGCGCAAGATTTACGCAAATCTTGCCCCCGTCAAAGGCAAGAAAGGCCGCCACGTCATCCTCTGGAACCCGCGCGACTAGCGCTCAAACCCATCACCAAATCAGCCGCTCCGAAGATCATCTTCGGGGCGGTTTTCCGGTGTTCAGGGCTTGGTTAAAGCGCAAGGGGAAAATGCCAATTGGCAATTTTCCCTCTCCAACGAACCGCATTTTCCAGCAAGGCTTTGGTCATCGCATAACAAACAAAGGAGATCTTAGCGATGACGAAGAAGGTAGAAAAAGAACAAAGTGATGATGGTTGGCCGGAGCTGCTCAGCGTGGTCGAAGCGGCGGCATTCTTGAGACTGAAACGCTCGACGCTCGATCATTATCGCTGTGAAGGGCGAGGCCCAATCTATCGCAAACATGGAGCACGCGTGTTCTATCCCAAGCCCAGCCTGATCCGCTGGTCAGAGCGCAATTCTTACGCGTCCACATCAGAGCGTATTGGGAACCCGAAATGAGAAAGCGGGTTCTGTGGACTGTTGTAACAGGCATTGGTCTGGTCCTGTTTGGGGCTGTTTGTAATCCGGTGGAGCGCTTGATTTGGAACCGGACTGACAGCGCTCCGAAAGGCTTTTACTGGCTGAGCAACGCGCCATTCACGAATGGCCGGTGGGGCGTTGTCTCAGCCAGCAGCCCTGATGCGCAGTGGGCAGAAGCACGCGGGTTTGTTGGCGCAGACTGGCCTTTGATAAAGAAAATTGTGGGGGTGTCTGGAGATGAAATCTGCCGGACCGAACAGACGATTTTGATAAATAGAAAGCCTGTCGCGCAAGCGCGCCTAGTCGATTCTCAGGGACGAAATTTGCCTGATTGGCAAGGTTGTTCACGCTTGAGAACAGGCGAATTATTCTTATTGAACGCGCATGCTGACTCCCTCGATGGTCGGTATTTTGGCCCTACTCAAATAACAGATATGGATGGCGTCGCCATTCCGCTGATAACGTCTCATAAGTGACAGGCTGCAAGCGGATGCAAAGTGATACAAGCAGATGCAAGGAGAGGGTAAGCGAACCCGGTAGGGCGAGATTGAAGCTGTGGCACCACATGCCACCTAACGCCTTGTCTGCACATCTCTTTTTTGGAACCCTTTGCACAACATTGCGGTGCACGGGTTTCCGGCAAGTCTCAGATTTATCGAGGGTTTTTCGGGTGCACGGGCCGGAGGCCGCACTATGAGCGAGGAGACGCCCTTTACCCCGCGCCTCGGGCGGATCGGCGATCAGGGAAGAGGCTCAGGACGGCGGGCCTCACGCAAGCTGCGCCGGGCGATTGCGAAGCTGCCCAAGGCGACGCGGGCAAGCTTCACAGGCGCGCGTTCCGGAGCAGGTCGCGCCGCCGGCACGCGCGGGCTCAAGACCGGGCGTCTTTCACGCCTGCATATGCGCCGCGTCGTGGTGAAGGTTCATATCGCGCGCGGCGGGCGCTCCGGGTCCGGCCTTTACCGTGCCCATCTTGGCTATCTCCAACGCGACGGTGTGGACAGGTACGGCGAAGGCGGCGTGCTCTATGATCGGGAGAGCGACAGCGTCGATGCGCGGGGTTTCCTTGAGCGCAGCGAGCAGGACCGGCACCAGTTCCGTATCATCGTCTCACCGGAAGACGGCGCGCGCCTCGGCGATCTGAAAAGCGCCACCCGAGAACTCATGGCGCAGATGGAGCGTGACCTCGGCAGGCGTCTCGACTGGGTCGCCGTCGATCATCACAATACAGGGCATCCGCACACTCATATCGTCATTCGCGGACGCGATGCGCGCATGCGCGATGTGGTGATCGCCCGCGACTATTTGATGAACGGCCTTCGCGAAACCGCCGAGGACCTTCTCACGCAGCGGCTCGGTCCGAGGCGGGCGCTGGAGATTGCGCAGGCGCGTGAGAGCGAGGTTAGCCAGGACCGCTGGACCGGGCTTGATCGCGAGATCGAGGCGGCGCTTGAGGGCGGGCGCATCGAGCTTGATGTCGCGAGCGGCAGCGCGGCGCGGTTCGACCGCGCGGTGAAGCTGAGGCGGCTGCGGCATCTGGAATCCCTCGGCCTTGCAAGGCGGCTCGATGAGCGGGTTTTCGAGATGAAGTCCGGCTGGCAGGACAGACTCAAACGCGAGGCCCGGCGGGGCGACATCATCCGCACGCTCGCGGCGGAATACACGCGACAGGGACGGGCCGTATCCTTCATCGAGGAGCTGAAGCTCGGTGCTGACCCGATCCGGGGACTTGTGAAGGCCTATGGTCCCGAGGATGAGCTGCGCGACACGCGCTTTCTGCTGGTCGAGGATTTTGATGGCCGGATATGGCATGTCCCGGCAGGCGCGGTCGACATGGCGGCGCCGCCTGTTGAAGGCGCAGTGGTGGAGCTGAGGCGGGCAAGCGCCATGGCGCGCCCCTCCGACCGGGCCATTGCGGCGGTCGCGGAGGCTGCGGGCGGCGTCTGGTCGCAGGAGCTGCATGCCCGCCACGATCCGGGCTCGAAATCGGATTACCGGCTCTCCCTGAAACGCAGGCTCGAAGCCCTGCGCCGGGCCGGGATCGGTGCGCGGCTTGCCACCGGCGAATGGCATATTGGCGAGGATTTTCTGGAGCGGGCGGCGGCGCATGAGGCGCAGCGCGCAGGCGGGGTCCGACTTGCTGTCCTGTCCTGGGTGCCAGCCGAAGAGCAGGTTCGCTTTCGAGGTGAGACCTGGCTCGATCGGTCGACAGATGCGGAAGCGCCAGCCGAAACGCAGATCGGCACGCTCCGGGCACAGCGACAGGCATGGCTCCGTGAGCAAGGCTACCTTGGCGAGGGGCAGGACCGCCTGTCAGACGATCAGCGTGCACGTCTTCGGGTCATGGAGCTGACACGCGCCAGCGCCGCGATTGCGGCGCACACCAGCCGTGAAGCAGTCACGGTTCAGCCCGGCGACGGGTTCGAAGGCACGCTCGAAGGCCATGTCGATCTCGGGGCCGGACGCATGGCAATTGTCGGCAATGCCAAGGAGTTCACCCTCGTGCCCTGGCGCGAGGCGCTCGGTCGACAGATCGGCCGTGAGCTGAGCATCCAGCGAACAGCGCGGGGCCTCTCCTGGAGCCTCGGCATGGAGCGAGCACGGGGCTTGTCGCGCTGACTCCTTGCACGCCTTTGCAGGGCGTTGCGCGCTTTGGCGCGCTTTGCGGCTGGGCGCACCCGCCCGCGCGCGACCATTCTGGGAGCCTACAAAACCTGCTCCCGGAAGGACCCGCCATGACCGGCACGAAAATCCTCATCGGCCAGATCGCGGTGGTGTTTGCGCTCATCATCGGGGCGGTCTGGCTCGCCACTCAGATGACGGCAGAGGCTCTGGGCTTCCAGCCTGCGCTCGGCGCGCCCTGGTTCTTCGTCGGCGACGCGCCGGTCTACAAACCCTGGCGGCTTTTCCAGTGGTGGTATGCCTATGAGGCTTATGCGCCGGAGGTCTTCGCGCGGGGCGGCCTGATCGCCGTTTCCGGTTCGGCGCTCGGATTTCTTGCGGCGATTGTAGGTTCGGTCCTGCGCAGCCGCCATGAGCGCAACGTCACCACTTATGGATCGGCGCGCTGGGCCAATGGTGCAGACCTCAAACGCGCGGGGCTTCTGGGAGAGGACGGCGTGTTCCTTGGGCGCTGGCGCGGGCGGTATCTGCGCCATGCCGGACCCGAGCATGTGATGGCCTTTGCGCCAACCCGATCCGGCAAGGGCGTTGGGCTCGTTGTGCCGACGCTCCTCTCCTGGACCGGCAGCGCGGTCATTCATGATATCAAGGGCGAGAACTGGGACCTGACCTCCGGCTGGCGCGCGGGGTTCTCGCGCTGCGTGCGGTTCGATCCGACCGACGGGAAATCTCCCCGTTACAATCCGCTGATGGCGGTCCGGCGCGGCGAACACGAGGTGCGCGACGTCCAGAACATTGCCGACATTCTCGTTGATCCCGAAGGCTCGCTAGAGCGGCGCAATCATTGGGAAAAGACCGGGCACGCTTTGCTCGTCGGCGTTATCCTGCATGTGCTCTATGCCGAAGCGGACAAGACCTTGTCGGGGTGCGCGCGGTTCCTGTCCGATCCGAAGCGCTCTTTCGCTGTCACGCTGCGCGCCATGATGACAACGCCGCATCTGGGGGAGCGCGGCGTTCATCCCATCGTGGCGCAGGCGGCGCGGGAACTTCTGAACAAGTCGGAGAATGAGCGTTCCGGCGTTCTTTCCACCGCGATGAGCTTTCTGTCGCTCTATCGCGATCCGGTCATTGCCGAAGTGACGGCCAGTTCGGACTGGCGCATCGAGGATCTTGTCGGGGCCGGTGAGCCCCTGTCGCTCTATCTCGTCGTTCCGCCCTCGGACCTGTCGCGCACCAAGCCACTGATCCGGCTCATCCTCAATCAGATCGGACGCAGGCTGACAGAACAGCTTCCGGACAAGGGACAGAGGCAGCTTCTGCTCATGCTGGACGAGTTTCCGGCGCTTGGGCGGCTCGACTTCTTCGAGAGCGCGCTCGCCTTCATGGCGGGCTATGGCATCCGCGCCTATCTCATTGCCCAGTCGCTGAACCAGATCGAGAAGGCCTACGGGCCGAACAATTCGATCCTCGACAATTGCCATGTGCGCATCGCCTTCGCGACCAATGATGAGCGCACCGCACGGCGGGTCTCCGATGCCCTCGGCACGACGACGGAACTCCGCTCACAGAAGAACTATACCGGCCACCGGCTCGCGCCCTGGCTGTCACACATGATGGTCTCGCGCCAGGAAACCCAGCGCGCGCTGGTGACGCCCGGCGAAGTCATGCAGCTCGCATCGACCGACGAGATCGTCATGGCGTCGGGAGCACCGCCTGTTTTGGCGAAAAAGCTGCGCTATTATGAGGACGGAAATTTCACCCGGCGTGTCTTGCCGCCCGCATCCATCGAATGGACCGGCGATGCCCCCGCCGCCGCCTGGACGACACGTATTGCCGCTTCGGTCGTTGACGAAGCAGCAGAACCGTTTCCCGGTGAGACAGACGGCCTCGCGCTGAAACGCACCCGCGAGCCGGAACATGAAATCACGGCTGAGGCTCATCATGCGGAACCTGAGCACGAATTGTCACCGGATCCGCAGGACGGCGCCGATCCGTCCGATGACCGCAACCTCGAAACCGTCCGGCGCGCCGTCGCCGCCGATCGAGGTGATCCTGATTTCCTGCCGGAGTTCTGATCCCATGGGCAAACCACGCGTCAACATACGGATTTCAACAAAGCTCTATGCCCAGCTCTGCGAGGCGGCCGACAGGCCCGGAGCGACCAAGACCGCCATCGTCGAGGATGCGCTCAGGGCCTGGTTCGACCCCGAGGCGCGCTCGGTTTTGGAAGAACGGCTGCTGGCAAGGGTTGATGCCTTTGATCGCAGACAGGCCGAGATCGAACGCGATGTCGCCTACACCTATGAGACGCTCGCCCACTACATCTACTATTGGCTGACCCGCACCGAACCGATCCCGGAAGGCGAACGCGACATCGCCCATGCCCTCGGCCAGAAGCGGTTCGATCATTTCATCGGGCAGGTCGCGCGGAAGATTGGAGGTCGCGATACACGGGATATCGATAGGTAGGCCAGGTTGCCTTCACACCGCCCATGAAAAGTCGAGTCGCCGCCGCGGCGGTAAGGGGGGGAGCAATTGGAAACGAGGGATCGGCATCTGCAGATCCGAAAGCGGTCGACGTCGTGATGAGCGACAACCGAGATGGCCGACGTATTGCCGCATCCAAGAATGTTCCCGAAGGATCATGTCGCTGCCTCAACCAATTGTTCCTGAGAATGTCCGCCCTTGTGGGTCTCAGTTCGGTTGTGCCTCAGTTTGAAATCGAGCAGCCTTCCACCCTTGGGCGTAACGGCGCTTGTTGAGCGAACCAGCCGGTCGTAATGTTCTGGCCATCAGAGCTGGATTGGCCCAAACGCGACATTTGACCAGCAATTGCTCGGGGTTTGACGCCGAAATACGCAATTCCCCTTTGGAAAGAAACTCAGTGGCGGGTCAGGTGCCGCAATGTTTCGTTTGTGTGCCGATCCGCGACTTGCGCGGGAATTCCTCAATTCAATCCGGCCAAAGACGAGTCAGGACTTCAGATTATCGCTAATTGTCAAAAGCAATGCCGTTGCTTTGGTCAGATCATTGCGCGCGACCGAGTCGAAGGCTTGCGATGCAACACGCTCGGCCGCTCGCTCAAACTCTTCTGCGCGCTGGATCGCCAAACGGGTCGGAATAATCCGCCAGACACGTCGGTCGCCAGCATCGCGCACACGTGAGACGTAACCTGTGGTTTCGAGTTGATCGATCAGTGTGCCGACAGATGGACGCGCAAGATCGAGTGCTTCCGCAAGTTGCGTCTGGGTCGGGCTTTCCAGTCTGATCACGTAAACAAGCAGGTGCCACTGTGATCGCGTCAGGCCAATCGCTTCCATTTCCTGATCGTATGCCCGGCGCAATAGGCGGGTGACGTCACCAAGAAGGAAGCTGAAATCTATTCTGGGATCTCCTTGAAGGACGGCAGCGGGCGACCGAGTGGGCGACGTCATACGTTTCTCCATTGACGATATTTATAAGGTAACTTAATAAGAGTATCCTTACAAGTAGCCAAAGCGGATGGGTATTTTGAGCAGTCGTGACGGGTATCTTCATGCACAAGGGTTGAAACTGGCGCTCAGTTTCTTTGGGGATCCTGCCGCCCCGCCGGTAATCTTTGCCCATGGCGGGGGGCAAACCCGCCACGCCTGGAGCGGCGCCGCAAAGACGGTGGCATTTGAAGGCTATCGCTCTATTGCCTTGGATCTTCGCGGACATGGTGAAAGTGATTGGGCTGCAGATGGTGATTATTCTCTGGAAGCTATCGCGCGGGACCTTATTGAGGTTGGTGAACACGTGGCGCGTGGTGGTACGCGACCGCATGTGGTCGGCGCTTCGCTTGGCGGACTAGCAGCCATAGTTGCCGCAGGCATGTTGTCACGCGATGCGTTTGAATCGGTTACGCTGGTCGACATTACGCCGAACATGGACGCCGCGGGTGTCACCAAGGTTGTCGGGTTCATGGGCGCGCATGTTCACGAAGGCTTTGACTCACTGGAACACGCCGCTGATGTGATTGCCACCTACCTACCACACCGTCCCAGGCCGAAAGACCTTGAAGGGCTGCGCAAGAACCTTCGGCAGGGCGAAGATGGGCGTTGGCGATGGCACTGGGACCCTGCTTTTATCACCGGCGTCATGCGCCGCTCCGGAGTTGCTCACACCAGTGATCTGGAGCAAGCGGTTCGGGACATCCGTGTGCCGCTTCATCTGATCCGTGGGCGTATGAGCGAACTGGTTTCAGAAGACTCCGTCGCGGCGTTTAGATCCCTCGCGCCTCAGGCACATTACACTGACGTTGCAGGCGCAAGACATATGGTGGCCGGCGATCGCAACGATGTGTTCATCGAAGCGGTTGTGTCCTTTCTTCGAACGATACGAGAGCAGACCCCTGTATGAGTGATTCCATGCTCAGTCTGGAACAGGTGCAGGCTGCACTCGAAGCGGCACCCTTCCATCGTTGGTTAGGGTTGAAGGCGATCAGTACGGACCCGGAAAAGCTGGTGCTGGAAATGCCATGGAGAGAGGAAGTGGTTTCCAATCCGCGGATACAATCCGCCCATGGCGGTGTCATCGCTGCGCTGATTGATCTTACCGGATTTTACGCACTGCTCGCCTCGGGTAACATGCCTGCCGCGACGGCGGACTTGCGGGTCGATTATCACAAACCGGCCACGCCAGGAACGCTGAGTGTAACGGGAAGAATTGTCCGTCTGGGGGCAACTCTCTCCGTCGCCGAAGCAACTGTAATGAACGCCGACGGAGCCCTGCTTTCGAGCGGGCGCGGCGCCTACCTGATGCAGGGGCGTTCATGAGGATTTGTGCGACACTTTCACTTTGTGCGGTTTTCGTTCTGGTCTCGGGATGCCGGGACGCAGAGCCTGAAGGGCAAGCCGCCCCTACGGCGGCAGGCGTTACCGCTGAAGTCGAGACCCGGGTTGTCCAGGTCGAAACGGTTTCCGCAGAAACGGTCATGCGGGACGACTATTTGATTGCATCCGGGACCATTGCCGCCAAGCAAACCAGCAATATCGGCGCGTTGGCTGAGGGGGTCGTTGAACAGATTTTCGTCCGGGTGGGTGACAGGGTTCGCAAGGGCGATCCGCTTTTTAGAACCCGGCAGGCCGATTATCAGCGCAGCCTCGTCGAAGCCGAAGCTATGCGGGACGTTGCGCTGGCCGAAGTTTCACGTGCACAGAAACTCGTGGATCGCTACGCGATACTGGAAACCAAAGGCGTCGTGTCCCCTGTGGTCCTTGACGATGCCAAGACCGCCCTTGAGGTCGCCGACGCCAACCTGCGACTCAGGGAGACAAAAGTGGAAACCGCCAAGCAGGCGCTCCGGGATACAACCGTCCGCGCGCCATTCGATGGCACCATCACAGCTCGCTATATCGATGAGGGCGTGTTCATGGCCAACCGCTTCTCCGGAATGGGCAACTCCGCCGTTGTTCAGGTTCAGGAGTGCGGGATTGCGGCAGCGATCTTGTTTGCGCCTGAGTCCGAGCTCGCGCGTTTGCGGCTCGACTTGAAAGGTCATCTCTACGTCGATGGCCGCAGTGATCCGATAGAATCACAGATCCTCATCTTGAACGACCGAGTTGACCCGACTTCTCGGATGGTAGAATTTCGCATGGCATTTGCGAACCCCGATTGCGCTGTCAAAGCCGGGCAGTCGGTCCGCGCCGAGGTCGAAGTTGATCCCCGGTCTGCCACCGTCCTGCCGCGTAGAGCAATTCAAGGTACGGGCGAAGATCGCTACGTCTACCTTGTCACAAACGCGCAAGCTAAGCGACGTCCCGTAAAAATCACAGACATCGATGCTGATCGTGTAGAGATTCTTGACGGGTTGACGAGCGGAGAAACAGTCGTCCTGACAGCCTCGGAGCCGCTGTATGACGGCGCCAGGATTGAGCTCACACCCTCATGATGTGGCTCGTCGATATTTCGATCCGCCGCGCTGTATTTGCCGTGATGCTCATCGCATCCTTGGTCGGCCTCGGCCTTATGTCGATGGGACGATTGGGCGTCGACTTGTTTCCCGATGTTGAATTTCCGTATGTCAACGTGACAGCGACGCTGGACGGGGCCTCTGCGGAAACCATGGAGTCGGAAGTCACCGACATCCTGGAAGAGTACATCAACACGATCGACGGAATTGAAACGCTGCAATCCTTTTCCAGTGAAGGGCGCGCACAAATTCTGATCGAGTTCAATCTGAGCTCCAATGCCCGCGAGAAGGTCCAGGATGTTCGGGACAAGGTGCAGGTCGCCCTGGCAGAATTGCCTCGGGATATGGATCCACCCATCGTGGACAAGGTCGATCCGGACGCGGCGCCGATCATCTCCGTCATGATCGCCGGCGATCTGCCAATCGCCGAGTTGACTGCGTTCGCCGACGATGTGGCAAAGGAACGTCTTCAACGCCTCGACGGTGTGGGCGCCGTGAAATTGGTCGGGGGTCGTGAGCGTGCGGTGCGCATCTGGCTCGACAATGAGCGACTGAGGGCGTTTGGCGTCACGGCGGATGATGTAAGGCGTGCGATCCAGAGTGAGCATGCAAAGCTTCCCGGCGGGCGGATGGAAACTGATGCCCGCACGCGGGAGTTTGGTGTCAAAACTGTCGCTGAAGTTACCCGTGCGAATGGCTTTGCAGACTTGCCAGTCGCCTATCGGGAAAATGGCGTCACAATCCGAATTTCTGATGTCGCCCGCGTGGAGGACGGCCTGGAGGATGAGCGCTCAGCGGCATTCCTGAATGGCAGACGAGGTATCTCGCTCGATATCAGGAAACAATCAGGTCAGAATACTGTCGAGGTCTCGCACAAGGTCAAGGCCGCCGCAGAAGACTTGCGCGCGCTTGCGCCCGCCGGAGTGACGATTGTCGCGACAAGAGATGTGTCGAAATTTATCGAGAGCTCAATCGAGGACGTCACCCATGACGTCGTGATTGCCATCGGGCTTGTCGTTGCCGTGACCTTTGTTTTCCTCCTGAATTTCAGAGCGACGATCATCGTGGCCCTGGCGATCCCGACATCCCTTGTGGCCACTTTTTTTGGCTTTTATCTTCTGGGGTTTTCGATCAACGTCCTGACGCTGCTTGCACTCACCGTTGCCATCGGACTGCTCGTAGACGACGCCATCGTCGTTATTGAAGCGATCATGAAAGAGCTGGAAGAGGGGAAGCCACCGCTTGAGGCCGCGCTGGACGGTACACGTAAAGTGGGACTTGCCGTGGTTGCAGGCACAGCAGCCACACTTGCCGTTTTTGTTCCGATTGCCTTCATGGATGGCATCGTCGGACGCTTCTTTTTCCAATACGGTCTGACGATCGTGTTTTCGGTGTCGGTCTCTTTGCTCGTTGCTTTGACACTCACGCCAATGCTTGCATCGCGCATCCTCACATCCAGTGGCGTTTCACCCGTCTTTCGGCCGCTCGAAGCCTTCTGGGACTCAACTGACCGGGCCTATGCAGGTCTCGTAAAGCTGGCCGTTCGATTTCGCATAGTTGTGATTCTTATTGCGTGTGCCTCGGTTTTTGCCGGTGCGTGGTATGCAGCTCGCGTTCCTTCCGGTTTTACCTCGCGCGCCGACAGGAGCGAGTTTCAGGGTTCGATCGAGCTGCCGCTGGGCACTGGCGTTGTTTCTGCGCTCGACGCCGCGCAAAAGATTGATGCTGAACTCCGCAAGATCGAGCACGTTGAAGAAGTGTTCGTCTCGATCGGGGCAGGCGCGCAAGCGGACGCCCGTGTCATCGATCTATACGCTTCCTTGACACCGAAACAGGAGCGCCAAACGGGTCAGTTTGAAATCATGGACCAAGCGCGGAAAGCCATCCGCATTGCATCCCCTGAGGCGGTTAAGATATCCGTCCTTGAAGTTCCGTGGGTCAGCGGGACGACCTCCGGTAGCTCGGACATCGACTTGTTGTTAAAGGGATCTGACCTCAACTCCCTTGCGCAATATGGCGATCATCTCGTGCGTGAGATGCGTGCCCGACCTGATTTTGCTGATGTCAGAACCAGCTTCGAGAGCGGTCGACCGGAAGCACAGATTCTGTTTGACCGAACGCGGGCCGGGGACCAGGGCGTTTCCGCTCGTGCCTTGGCGGATACAGCCCGGATTGCCCTGGGCGGACTCGATGCAGGAACCTTTGAAGAGGGCGGAAAGCGATATGATGTGCGCCTGCGTCTGGAGGAAGACCAGAGGGAAAGCGTGCGGGATTTTGATCGCATTCAAGTGCGCGGTGCAGACGGGCGACTGGTAGATATTGGAGCGGTTTCACGTGTTGAGTTCGCTTCCGGCCCGTCGCAAATTGATCGATCAGACCGCGCCCGGAAGATCTCGGTGCTTGCCAGTTCTGCAACCGGTGTTTCCCTGGGTGAGGCGACAACCACATTGATCAAGGTGCTTGAAGTCAACCCACCGCCGGCTGGCATCACTTACTCGGTCGGCGGCATGTCGGAACGCATGCAGGAGACCGCCGGCGCGATCGGCTTCGCGTTACTGCTCGCCTTGCTGGCGCTCTACATGGTGCTTGCGAGCCAATTTAATTCCTTCGTACAGCCGCTTCTGATCATGGTAACGGCGCCGCTCAGCTTCTCTGGAGCATTCGCCGGGCTATATTACTTTGGACTAGAATCCTCCCTCTTCGCACAGATTGGCCTGATCGGACTGATGGGGATCGTGATGAAGAATGGCATCTTGCTCGTCGACCGCGCAAACCAGTTGATCGCGGAAGGAATGACAGAAAGAAACGCGATCCTTCAAGCTTGTCCTGAACGACTTCGCCCCGTTCTCATGACTGCCTTTTCCGCAATCTTTGGCATGGTGCCAGTCGCATTGGCGACCTCGGATGGAGCTGAGTGGCGCAACGCGCTCGGCGCGCTTCTCATTGGAGGGTTGACCTCTTCAACGATCCTGACGCTTGTCGTCATTCCAGCGGTCTTCATGATCCCTAGTGATGTTGCCAACGTCGTCAGAAAGCTAACGCGGCTGTTCCTATGGCCGCTCACGCGGTTAAGACGCGGCGAGGATGCTGCACGATCGGCCGCCCTTACCGGCGGGGCAACAGAAGACGTCATTTGATGGCGAATTATTGGTGCCGGTCACTGTGGGTGGGATTTTATTTGGTCAATCTTGGCGGATTGCGCTGAACAAATCAAAGTTCGCAAATTCAGTGAGAAGGCCGAATAACAAACTGTGAGATACCAGTGCTGCGTTGCGTCTGCATTCGGACGGCTGAGGCGATGTTTTGCGGTTTAGAACTTTTTCACCTGAATCGACGAGTTCATTTCGTCCGATGGCAGTGTCAGGGCAAACGGCCTTGAGAATGCAAATCCAGCGGCGTAGCCTCTGCAAATGGCCCTGTGCTACAACAAATCGTTTGGGTCCGAACCTAGACTACTGGAGAAACTGATGACCATGCAGAAGCCCGTCGATCCCGTCCCCGCGGCGACCATGCTCCTACTTCGCGACGCGCCGGAGTTTCAGGTCCTGATGGTCAAACGCCATCACCAGATCGATTTTGCCTCCGGCGCGCTGGTATTTCCCGGAGGAAAGCCTTCGGCCGGTGATGAAGCTCTCGAATGGGCTAATCATTGCGAGGGCTGGAGCACTTTCGACGATACGCAGCGCACTTTGCGGATTGCCGCGATCCGCGAAGCGTACGAGGAAGCCGGCATCCTGCTAGGCGATTATCGTGACGGCGGCGCGTTCGAGGATACATGTGATCTTGAAAGCCGCAAAGCGGTGGAGCGAGGGGAGCGCGAATTTCTTGACGTCGTTCGCGAGGCCGGTGTGCACCTACGCCTCGATCGGTTAAGCAATTTCGCGAGGTGGATAACGCCCACCTTCATGCACAAGCGCTTCGACACACATTTCTTCGTTGTTCGCGCGCCCGAACGCCAGATTGCCGCATGCGATGGATACGAAACCGTCGATGCGGAATGGCTTTCGCCGCACAAGGCGTTGGAAATGGAAGCCAGCGGCGAGCGAACCATTATATTTCCTACACGCTTGAACCTGCAACTGCTGGCCAAATCTGCGAGCGCAGCGGATTGCGTGGCGCAGGCTGAAACCCGCGATATCGTAACGGTTCTGCCTGAAATCATTCAGCGAGACGGGAAGAATGTCCTCACTATTCCCGAAGACGCGGGTTACGGCCCGGCCTACGAAATTGTGGGCTGACGGCAAGCTGCGAGTGGCGAGAAACCTTCGTCGTCAGTAACCGGACAATCGTGCAAAACGGTCCCTGAGGTAGCTTGACGACCCCCAACTCGCCTCGAGCACGCGAGCACGCTTGAGGTAGAAGCCGACATTGAATTCGTCGGTCATCCCGATGCCGCCATGCAGCTGGATACCCTGAT
>JAXHVK010000053.1:0-17324 GCA_034211135.1 Pseudomonadota bacterium
TCTATGTGAACTCTATCCAGTTCGGTGCCGTGATCGCGTGTCAGGAACTGGGGTTCCAGCTGTCGATCAGCCTGCTTGAGCAGTTGGATGAGAAATCGATCGCCGAAATACGCGCAGCGTTCGAGACAGTGACCAAACGCCGTCGGCCTGATGGCGTGGTGCTGCTAGCGCCCTATGCCAATGACGAAAAGATCGGCTTTGTGCTTCAGGAAATGGGGATACCTGTCGTGCGAGTGGGGCCGGTCGATCTCCAGACGCAAGACGTTCTGGTCGAGATTGACGACTATCAGGCCGCGATAGAAGTGGTCGGCCATCTCACTGATCTGGGGCACAAACGCATCGGCTTTATCCGCGGAAGCGAGAACCAGCGCGCGACCCATGTCCGCTATTCCGGATTTTCCGTCGCAATGGATGCGGCAGGGCTTGCGGTCGATGAAAATCTGGTGCGCCCGGGGCAATTCGATTTCCAGTCGGGCTATGATGCCGGGCAGTATTATCTGGGACTTGAAGAGCCGCCGACTGCGGTCTTTTCCTCCAATGATGACATGGCAGCCGGATTGGTCGCCGCCTATACCGAACGCGGGCTGAAAGTGCCTGAGGATCTGTCCGTCGTCGGGTTCGATGATGCCAGCATTGCGACCTGTATGCGCCCGTTTCTGACGACGATCCGCCAACCTTTAAGCGATCTCGGCGCGACAGCGGTTCGCCAGCTTGTCGCCACTTTGAACGAAAGCGGAAAAAGCGCAGCGCGCCGCACCGTGCTCGATCATGAATTCATCAAAAGGGACACTACAGCGCCGCCGAAAAGCGGTTAGTCCAGCTTACCCATGGGAGGGGTTTTTATGAAATTTTCCAGTATTTTAGCAGGCGCTTGCGCTTCGATTTCATTGGCCCTTGCATCCTCTCCCACCACCGCGCAGGACGATGCGCCTGTGATCGCCAGCGACTTTCAGATGAAGCGCTGCGTCAATATGGGCAATGCACTCGAAGCGCCCAACGGTGCGCCGTGGGGGCGGCTTTACAGCAAGGAAGATTACCAGCGCATCGCAGCGGCGGGCTTTGACACGGTTCGCATCCCTGTCCGCTGGAGCGATTACACCGGACCTGCGCCGGCGTACCGTGTTCATCCCGACTTTGCCGAAGTGGTCGACAACAACATCAAATGGGCGCTGACCAGCGGTTTGAACGTTGTTCTCAACATCCACCATTTCGAAGAGATCATGAAAAATCCGGCTGAGCAAAAAGCCCGGTATCGCGCGCTTTGGGACCAGATTTCACTGCGATATTCGAAGCTGCCAGACAATGTCTGGTTCGAAACCCTAAACGAGCCTAACGGGGGTCTAAAGGGGGCCGAGATGCGCCAACTGCAGTCTATGGCGCTGCAAATCATACGCGGGGACAACCCTGACCGGATCGTTATTCTGGGCGGTGAGGAATGGTCCGGCATCAATTCGCTGGCGACCAATCTTTCAACCGATGATCCCAATGTCGTTTACACCTTTCATTATTATGATCCCTTCAGCTTCACTCACCAGAAGGCCACCTGGCTTGGCGAGAACATGCCGAAGGGAACGCGCGGCTGGGGATCGAAAGATGACAAGGCCGAGCTGGAGCAGGCTGTCGGCAAAGCCACCGCTTTTCGTGACGCGGTGAAGCGGCCCGTCTTTCTGGGGGAGTTCGGGGTGAATGCCCCGGTCGATAATGATGAACGGGTTGAATGGGCCGCTGCCGTCAAAACCGCGATGGAAGCAGCTGATATCCCGTGGTGCCTGTGGGCGTACGGGAATACCTTTGCGCTGTATGATCAGGAAAAGGGTTGGGACAAGGACATGCTGGCGGCGCTCACCAAGGAGTGAGCGCTCCGGCCCGCCGCCTCACTGCCCTTAAGCGGTGAGGTGGGCGAACCCTTTGGCCACCGATGCTAGCGGGTCTTCGGGATTGTCATGCTCGACATAAAACCGTTCAATCCCCTGTTCCTGCGCCAGCGGGAGCAGGGTTTTGAAATCAATTACCCCGTCGCCCACTGATACCATATCACCGGCTTCACTGCGGTCCTTAATGTGGCAGGATGAAAAGCGTCCGGGTGCGTTTCCAATGATTTCGAGCGGGTCTTTCCCGGCGTCGGCAACCCAGAAGAAATCGAGTTCCATCGTCACAAGGTCGGGATCGGTTTCGCCCAGCAGGATATCGTATCCGGTGGTGCCGTCCTGTTCGATGAATTCGAATTCGTGATTGTGATACCCGATCATCCGGCCTGCCGACTTTGCCTCTTCACCCCGGCGGTTCAGGAGGTCCGCCAGCACCTTGTATCGCTCAACACTGCGTTCCTCTTCGGGAATCCAGCCGAGATACAGGCGATCCTGACCCAGCACCTCTGCATCGGCCAGAACCTTAGCAAATTCGGTCTCGTCATTAAGCTGAGGCAAGCGCACGTGAGCGGACCGGCTGATAAGCCCCAGATCATCCATCGCGGACCGGATGTCAGTCGCGGAATAATCGAACAGCCCCGCGGTTTCGCAATCCTTCACGCCAATTTCTGCCAGTGCCTTCAGCGTCTCGACCGCGTTCGCTTCAAACAGCGCCCTCACGGTGTAGAGCTGGACGCCAAGCAGCGCGGTGTAGCCAGGCGCTTGCGAGGGTTCCGCAGGCGCTTCAACCGCGCCGGAGCAAGCCGCAAGTGCGCCGATGGAAAGCATGGAGGCACCGGCAAGGAAAGCCCTGCGGTCGCTATTCAGATAGGTCATGCGAGATTTCCTTCTTTCATCTTTTGTGCAGCATAATCGACTGCGCGTGCAGTCAGAGCCATGAAGGTAAGGGACGGGTTTTGGCACGCGATCGAGGCAAATGCCGAACCGTCCGTTGCAAACACATTGGGCACATCGTGGCATTGGTTGAAGGCGTTCAGCACGGATTCGGACGGATCATTGCCCATGCGCGCGCCGCCCATTTCGTGAATGCAGATGCCAGGGACCGTCTCTGATTCAAACGGTACGATATCAACCGCTCCGGCAGCTTCCAGCATGGCCACAGCATCACGCTTCATCGCGACGCGCATCTTCTGTTCGTTCTCGCCCCAGCGCACATCGAAATGAAGCTGAGGGATACCGAACTGATCCGTTTCAGACGGATGCAGCGTGACTGTGTTGGTTTCGGCTGGCAGATGTTCGCCAAAGCCCTGAAGGTTGATCCACCAGCCCGATGGCTGCTTCAATTCCTGCTTCAGTGTCTCGCCAAATCCGTCACCGCCCAGCGCGCGGGTCCATGACGCTCTGCCGCTATTGCCCTGATAGGCGAAGCCGCGCAGAAATTCGCCGTCCGTGCGATTGTCGAGGTTGGCATAGCGCACCAGATAGGTGCCATTGGGGCGCCGGCCAGCGTAATATTGATCGTCAAAGCCCGGCATCCGCCCGCGTGCGCCCACACGGTGGTGATGGTCCATCAGATATTTGCCGAGCACGCCGCTGGAATTGGCAAAACCGTCCGGATAGGCTTCCGATACGGAATTCAGCATCACCTGAAGCGTGCCCGCCGTTGATGCGCACAGGAAAATAACCTTGGCGGTGATATCCTCCCGCTCGCCCGTTTCCCGATTGACCACCCGGATACCTGTCGCGCGGTTGCTGGCCGCGTCGTGGAGGATTTTCTCGACAATGGTGTTGGGGCGCAATGTCAGATTACCGGTGCGTTCGGCGGCAGGCAGCGTCGCGGAAACGCTGGAGAAATATGCGCCATATGAACAGCCACGTTCACACTGGTTGCGGAACTGACAGTTACCGCGCCCCAGTTCCTGTTGCTCCCGTGTCGGAGCAGTCAGGTGCGCCGCGCGCCCGATGATCAGATCACGTTCGGGAAAGGCCTGTTTGATCCCGGCCTTAGCGGCCTTTTCAACACAGGTCATATCCATTGGCGGCTGGAAATTACTGTCTGGCAATTGCGGCAGGTCTTCATAGGAGCCGCTGATGCCGACAAAGTCCTCCACATAGGAATACCATTTTTCGACGTCGGCATATCGGATCGGCCAGTCATTGCCGTTGCCGTCTGCCTTGTTTGCGCCGAAATCGGTGTCGCTCCAGCGATAGCTCTGGCGTGCCCACATCAGCGATTTTCCGCCGACCTGATCGCCGCGCAGCCACATGAAAGGCGCACCTTCCGCTGTCGAATACGGGTTCTCACGATCGTTGATGAAGAAATTGCGCGTGCTTTCACGAAAAGCGTAGCACTGGCTTTGAACCGGATAATCGCGATCCGCGAGTTTAGGGTTCACCCGGTCGCGAAACTCCATGTCCCACGGCTCTTTATTCTCGCCCATGTAATCGACACCGCGTTCGGTCGGTTTGCCGCGTTCCACGACGAGCGTTTTCATCCCGCGTTCGCAAAATTCCTTCGCCGCCCAGCCGCCGGACATGCCGGAACCGACAACGATGACATCAAAGTCTTCAGTGGCTGTCATGAGAGTTTTGATCCAATCTGTCGGGTAGGGTTAAACGCCGCGTTCAAGCCAGGCGCTGCCGATTTCGGCGAGCGGGACGCAGCCGTCATACCGGCTGGGGATCTCTTCGTAGGCTAGTTCCTGCGGTGCGACCTCGGAGGTGTAGAAGCCGAAAATCGTCATATCGCGCAGTTGCTGGAACGCCGCTTTGCCAGCGTCCGGGCCATCGCCCGTGTCGAAACGGGTCAGGATTGTGTCCTGTTGTTCGGGCGAGGCCCCAGCGATGCCTTCATCGCCCAGAACGCCTAGACCCGCGACAAACTCGCTGCGCTGTTCATCGGTAAAGTGCTGTTCGAACACAGCGGCGATGTATTGCGGCACATTGGCGGCGATGGCTCCGGGAGTATCGGTTGCCGGGATGATGCGATCAGCAATGGCAGAGATCAGCTCCATGCGCCCTTCCAGCGTTGCAGGAGTGGCACTGCACGCGCCAAGGCTGAGCATGGAGGGAAGGGCCACCGCAGCGCCGGCAATGGTAACGGTGCCGCGCAGCATTGTGCGGCGATCCATGCGGGTTTGGTCAGGCGCTTTCATCACGCATTCTCCAGAGTGGTTGACCGGGCAGCAGGTGCGGTGCCTGCGCGCCGCCGCTCAAACAGCCAGATGGCGGCAAAGATCACCAGCAGCGGGATTGGCAGCATGGCGACGAATTCGAACGCCTGTGGTGCGGCCTGTGCCTCGATCGCCTGCAACTGCGCGGCTGCTTCGGGTGTGTTTGCCTCTCGCAATGCGGCCAGCGGAGCAGTGCCGCCTGCCGTCGCAGCCATTGCTTCGTCATACATCCGGCCCAGCATTGGCAGCAGGAAATAGATCGTCAGCGCGCCCGCCGAGCCGATCAGCCCGATGAACCAGCTTCCCCCGCGCGGATAGCGCTCGGAAACCGATGCCATCATTGTCGGCCACAGCAGGCTGACTCCCAGCCCCCAGATCGTGGTGGCAAGGATCACGAGAACAGGCGATTGCACACGTGCCATCAGAAACAGACCGATCATCGCGGCAAGGCTGCAGACCCATAAGAGGCCGGGATTGGAAAATTTGCGCGATAGCGGCCCGGCGAAATGGCGCATCACGAACATCAGGCCTGCGACATAGACCAGCAGCAGGACCGCGTTAAAACCGACTTTCGCTGACAGCGCCGTTTCGATCCATGCCGCCGGTCCAAGCTCCAGCGAAACCGTCAACAGCATGGCGCCCAGCCAGATCAGGAATGACGGTGCCCGCACGATTTCCAGCAGCATCTCTGCGAAAGAAACCCCGTCTGCCGCTCTTTCCGTTGGTGGGAAGCGCACGCCGATGGACAGCGCCAATACGCCCAGTGCAGGCAGGATTGCGCTCGCCATGGCAAGCCGCCACGGCACTTCCATCGTGCTGACGGCAAAGCCGATCATACCGCCTGCGATAATCCCTGCGGGCCACCATGCGTGCAGGACGTTCAGTCTGTGTGTCTTGTCTTCGGGATAGAGGGCAGTGGTCATGGGATTGACGGCCGCTTCCATCGCGCCCCAGCCGATGCCCTGAACCAGAAAGCCCAACCAGAACAGCGTCTGCACCGTTTCGCCTTCGGCGATTGTGCTGCCACCAATGGCCAGCACAGTGCCGCCGAACAGGCACAGGCCCGCACCCCTCAACACATTGCCGATGCCCACCGCGTCCAGCAATGGGCTGGCCAGAAACAACGTGAAGGCAAAGCCGAGAAAGGCCGCGCCCAGCGCCCCGCCAATCGCTTCGCCGGGGTTCGGGACACCGGCATAGATGTCCCCGGCCATATCGCCTGTCAGCCCGACCCGAAGGGCAAACAGCATGGCAGCCGTGAACAGCGTCAGCACACCGATCCAGAACAGTTTGCGGCGGGGATATTCTGTTGTTTGCATGATGTCTCTCCCGGCCTGCATTCAGGCTTTGCCCTGTGCAGGCGTGATGCCCAGAGCGCGTGCGATTGTTTCGTCACTGGCTTTGCCCCCGGCGAAATCGTCGAAAGCGTATTCGGTGGGGCGGATGATATGATCGGCGATGAAGGGCGCGCCTTGCGCTGCGCCTTGTTCGGGATGCTTGATGCAGCATTCCCATTCGAGCACCGCCCAGCCATCGAAACCGTACTGGGTCAGCTTGCTGAAAATCTGTCGGAAATCGACTTGCCCGTCGCCAAGGGAGCGGAACCGGCCCGCGCGATCCTGCCATCCCTGATAGCCGCCATAAACACCCGTGCGGGCATCAGGACGAAACTCTGCATCCTTGACGTGAAACGCCTTTATGCGGGGATGATAGCGATCAATGAAGGCGAGATAATCGAGCTGCTGGAGCACAAAGTGGCTCGGGTCGAACAGGATATTTGCGCGCGCGTGGCCGTCAACCGCTGCAAGGAACGCTTCGAAACTGGCGCCGTCATGCAGATCTTCGCCGGGGTGGATCTCGAAAGCGACATCGACACCGTTCTCGTCAAAAACGTCAAGGATCGGACGCCAGCGTCGGCCAAGCTCCCGGAATCCTTCTTCGACAAGGCCGGCTGGTCGTTGCGGCCACGGATAGACAAGGTGCCACAAAAGCGCGCCTGAGAAACTGGCGCAGGCTTTCAGCCCCAGCCGCCGTGACGCGATCGCGGCTTTCTTCATCTGATCGACAGCCCATGCCTGCCTTTCATCCGGTTTCCCGTGAAGGGCCTGCGGAGCGAAGGCGTCGAACATGTCGTCATATGCGGGGTGAACCGCGACCAACTGCCCCTGAAGATGGGTTGAAAGCTCGGTAATCGTCAGTCCGTGTTCGGCACAGCGCCCCGCCAGTTCGTCACAATAGTCCTGACTTTCGGCTGCCAGATCGAGGTCCATACAGCGCGGATCGTTCGAAGGAATCTGCACGCCTTTATAGCCAAGGGAAGCCACCCACTGTGTAATATTGTCCAGCGTATCGAATGGTGCGTTGTCGCCCATGAACTGGGCAAGCAGAATGGCAGGGCCGCGAATTTCCTTCATGAAAGCAGTCCTTTTTTGTCGGGTCCGGCGGCCGGCGCTTTAATGTCTGTCCATGCCGAACCGGCTGCATTGCTTGCGACTGCGGCTTCGAGGAACGCCATCCCGCGAAGCGCCTCTGCAATTCCGGGCACGCCGAGCGAGGCTGGCGAAACGCCTTCTGCGATGGCTTGAGCGAAATTGCGGTAGAGATTGGCGAACGCCTCCACATACCCTTCCGGATGGCCGGACGGCAGGCGGCAGCGGGCCAAAGCGGCATCGCATAACGGCTTATCAATGCCGGCGCGGTGGATGATGACTTCGCCGCTGGCGCAGCGCTGCGTCAGCGTGTTCGGTTCCATCTGGCGCCATTCCAGCCCCGAATTTTCGCCATAGATGCGGATGGAAAGATCGTTTTCCTCGCCCGCATAAACCTGACTGGAAATCAGCGTGCCTGTCGCGCCATTCTCCATAGTGAAGGCAATCTCGCCGTCGTCATCCAAAACGCGATTGGAGAAATGGCTGCGCAGGCGGGCAGAGAGCCCGTCCATACGGGAATCGGCGATGAATTCCGCCAGACTGTGCGCATGGCTGCCAATATCGCCCAGCGCACCGCCCGGACCGGCAAGAGCGGGGTCAACGCGCCATTCGGCCTGTTTGCTGCCACTATCTTCGGCGGGGGAGGCCAGCCAGCCCTGAACATACTGGACCACAATCTTGCGGATCGGGCCAAAGTCCGGCTGACTGGCGAGGTGGCGGGCCTGCCACACCATCGGGTAGCCCAGATAGGTGTGTGTCAGGCCGTAAGCTGTGCCGCTTTGTGCCAGCGTCTGCGCAAGCTCCTCCACCTCCGCCAGCGAAATGCCTGCCGGTTTGTCCGACATGACATGCAGGCCGGAATTGGCCGCGCGTTTTGCCATCGGGACATGGGTGTTGTTTGGCGTAACAATCGAAAGGCACTGCATGGGGTGGGCTGCGTTTCGCGTCTCACCACCCCGATCGCGTTCGCCCGCGATCATTGCCTCAAGATCGGGATAGCAGCGATTGTCATCAATCCCGATTGCGCGGCCCGTCTCTAGCGAATTGGCCAGGTCACGGCTGAATGCGCCGCAAACCAGATCAATTTGTCCATCCAGTGCCGCGGCCATGCGATGCACCGCGCCGATAAACGCACCCTGGCCACCGCCAACCATGCCCATTCGCAACAGCGAAGACATCTCTATCCCTCCCGACAATGCAGCTATTGATTGCCCTATTGTCTTACGTTGTCAATTTGTATTACTGTTTTGGCCAAGGCGTCAAGAGATGCTTTTGGGAGAGGGCGTGGCAAAGCGCATGGCAGGTGATTGACATCGCCGGACCGCATGCGATCTTGACCGCGGGATAGAGGAGCGCCGGGTGGTCGTAAGCGACACAGCCGCAAAGATTAATCGCGTCGTCATTGTGGGCGGCGGCACAGCCGGATGGATGACTGCCGCCGGCCTTGCCAGTATGCTTGGTACGACGGGCCTGAAAATCACTCTGGTGGAATCAGAGGCTATCGGCGTGGTCGGTGTGGGCGAAGCGACTCTGCCGCATCTGAAGCTGTTCAATGACACCATTGGCGTGAACGAAGCTGAATTCATGGCGGCCACCTCGGCAACGTTCAAGCTTGGGATCGAATTCGTCAATTGGGGGCGAAAGGGCGACAGCTATATCCACCCTTTCGGTGAATTCGGCCTGCCAAATGCCGGTGTCGCCTTTCATCACTACTGGCGCAAATTCGCTGGCGATCCGCAGGTCGGCCCGCTGGATGATTACTCGCTGCCTGTACGGGCCTGCCGCATGGGCAAGTTTCAACCGCCCAGTGATGATCCGCGCTCCGTCCTGTCGACCTATCGTTACGCCTACCAGTTCGACGCCTTGCAGTACGCGCCGTTCATGCGCTCTCACGCAGAGGCACGGGGTGTCACGCGGCTGGAAGGCAAGGTTACCGATGTTGCGATGGACGCCGAAAGCGGCCGGGTTACAGGCTTGATGCTGGAGGACGGTCGGCGTGTCGATGGCGATCTGTTTGTTGATTGCACCGGCTTTTTTGGCCTTTTGATCGAACAGCAGATGAATACCGGATATGATGACTGGAGCGAATGGTTGCCCGCTGATCGGGCTGTCGCAGCACCGTGCCGCAGCAAGGGGCCGTTGCTGCCCTTTACGCGGGCGACCGCGAATGATGCGGGCTGGAGCTGGCGCATTCCGCTGCAGCACCGCACGGGCAACGGCCATGTTTATTCCAGCCACTTCCTGTCGGACGATGCGGCTTGCGATACGCTGATGGGCAATCTTGAGGGCGAAGCGCTGGCTGACCCGCGCTTTTTACGGTTCGTGACGGGCAAGAGGCGCAAGCTTTGGAACCGCAATGTTGTGGCCATCGGTCTGTCGGGCGGTTTTCTGGAGCCTTTGGAATCGACCAGTATCTATCTGATCCAGGAAGGCGTTTCGAAACTGCTGGAGCTGTTTCCCGAAACCCACGACTGCGCTGTCGAAACAGCGGAATACAATCGCTGGATGGATCTTCAGTTTGAACGCATCCGCGATTTTCTGATCCTGCACTATAACGCAACGGAGCGGGACGATACGGATTTCTGGAACCACATGCGCACCATGCGAGTGCCTGATAGCCTGGGGGAGCGGTTGAGCCTGTTTCGCGATCATGGCCATGTGTCCGCTTATGAACACGGTCTGTTTCTCGTGCCGAGCTGGATTGCCGTCTTGATCGGGCAGAGGGTGATGCCTGCCGATGTTGATGCCAGAACCGGCGGCGTGGAGGATGCGCATATCCGCAAACATCTGTCCGGACTGCGCTCTCACATGGAAAGCGCGGCACAGGGTATGGAGGATCACGCGGCGTATCTCAGCCGCTTTGCCAATGCGAAGGTGGCCGCATGACCGGCGGCGTAGTCGCGATCGCCGGCCCCGCGCACCGCGTCGCGATTGTGGGCGCCATACTGGCAAAGGGCTGGCCTTCCTTGGGCCGCAATCTGGTGTTGATGCCGCAATCGACAGCAGGTGCAGGCGTCAAACTGATTGCCCGCCCGGACCATTTGCGGGTTCACGCAGAGATTGGGCTTTCGGTTGATCGGGTCGTTCAGGATGCGGCGGGAAGCGGTGTCCTGTCAGCCCTGTATGAAAGTGCAATTGGCCCGCTTCGCCTGCCATTTGCCGCCATCGGCGCATCGCGTGGCGGAGTGGATTTTCAACATTACTGGGCCCGGGCGAATGCTATCAGGCCCCTTCGTGATCTGCCTGATTTTTCCATAGCTCTCGCGCTGGAAACGGCGGTTAAAAAACTGCCTTTGTCCGGTTTGATGAAAGCGCAAATGCCGTTTGGTTTAAGCCTTGACCGTGATCGTTACGCGCAGCTTTTGCTGGGTGTAGCGAAAGGGAGTGGCGCGCAGATTGTTCCGTCCGCGCATTCAGTTCCTTCCGAGGCTGTGCTGACGATTGATTGCGATGGTGAGCGGCGCAGCGCCAAGCAATCAGCAGGTTGGACAGGCCAACGCATTACAGTTGCAACGCGAGATGATCTGCCCGGCATTGACTGGCAGCTATGCGTAAATGCGGCGCGGCGGCTTCTGTCTTTGGCCAGTAATCTGGATGGCAATGACGCTGTTCAGTGCGAATATTCTCGCCTGTCCGCATGGGAGGGCGAACGTATCGCCGATATGCACGCGGTTTTGATCTCGGCTGACCCGCATTCGGCTGGGCGTTCTGCGCTTTCTCGCAAGCTGGAACTGTTCGCCGCCTGCGGGCGAATCCCGACAGAGGATTTCGAAGTGTTCAGCCATCCCGAATGGCTCTGCGCCTTGTGGGCGCGCGGCATTCGCCCGCGTCGCTTTGATCGGATGGCGAATGTCCTGCCGGAACGCGAATTGCTGAAATGGATCGCTGCTTTGGAACATCAGATTGATCAGATCGCCAAGGGGAGCCGCGCAGCATGAACGAAGGTTTGAAACGCAATCCGGTCAAACGCATAGTCATCGCCGGAGGGGGCACTGCAGGATGGATGGCGGCAGCTGCATTTGCCAAGCTGCTTGGCCAAGGGGGCGTATGCGTTACGCTGGTCGAAACCGAGGCAATCGGCACGGTCGGCGTGGGAGAGGCAACCATCCCTCCGATCATCAAATTCAACAATCAGCTTGGCATTGATGAGCATGAATTCATGCGTGCGACGCAGGCGACATACAAGCTGGGGATCGAATTCAACGGTTGGGGACACGAGGGGGAGAGCTATTTTCATCCCTTTGGCCGCTATGGCTTTGACCTCGAAGGTCTGGACTTTCACCAGTACTGGCTGCGCAATCGTGCGCTGGGCGATGCGAACGGGCTGGATGCGTACTCGATCAACACGCTGGCCGCCTATGCCGGCAAATTTGTCCGGCCTCAGCCTGATCACGGCCAGGTCATCGGGCAGCTTGGCTATGCGTTTCATTTTGACGCCTCGCTATACGCTGCATATCTGCGCCGTTTCGCGGAGGCCCGCGGAGCGCAGCGGGTTGAAGGGCGGATCCAGCGGGTCGTTCAGGACAGCGAAAGCGGGCTGATTACCTCCCTTGATCTTGGCGATGGTCGCCTGATCGAAGGCGATCTGTTCATCGACTGCACTGGCTTTCGCGGGTTGCTGATCGGGCAGGCACTGGGTTCGCGCTATCATGACTGGAGCCGCTGGCTGCCATGCAACCGGGCGGTTGCGACAGCCTGTGAAAAGGCGGGCGATCCCATCCCCTATACCCGGTCAACCGCGCGCGAAGCGGGCTGGCAATGGCGCATTCCACTGCAACATCGCACAGGCAACGGGCATGTCTATTGCGACGCGTATCAGACAGGCGAAGAGGCAGAAGACGTGCTGCTTTCGAACCTTGATGCAGCGCCGATCGGTCAGCCCAATCACTTAAGGTTCCAGACCGGCCATCGCGAACAGTTCTGGGCCGGCAATTGCATCGCCATCGGTCTTTCGTCCGGCTTTCTGGAACCGCTGGAATCGACCAGCATCCACCTGATCCAGATGGGTATAGCCAAGCTTGTTGCCCTGTTTCCGGGCGCGATAGATGCCCCTGCGGAGCGGGCGGAATACAACCGCCTGATGACGGACGATTTTACCCATGTCCGGGACTTTCTGATCCTTCATTACAAGGCGACGGCGCGTTCGGGCCAACCTTTCTGGGATTACGTGCGGGAAATGGAAATTCCCGAGAGTCTCGCGCAGAAGATGGAGCTTCTGAAATCGCGCGGCCGGTTCTTTAAATATGATGCCGAGCTGTTCGATCTGACAAGCTGGCTCGCCGTTGCGCAGGGGCAGGGGCACGGGCCAAACGGTTACAGTCCGGTCGCAGACCAGCTGTCACAAGCGAACCTTACCCAGAGTATGGCCAATATGCGCAATGTCTACGCCAAGACCGTCGCCGCAATGCCAGCACACCAGGCCTATCTGGACCGGTTCTGCAAAACGGATGGGGCACCAATCAGGGCAGATGCAGCATGAACCCGAACCTTCTTGATCACATCATCATTGTCGGCGGAGGCACAGCAGGCTGGATGGCGGCGGCGGCCCTTGGTCACGTGCTCGAAGGGGCGCCGACCAAAGTCACTCTGATCGAATCCGAAGCGATCGGCACAGTCGGTGTAGGGGAGGCGACGATCCCCCCGATTATCACCTTCAATGCCATGCTTGGCATCGACGAAGACGAATTCGTTCGCGAAACCAATGCCACATTCAAGCTGGGTATCGAGTTCGTCGACTGGTTGGAAAAGGGGCAAAGCTACATCCACCCCTTCGGTGATTTCGGGCGCGATTTCGATGCGATCCCGTTTTACCAGTACTGGATCCATCGCAATCTGGCCGGTCACGAAGATGACCTGTTCGACTATTCCCTGATGGTGCAGGCATCGCGGCGCGAAAAGTTCATGCGTCCACTCAGCAACAGACCGCAATCAGCGCTGGCTGGTATCAATTATGCGTTCCAGTTCGATGCCTCGCTTTATGCAGCTTTCCTGCGTCGATTTGCCGAAGGGAAGGGCGTTCGCCGGATCGAAGGCAAGATCGCTAACGTCGCACAGGATGCAGGGTCGGGCCATATTACCGCAGTGACGCTGGAATCGGGCGAGACACTTGGTGCGGACTTTTTCATCGACTGCTCCGGCTTTCGGGGATTGCTGATCGAACAGGCGCTTGAAACCGGATATGTTGACTGGCGCAAATGGCTGCCATGCGATCGGGCTGTGGCTATACCGTGTGCGAAGGTTGCCGACCCGCTGCCCTATACCCGCGCAACCGCTCGTGATGCGGGGTGGCAGTGGCGTATTCCATTGCAGCACCGGACCGGTAACGGTCACGTCTATTGCAGCGAATTCATGGATGATGACACAGCCGAAGACGTGTTGCGGTCAAACCTTGACGCAGAGCCTTTGGCTGATGCCAACCGGCTGCGCTTTGTCACCGGCCATCGCAAGGATTTCTGGCGCGGCAACGTTCTTTCGCTGGGTTTGGCGGCCGGGTTTATGGAGCCGCTTGAATCGACCAGTATCCATCTGGTCCAGACAAGTCTTGCCAGATTGCTCACGCACTTTCCGGACAAACGTTTCAACCCGGCAGACATAGACGCATTCAACCGGCGCACGCTGAAAGAATATGAGCGGGTGCGCGACTTTCTTGTGTTCCATTACACCGCGACACGGCGGGACGATACGCCGTTCTGGCGGCACTGCCAGTCGATCGAACTGCCAGAAGGGCTTCAGGGTCGCATTGACCAGTTTCAAAGGTCAGGCCGAATCTATTCAGAGCCTAACGATGTTTTCGGGATCGCAAGCTGGCTTGCTGTCATGCACGGTCAGGTAATCAGACCTGCGGCATCGAACCCGCTAATCGCGAAGGTTCCATTAGAAAGAATCGACTCGATTATCCGGCAGATTGGCACTGCAATTGATAACGCGGCCAACGAAATGCCGACACACCGGGAATTTATCGATGAAAATTGTAAATCAAAAACAATGATTTGAAAATCCAGTGAGGACGCTTGGCAACAAGCCCACAGGAATTTCAGTCCAGAGTTGACAACGCTGTCAATTTGAGGTCAATTCAGGCTCACAGGAATGCGTGACCCCTAAATGGGGCACCTTTGGGAGGGGAAATTTGGTGAATTTATCTCGCGCTTGCGCCGCTCGTAATGTGGTTTCGAAATCGCTGCTTTGTGGCGTTTCGACATTTGGATTGCTTGCTGCAGCACCGGCTCTTGCTCAGCAACAGTCAGAAGAAGAGGTTGAGCGCAGCGATGCGCCGGAAGAGGAAAACCTCATCATCGTGACTGGCCTGCGTGAATCGCTTGCGACCGCGCAGGCGCAAAAACGTAGCGCTGACACGGTCGTGGACGTAGTGACGGCATCCGACATCGGAGCGCTTCCGGATCGTTCTGTTTCCGAAGTTCTGCAACGTGTTCCCGGCGTCAGTATCCTTCGCTTTGCCGGTCCGAACGATCCCGATCACTTTGCGGTAGAGGGAAGCGGGGTTGTCATCCGCGGTCTTCCCTTTGTCCGGTCAGAGCTTAACGGTCGCGATGTCTTTGCGGCAAACAGCAGCGGTATCCTTGGGTTCGAGGACGTGTCGCCAGAGCTTCTGGGATCGGTCGTCGTCTTCAAAAACTCGACAGCCGACCTGATCGAAGGCGGCGCGGCTGGTACCATTGATCTGCGCACCCGCGTTCCGTTTGATCAGGATGGCCAGGTCATCGCCGGTTCCATTGAAGCGAACTATGGCGATTTCCGCGAAGAATGGTCGCCGACAGCATCGCTGCTATATTCGAACAGCTGGGATACGGATGCAGGTCGCTTCGGTATTCTTGGCAATGTTGCCTACAGCGAGCTTCTGTCACGCGCCGATGGTACAGGCCTTGCCGATTTTGTTGAGACTGATGACGGCTTTGTTCCGTCTGGCGGCAGTATCCGTCGGCAGGAATTTGATCGTGAACGTCTGACGATTGCGGCTGCGGCCCAGTATGAAAGCAATGACGGCCGCTGGCTGGCAACTGCGCAGTTCCTGCGTTCGGATTCAGAGCTGGTCTGGGGCGAAAACGCTATCGAGACCTCGGCTGATAATGCGGGTGCACGTTCGAACCTCGATTCCAGTGATTTCACATTCGATGCCGATGGTGTTTTCACCGGCGGCACAATCAGTGACAATTCGCAGTGGCGCGGACCCAATGCGACAGGTGCCTTGCTGCCCTCCACCGGTGGACAGCAGATCAACCTTACTCGTGACCGCTTCGAGCAGGACATCACCGAGGATTACGGTTTCAATCTCAAATTCTCGCCAACCGAAGACCTGCGTTTCAATTTCGATGTGCAATACATCACTGCGAAATCGGACATCGTTGACCTGACCGTGCACCGTTCATTCTTTGCACCAGTCACGGTGGACAGCTCGCAAGGACAAGTTCCCGTTGTGGCGTTTAACGTTCCGGGAGGAGAGGATCCGGGCTTCTTCCAGGATCCGAGCAATTACTTCCTGCGCTCTGCGCTTGATCACATTTCCGAGAACGAGGCTGACTCGCTCGCATTCCGCGGTGACGTTGAATATGATTTCTCAGGCGATGGGTGGCTGAAATCGGTTCGTGCCGGTGCGCGTTATTCCCAGCAGGATTTGCTGCTGCGTCAATCGGACTTCAACTGGGGCAACATCTCCGAAGTCTGGACGGGTCAGGACATTCAGGGTCTTTCCGGCGGCGATTTCAACCAGACAGGATCAATCCTGCTGTTGAGCGGCAACCCCAATCCGGCACTGGATGCGTTGACGTCGGGCCTTTTCGGCACTGTTGAATTCGATAATTATCAGCGCGGTCTTGCGACGGGCCTTGGCGGTCCGATCCCTGCCTATAATGGACCGGGCACCAATGACTTCCAGGGCTTCCAGAATCTGTTCAACGGGATCATCGATACCGTTTACGGGGTGGGGAACAACAGTCCTTCGGGCTGGCGTCCGCTGACTTCGCGCCCCGGCGTCATCGCTGGGACACCATATCTGCCAAGCGAAATCGGCTCCATCGAACGTGATACTTTTGCAGCCTATGTCCGCGTCGATTTTGAAACGGACCCGGCGGCTGATGTCGTGCTGAGCGGCAATATCGGCCTTCGTTATGTACGCACGGATCGCAGCGTCGATACATCAATCACGGTTGATTCCTTCGATCAGACGTTTGCTCCGGGCCTTGTTGCCCTGTGCGATCCGGCGAACCAGCCGAACACGCCTGACTTCACGGTTCCGGGTATCTGCAGCCTTGATCTCGATGCGTTCCGTGCAGCGTTTGGGGATGGCCGCTTTATCACGGGAACAGTCGACACCGATTATGACGAATTCCTGCCAAGCCTGAACCTCAAGCTTGATATCCCCGGCGGGCATGTCTTGCGTACGGCAATTTCTCGCACGTTGACGCGGCCAGGTGTCGATCAGCTGAATGAGCGTATTTTTATCCAGACCGAACCGGGCGAAGTTATCTCAGACGGGATGGGTGGCAATATCCAGAACTTTGGCCGCTTTGTCGGCAATGCGACGGGCAATGCCGCTCTGCTACCGCAAACCGCATGGAATATCGACCTGTCATGGGAGTGGTATTTCGATGAAGCGGGCTCCATTACGATTGCCGGCTTCCACAAGGAAATCGACAATTTCATCGCCTTTTCGCCGGTTCCTGTTCCGCTGAGTTTCGACGGGCTGGACCTGACGATCGCGCGCAACACCGAGGTCAACACGGACGAAACGGGATCGGTCACCGGCTTCGAAGTTGCCTATCAGCAATTCTATGACTTCCTGCCGGGCGTGCTTAACGGTCTGGGCGCGCAATTCACTTACACCTACATCGACAGCGAAG
>JAXHVK010000054.1:0-17265 GCA_034211135.1 Pseudomonadota bacterium
GGCCGTCCACGATGCCATAGGGATTCGCCTTTTTCGGCAAATCGAGTTTGAGCCATTCACCGTCTTTTTCGATGAAGTACTCACGTTCATGGAAGCTTACCCCGCGATAGCCCATGCGTGCGTGGACCACATCATCCGCATCGCGAAGCAGGTAAGCGCCAGCGGAAACATCGCTGGACTCGCCGCGAAAGATTTCAGGAGCATCAGAAATATCGGTTCCGCGCTTCCACAAACGGGTGGTGAAAGGGTATTCGCTGTCCGTCAGCGTTCCTTCGCCAAAGTCGCGGCCAACCAGCAATGTATCTTCATCGACCCATGAAACGCCGCCCTGGCTCTTCTCGGCCAGTTCAAATCCGCCTTCGATGAAAGATTTTGTCGAGGTATCGAATTCGCGCAGGATGGTCGCATCCTCACCGCCATCGCTCAACGCGATCATGCATTTCGTCATGGCGGGGGCGAGGCATGATGACCCTTTGTAAACCCATTCCTTGCCCTCGGCAGCAGCCAGTGCGTCGACGTCCAGCACTGTTTCCCATTCGGGGCTATCGGTCTTGTAGCTTTCCAGCGTGGTGCGGCGCAAAATGCCTTTCGGATTTTCCTTGTCTTGCCAGAAATTATAAAGGCCGTCGGGACGGAAGCTCACATACGGAATGCGGTCTTCGCTGTCATAAATTGCAAGCGCCTCGGCTTTGAGCGTTTCAAAGCGCGGGTCTGTTTCAAGAATGCCGAGAGTGCGCTCGTTTTCGTTCTCGACCCATTCCAGCGCCTTATCGCTGCGCGCTTCTTCAAGCCAGATATACGGATCCTGATCGGGGCCTGGTACGCCATCGACCGGTTTCGCGGTGTCTTCGTCATGCGGCGCATCGGGATGCGCGTTGGCGGGGGTCGTGGCGGTCATTGCGAGCGCTCCGGCAAGAGCAATAGCGGAAACAAGCTTCAAGTGTCCTCTCCTTGGGGAATTTGCCTAGATGTGGCGGGCGCACCGCTGAATGTGAAGCGCAAATTTGCCGACGGGAAAATCCGCCCCTCGGACCCTGCAGTGTTACAACCTTTTACGTGCAGAAGTGAACGGCCATTAACGCTTGCGACCCTAGCAGGAACCCAGCGCACAAAGAGGCGCAAACAAGGAAAGAACTGCTCACATGGTCGCAACCCTCGCTTCGAAGTCAGACGCCGCTCTAAAGATCCATCTCTGGTCAAAAGGGCGCCGTTATGCGGTCACGCTTGTGTGGGTTACATCCTCCCATTTCGAGGTGATCGCGCCCCAGCAACTGCGTCTGGACGCAGCGCAGTCGACTGCGCTTATTCTGAATGACTTTTTCAGTCTGCCAGCCCGTGTTGTGGCTCAGACCGAGCAGAATATTGTGTTGAATTTCACGCAAACGCTGCATGGGTCACTTCTGGCTTTGATCAATCGAGCGATCGAGAAGTCGCAGATCAGATTGCTGCAAGAGCATCTCGAGGAACGCGCAACTCCCGAAACCCTGATCGAGGGTAGTCGGCGCAGTTTTGATGAGGTTTCGTCCTGCGTTCGGGAGGGGGAACTGACCTTGGCAAAAGGCGCATTTCGGACGGAGGAGTGCAAAGCTGCGTGAGGCAACTGGTAGCGCTTCGCAAAGAAAAAGGGCGGCCATTGCTGACCGCCCTTCCTGAAAATTGAAATTGCCGGAAGGCTTAGCCCTCAACATGCTCCGCGAGCACGGTGAGGCCAGCATCGCCGACTTCAGCAAAGCCGCCGCGCACTTCGATGGTTTCCGGAGCGGCGCCAGCAGTCTTGTACACCTGTACCGCGCCATCGCGAATGGTGCTCATGAAAGGCGCATGGCCTTCCAGCACACCGAATTCGCCATCGGTGCCGGGAACAACGACCATGTGGACGTCTTCCGAACGGACCAGCTTGGCCGGGGTTACGAGTTCGAAGTGAAGCGGCATAAGTCTTAGGCGTCCTCAGCCATCTTCTGAGCTTTTTCGACAACCATGTCGATGCCGCCAACCATGTAGAAGGCCTGCTCCGGCAGGTGATCGTATTCACCGTCAACAACAGCCTTGAACGACTTCACAGTGTCTTCAAGCTGCACAAACAGACCCGGAATACCGGTGAAGACTTCAGCAACGTGGAACGGCTGCGACAGGAACTTCTGGATCTTACGCGCACGGGCCACGGTGAGCTTATCTTCTTCCGAAAGCTCGTCCATGCCGAGGATGGCGATGATGTCCTGAAGGCTCTTGTACTTCTGCAGCGTTTCCTGAACGCGGCGAGCGGTTTCATAGTGCTCTTGGCCGACGACGCCCGGCTCAAGCACACGGCTCGTGGAGTCGAGCGGGTCAACTGCCGGATAGATGCCGAGTTCGGAGATCGCACGGTTCAGCGTGGTCGTTGCGTCAAGGTGAGCAAACGAGGTTGCCGGTGCAGGGTCGGTAAGGTCATCCGCGGGAACGTAGATGGCCTGAACCGAGGTGATCGAACCCTTCGTGGTCGAGGTGATACGCTCTTGCAGGTTACCCATGTCGGTCGACAGGGTCGGCTGATAGCCCACGGCAGAAGGAATACGACCCAGCAGAGCCGACACTTCCGAACCCGCCTGCGTAAAGCGGAAGATGTTGTCGACGAAGAACAGAACGTCCTGGCCTTCCTGATCGCGGAAGTATTCCGCCATCGTCAGACCCGACAGCGCAACGCGGGCACGCGCGCCCGGAGGCTCGTTCATCTGACCGAAGACGAGGGCCACTTTGGAACCATCACTGGTCGCAACGCCGTTTTCGTCCTTGGCGATAACCTTCGCATCAAGGAATTCGTGGTAGAGATCGTTACCTTCGCGGGTACGTTCACCCACACCGGCAAAGACGGACACACCACCGTGGCCCTTTGCGATGTTGTTGATCAGTTCCTGAATAAGAACGGTTTTGCCAACGCCGGCGCCGCCGAACAGGCCGATCTTACCACCCTTCGCATACGGAGCGAGAAGGTCGATGACCTTGATGCCCGTTACCAGGATGGCAGCTTCGGTCGACTGGTCAACGAAGGGCGGTGCTTCGGCGTGGATCGGAGCGGTCTGTTCCGCGCCGATCGGGCCGAGTTCGTCAATCGCTTCACCGACCACGTTCATGATGCGGCCAAGTGTCTTGGGACCAACGGGAACGCTGATCTGTGCGCCGGTGTTGACGACTTCCTGACCACGAACGAGGCCTTCGGTGGAGTCCATCGCGATGGTGCGAACGGTGTTTTCACCAAGGTGCTGTGCAACTTCGAGAACGAGTGTTTTGTCGTCGTTCTTGGTTTCGAGCGCGGTCAGAATTGCGGGCAGTTCGCCTTCGAACTGCACGTCGACGACAGCGCCGATGACCTGGCTGATCGTGCCGTTGGTGGTCTGGTTAAGAGCGGGTGCGGTGGCCATTGTCTGGGTTCCTGCTGAGTGAATTAGGCGCCCTGGGCGCAGACTTTTTCGGGATTATCGAGAACATATTCGCCGTCGGCTGCCGACAGCACGCCTTCGTGACGCAGGTATTCATCGTCACCCAGGCTGTATTCACATACGAAGTTGCGGCTGCCCATGCCCTGTGCGCGGCACGAAGCCTTGTTAACGGCTTTGGCCGAAGGGCATGCGGCGGCGAACTTTTCCGCGAAAGTATCGCGGTCTGCGGGGGCGAGCGACGGCTCTGCATTTTCAATCGCTGCGGCAATTTCGCGCGAGGTCGGTGCTGAATCGCCTTCTGCTTCCTGAGCGGGCGCTTCCGAACATGCTGCCAGTACCAGCGGGGCGATAAGGAGGGGGAGGGTGCGGATCATAGTGCTTCTGCGCCTGCAATAATTTCGATAAGTTCAGTGGTAATCGCGGCCTGACGGCTGCGGTTGTACTGGATCGTAAGATCCTTGATGAGTTCGCCTGCGTTGCGCGTCGCGTTGTCCATCGCCGTCATGGATGCGCCGTGCTCCGAAGCTTCACGCTCCAGCAAAGCGCCGAACAATTGCGTTTTGACGTAACGCGGAAGCAGGGCTTCGAGGATTTCCTCTTCGCCCGGCTCATATTCGACAACTGCGCCGCTGTCCTCGCCGCCTTCTGCGGGGGAGGGAACGGGGATCAGCTGATCAATTGTCGGGTCCTGGGCCAGCGCGCTCTTGAAGGTCGGGTAGACGAGGTGAGCAACGTCAAACTCGCCATTCTCGAACATTTCGAGCAGCTCAGCACCGATCGCGTCAGCTTCTTCAAAGCCGGGCGTCTTCACAGTGCTGGTGTCGAAGTGCTTGCCGATCTGGTTCGCAAAATCGCGCTTCAGCGGGGCACGGCCCTTTTTGCCGACGAGGTAGAAGGTCACGTCCTTGCCCGCAGCCTGCAATTCTAGCGCCTTGGCCTTCGCAGCCTTGACGATGTTCGAGTTGAGACCGCCGCACAGGCCCTTGTCCGTGTTCACGACAACCAGAAGGTTGCGTTTATCCGAACCGGTGCCGGAAAGCAGCTTGGGCGCGCTTTCACCGGAAACCTTGCTGGCAAGGCTCGCCATGACGCCACTGAGGCGTTCGGCGTAGGGGCGCGCAGCTTCGGCAGCCGTCTGGGCACGGCGCAGCTTCGCGGCTGCGACCATTTGCTTGGCCTTTGTGATCTTCTGGGTCGATTTGACCGAGTTGATCCGACCTTTGAGTTCCTTGAGTGAGGGCACTTAAGGCTCCGTTTAGGCGAACTGCTTGGCGAAGGCGTCGAGAGCCGCAACGGTGCGGTCCTTGATTTCGCCTTCGAACTTCTTGGTTTCGCGAATGTCGTTGAGGATATCGGCGTGGTTCGAACGGATGAAGGCAAGCATCTGCTCTTCATATTCGCCAACGCGAGCGACTTCGACGTTGTCGATGTAACCGTTGGTACCTGCGAAGATCGACAGGGTCTGCTCTTCAAACGGCATCGGCGAGAACTGCGCCTGCTTCAGCAGTTCTGTAAGACGCGCGCCGCGGTTCAGCAGTTTCTGCGTTGCCGCATCGAGGTCCGAACCAAACTGCGCAAACGCAGCCATTTCGCGGTACTGAGCAAGGTCAAGCTTCATCGAGCCTGAAACCTTCTTCATCGCTTTCGTCTGGGCGGCACCACCCACACGGCTGACCGACAGGCCAACATTAATGGCCGGACGGATACCCTGATAGAACAGGTCGGTTTCAAGGAAGATCTGACCGTCGGTGATCGAAATCACGTTCGTCGGAATATAGGCCGAAACGTCGCCAGCCTGCGTTTCAATAATCGGCAGGGCCGTCAGTGAACCATGACCGTTTTCTTCGTTCATCTTCGCAGCACGCTCAAGCAGACGGCTGTGGAGATAGAAAACGTCACCCGGATACGCTTCACGGCCCGGCGGACGACGCAGCAGCAGCGACATCTGACGATAGGCAACAGCCTGCTTGGAAAGGTCATCATACACGATCACGGCGTGCATGCCGTTGTCGCGGAAGAATTCGCCCATTGCGCAACCGGTATACGGTGCGAGGTACTGAAGCGGTGCCGGTTCCGAAGCGGTGGCGGCGATAACGATGGAGTATTCCATCGCGCCGTTTTCTTCGAGCTGCTTAACGATCTGTGCGACCGTCGAACGCTTCTGACCAACAGCGACATAGACGCAGTAGAGCTTCTTCTTCTCGTCGTCGCTTTCGTTGACCGGCTTCTGGTTGATGAAGGTGTCGATGGCGACAGCGGTCTTACCCGTCTGACGGTCACCGATGATAAGTTCACGCTGGCCACGGCCGACGGGCACGAGAGCGTCAATTGCCTTCAGGCCGGTCTGTACCGGCTCGCTGACTGATTCGCGCGGGATGATGCCCGGCGCCTTGACTTCGACGCGCTTGCGCTCGGTTGCTTCGATCGGGCCCTTGCCGTCGATCGGGTTACCCAGAGCGTCAACCACGCGGCCCAGCAGACCTTTGCCAACCGGAACGTCCACGATGGTTTCGGTCCGCTTGACGGTATCGCCTTCCTTGATTTCGGCGTCTGAGCCGAAGATCACGACGCCGACATTGTCGGCTTCGAGGTTCAGAGCCATGCCCTGAACGCCATTGGCGAATTCGACCATCTCACCGGCCTGAACCTTGTCCAGACCGTGAATGCGGGCGATGCCGTCACCAACGCTGAGCACGGTGCCCACTTCGCTGACTTCGGCTTCAGTGCCGAAATTGGCGATCTGGTCCTTGATGACCTTGGAGATTTCTGCGGCGCGGATTTCCATCGTTCTTATCCTTTAAGCCTTCATGGCCTGGGCGAGAGAGTTAAGGCGGGTACGGATCGATGCGTCGATACGCTGCGATCCGATGGTGACGACAAGACCGCCGAGCAGATCGGGGTCAACGTCGGAAGAGAGCATGACAGTGCGGCCTTCACGGGCCGTCAGCTTGTCCTTTAGCGCGCTGAGCTGCGCATCTGAGAGCGGGTGTGCCGATGTCACGGTGGCGGTGACTTCACCGCGCTGTGCAGCGGCGATGGTCTTGAATGCCGAAATCATGCCCAGCAGCGCGCTCAAGCGACGGTTCGACGCGAGCACTCCCAGGAAATTGGTGGTGAGATCGGAAAGTTCGAGATGCTTGGCCACACCGGCAACCGCCTCACCCTGCTGGGCGCGCGACAGTTTCGGGTTGGTCATAACACTGGCGAGATCTTCCGATTCGCCAAGGGCAGCATCCAGCGTGCCGAGATCATTCTCGACCGCGGTAACGGTGCCATTCTCGCTGGCAAGTTCGAACAACGCTACGGCGTAGCGCCCTGCAAGGCTTGCCTGAATACCGGCGGAAATATCCACGCGCTCTAAAATCCTTCTTGGGAGGCGGTAAAAATCGTATCTGTCGCCTCAGGAATATGGGCAAGCGTTGGGGCTACCGCCTGAAGCGGGTGCGCGCCTAGCACCGGGGTAGTCATGATGCAAGCGGGGTGAATCCTGCTTGCACTGGACAGTGATCGCGAGTTCCGCTACGTCACCTACCAATCGGTAAAGAGGGTTTGGGAGAGAATCGATGAAAATGACGCCAATGGCGCCCCAGTGCGGTGTCGAGATCGAAGGCGTCTCGCTCGCTTCGTGCAGCGAGGCAGAAATGCAGCAAATCAAGCATGCTATCTACGAGCATGGCGTGGCTGTATTTCGTGATCAGGAGTTTTCTCCGGCTGATCACGTCGCGTTTGCAAAGGCGTGGGGCGGCATCGACATCAATAATTATTTCCCCTTGAATGATGCCTTTCCGGAAATCGCACTCGTAAAAAAAGAGGCGGATGAGGTCACCAATATTGGCGGCGCCTGGCACACGGATCACTCGTATGATCAAATCCCTGCGATGGGCTCAATTCTCGTGGCCCGCGATTTGCCGCCGGCAGGAGGGGATACGCAGTGGGCCCATATGGGCGCAGCCTATGATGCCTTGTCGGATGATATCAAAGCTGAGATTGTGGGGCTGGAAGCCTTCCACACAGCCGATCACGTCTACAAGGCAGACGGGCTCTATGCGCAAACGGACATGGGGAAGAACCTGCGCGGGCAGGATTTGAAGACCGGTGCCATTCACCCCGTTGTGATCCGCCACCCGCAGACAGGACGCAAACTGCTGTATGTCAACGGCGGCTTCACGATCCATTTCGTTGGCCAGACGCGCGAGCAGAGCATGCCATTGCTTCAGAAGCTTCTGGATGCCGCAGTGATGGAAGACAATCAGTGCCGTCTGCAATGGCAGCCCGGCACCGTCGCAATCTGGGATAACCGCACGACCTGGCACAATGCCCTGAACGATTATCAGGGCCATCGCCGCGAAATGCACCGCATCACATTGAGCGGCGAAGCGCTGGCGGCCTGATTTTCCGGGGCGATCAATCGCTTCCCGCAGCCGCTGTCTGAACGGTTTGTGCAGCTTCACAGGTGTAGACAAGCCGCTCATTCGGGCGGTCGGGAAGGATCGAGAGAATAGCGCTTTGCTGCTCACCCAGAACGCGCGCTCCGTCCGTTACACCGCAGCTTGGCGGAGTGTAGGCAGAACGCGATTCCCGTGCCTCTGACATCTCCGAGCGGCCCAGCAGATAACGGTCGCTTTGGAAGATGCGGGTATTGGGATCATATGTGTTGATCGAGACAGCGTCTTCGTCGTTCGGAACAAAGACGCGGGTCCAGTCACCGTTGACCATTCCATACTGCGTGCGCCCGTTAACGCAGCCATCTGCGCCCCAATCGAACTCGACATCATCGGTGCGTGCTCCGGTGATACGGCTGCGCTCTTCGACCAAAGTGCAGATTAATGTTCCTTCGCTGGCCAAAGTGGGTTCGGCGGCGTTTTGATCATCAGACTGCTCGTTCTCCCCCATGATCATCGCCACGCGGTCTTCCAGTTCGGCGAAGCCCGGACGCGTGATCCAGACCAGTAACAATGCGATAAGACAGGCTCCAGCCAGTCCCGCTGCGATCATCGCACGGGCATCGATGTTCTCTCCGTCCTTACGGCCCTGCCGCAGCTTTACGGCGGTGTAACCAGCGGCAAGTCCACACAGCAGCAGGATAAGCGCTATTGCCACGGCGTTGTCGCGTTCTTCGCTGATTTCCAGCAATGCCTGCATGCGCGCCGCTTCACGCGCCTCGCGCCGGCTGGCTTCGCGTGCGGCAATCAATTGGCGGGCCTCTTCGCGTTGTGCGTCAAAGCGCGCTCTTTCTGCGGCGTTCAGTTCCTCGATAGAGCGGCAAGGCAGCGCGTTCGTTCGCGGTTCGATATCGTTTGCCCGCAGGAAAGGCAGCAGTTCGCGCAGCGATACCGCAAAGTAGAATTCCGCATCCGAACCGTCAGAATCTGCTCCGAAGGAATTCACGCCCAGCACACGCCCGCATGAATCAAGCAATGGCCCACCCGAATTGCCGCGTGCGATGGGAGCAGTGTGCAGGAGAGTATCGAATTGCCGCGATGGCCGCTCGCCTGACAGAAAGCCCTGACTTTTGACCGGGGGCTGGGCGGAGAAGATGTCCTTTATCTCCAGACCCTGTGCCAGATCGACATTCATCGGATAGCCGACCGCCGAAACGCCTCCCATATCACCCGATACGCCGCCTGCGATTGTCAGCGGGGGCAGGCGCAAGGCGCCATCGGCAATCTCAAGAAGTGCAAGGTCATTGCGCGGCGAAACCGCAACCGCGCGCGCAAATGCTCCTTCGGCCGAGCTACCAGCCGCCTCACTCGGGACGATGCCGATGCGCAGCGTATCGTCCTGAAGCGCTTCACGAATGACATGCGCGTTGGTGACAATCCTGTTTGAAGTAACGGCAAAGCCGCTGCCATGACTGATCGGGATAACCTCTTCACCGTCATCCGAAATCAATACCACCCGCACGACACCGCGTGCGGCCGCTTCGATATCGGCAGGGTCCGCCGCCGCACTGGTGGGAAGCGCCGTGAAAAGAGCGAATAGGGCTAGCGTCAAAAGGCGTGCAAATGCGTTCATGCCTTGCCTTATAATGGCTTTGGCGATTTTGCCGAGATGTATGCGCGCACAATTCACCAATGAAAGGTTCACCGCAATTGGCGGGAGGCGTCTCATCCCGCTATGTGACAAGTGACTGGCATGACTGATGTGAGAAACCTGACCGATGACGAGCGCTGGCAGATCGCGCTTGCGAAAGACCGCCGTTTTGACGGGGCATTCGTCACGGGCGTGCATTCAACCGGCATATATTGCCGCCCCAGCTGTCCGGCCCGTGCTCCGCTGCGAAAGAATGTGGTTTTCTATGCCAATCCTGCCGATGCACGGACCGCAGGACTAAGGGCCTGCAAAAGATGTTCGCCCGACACGCAAAGCGCTGAAGAAGCCTGCGTGCTGGCCGCAATCGCCGCAATCCGCTCCGGTGAGGCGGTGGAGCTGAAGGCGTTGTCGGAAATGACGGGCTACAGTCCTGCGCATTTTCAACGCCTGTTTACCCGTACTGTTGGCCTTTCGCCAGCCGCTTTCGCCCGTGCGCTTCGCGAAGAAAAGGTGCGCCGCGAACTTGTGGCCGGTGCTGGGGTGAGCGATGCCTTGTATGCGGCGGGCTATTCTGCGCCCTCCCGCTTTTATGCTGATATGAAGGGAAAGATGGGAATGAGCGCAAGCGAATGGGCCAATGGCGGGGTAGGGCGCCGCATTCACTGGTCGGTTATTGAAACCTCGCTGGGGCAGATGCTGGTCGCTGCGACTTCGAAAGGGGTGTGCTGCCTGTCTTTCAACGAAGGTCAGGCAGAACTGGCCGCGCGCTTTCCTAAAGCGGAACTGGTTGAGGCGGGGGAAGATTTTGCAACCCTGTTCGAACGCGTCGTCGATGCGGTCGAACAGCCGGGCAAGGGCGGCGGTGTTGCCATACCTCTCGACGTCAAAGGCACCGCCTTCCAGCAACGCGTCTGGACGGCTTTGCGCGAGATACCGAGCGGCGAAACCCGCAGCTATGGCGAACTGGCCGCCGCGCTTGGCAATCCGAAAGCGAGCAGGGCCGTCGGCAGCGCCAACGGGGCAAACAACATTGCCGTCCTGATCCCCTGCCACCGTGTTGTGCAAGCTGACGGTTCGATCGGGGGCTATGCCTATGGCCCGCAGATCAAGCGCGAACTGCTCGACCGGGAGGGAGTGCGCGATGACCGCCTTTTGTAAGACCGACAATGCCGCATTCGCCCGCCTGCATCAGAAAGGCGATCCGCTGATCCTGTTCAACATCTGGGATGCGGGCAGCGCGGTTGCCGTCGCCGATGCGGGGGCAAAGGCGATTGCCACCGGCAGCCTGTCTTTGGCTGCGTCGCAAGGCTTTGCTGATGGCGAAGGCATACCCTTCGATGATCTTCTGAACACTGTTCGCCAGATACGCGCAGTGGTTGATTTGCCTTTGACGGTCGATTTCGAAACCGGCTTCGCAATCAGCGCGCAAGGCGTAAGGACCAATGCTGAGGCTTTGGACGGGGCTGGTGCAGTCGGCTGCAACATCGAGGACCGGCTGCTTGGCGACGATGGCCTGCGCATAGTCGAAGAGCAGGCGGATCGCATATCGGCGGCGGTAGCGGGAGGTTTGTTCGTAAATGCGCGGACAGATATCTTTCTGTCGGAACTTATGCAGGGCAAGGATCCCAATCGTTCAGAACTGGTCGACGAGGCGATAGTGCGCGGCAATGCTTACGCCGATGCCGGGGCGGGGTGCTTCTTTGTGCCGGGTCTCTCCGATCCGGATATGATCGCCACAATCTGCTCCGCGCTCAGTGTTCCGGTGAATGTCATGCGCTTGCCGGACATGGTGCCCAATACCGAGTTGCGCAAGTTGGGCGTTGCCCGCATCAGCTATGGCCCTGCGCCTTGGCGAGAGGCTATGGAAGCTGTCACCCAATCGGCAAGGAGTGCGTTCGCGTGATGGAAAATGAAACAATCGCAAGGGCGATGTTCGATGCGTTTCAAGCGGGTGATATCGCGGCCGCCGGTGAATTGCTTGCAGACGATTTCGCGGGCGTGCAGAACGGTGGGCCCGCCATGCCGCGCGATGCGCTGCTGGGTTTTCTGGCGACGGTCCACGCCAAGGTATCCGACTTTCGCTATGAAGATATCGTTTGCGAGGCAACCGCCACCGGATTTGTGGAAGAACACACCGTCCGGGCAACACTGACGGATGGATCGCCCTTTGCCATGAAGCTGTGCGTTGTGGGCACGGTTGCGAATGGGAAGGTTACCCAGCTGCGCGAATATCTCGATACAGCTCAGGCAGCAGGCCTTGCAGCGGCGCTGGCTGCCTGAGTTTCACTCCGTTCAGGCTGTAAGCGGGGAGGCTCGTGCCTCAATCCAGTTTCGGCGGAAGGCCCGGTTCAGCCTTGGCCATTGCGCGCTGATAGGCATCGCGTGATCCGATGCGTTGCAGATAGGCTTTCAGGTTCGGCAGGTGATCAATCGTCATGCCATTGAACGCGCGGCTGGTGGTCAGCTGAAACACCATCATGATGTCAGCCGTCGTCAGCTGTGATCCGCCAAAATAGTCCGCTTCGCCAAGACGGCGTTCAATCTGTTCCCAAGCGTTCGTCACACGCTTTGCGAGCGGTGGCGGCATTTGAGCTTCGACTGCGTTCACTGCGATCTGCATCATGCCATTTGTCATGAAAGTCGCGTTTGCGAAGTGAAACCAGTACAGGTGATCGGCAAAATCGGGATGCTCCGGCGCCGGGACCAATTCCGTATCGGGCGCGTATTTGCCGACGATATACTCAACGATAGCTCCGCTTTCGCCCAGCATCGTATCGCCGTCTTCAATCAGCGGTGCGATTTCCATCGGGTGCAGCGCCTTAAGCTCTGCCGGGGCGAGGCGTGTTTCAGGATCGCGGTTGTAGAGTTTGAGATCGTATTCAATGCCCAGTTCCTCACACAGCCAGACGATGCGTTCGGATTGCGAGATACGAAGATGGTGAACTGTGAGCATTGGGGCCTCTCCTCTTGGATATAATTGGGACGGCGTACAGCACAGCATCGCCGCAATGGAAAGGCCGGGGAGGCGCTGACCCGTATTTCTTTGCTCAGCACGCTTGAAATGAGAATGATTCTCATTAAATCGCACCCATGGCAAAGATCTTCTGCGACCTCACCGTGCGAGATGCACAACGGATTTCACCCTCCATGCACCGTGTGACGCTGGTGGGAGACGCTTTGGATGAATTCCCGAAAGGCAAGGATGGCGGTTATATCAAGCTGATCCTTGAAGACGGCGAAGAAGGCCGCAAACCGTTGATGCGGACCTATACCATTCGCGAACAACGCGAACGGGAGCTTGATATCCTGTTTGCTCTTCATGGCGGCAATGCTGCGGGCCCCGCAACGGGTTGGGCGCTTGGGGCGAAACCGGGCGATGCGATGCGGATACGCGGCGTTGGCGATCCAAAGCCTTTGCCAAGCGCGCGCGATTTTTATCTGATTGCAGGGGATATGTCGGCTCTGCCAGCCATCAGCGCCAATCTGGAGCGCATGGAACGCGACGCGCGCGGCGTTGCCGTTCTGGAGATCCAGGATGAAGGCGATGCCATAGAGATCGACGCGCCCGATGGTATGGAATTGCGCTGGATCGTGAACACCCAGCCGGGCCTGCATCCGTCCTTGCTCGCAGACGAATTGCGCAAAGTCGAAAGACCAGAAGGCACTATCGCCGGCTGGGCGGCTTGCGAGTTTTCGGCGATGCGCGAACTGCGCAAGTTTCTTCGCGATGAACTAATGCTCGGCCCGCGTGACCTCTACATCTCCAGCTATTGGAAGCACGGCCTGAACGAGACCGAGCACAAGGTCGTGAAAAAGCAGGATACCGAAGCGCAGCCCGCCTGATCCGCGCTGTATTAATCGCGAGCCCAGCCTTTGTCTGCGGGCGTGAGAGTTTCCAGAAAGGCTTGCGCGCTCTCGAGATAGTCGCGTTTCTTGTCGTCGCCCATGCGGTCCCATGTGGAATAGATGCGCCCGATACGGTGGTTGTTTGACAGCCGATCGCGGTGACGGTCCATGAAGTGCCAGTAGAGCGGATTGAACGGGCAGGCGCCTTCGCCCGTTTTCTTGCTGACGGAATAGCTACATTCCTTGCAGTAATCAGACATCTTGTTGATGTAATTTCCGCTCGCAGCGTAGGGCTTCGTCGCCAGATTGCCGCCGTCTGCATACAGGATCATGCCCGAGACATTGGGCAGCTCGACCCACTGATAGGCATCGGCATAAACGGCGAGATACCAGTCCTGCACATCCTGAGGGTTGATCCCCGCAAGCAGGCAGAAATTGCCCAGCACCATGAGCCGCTGAATATGGTGGGCGTGGGCATTATCGTGGGTTGAACGGATGCAGTCGGCCAAACAGCGCATATCCGTTTCGCCGGTCCAGAAAAATTCCGGCAATGCGCGCTGGGCGTTCAGTTTGTTATCGGTCTCGAGCCCCGGCATGTGAAGCCAGTAAAACCCGCGAATATATTCGCGCCAACCAATGATCTGGCGGATGAAACCCTCGACCGAGTTGATCGGTGCTTTGCCATCTTCGTAGGCTGCTTCGGCCCGTTCACACAGTTCCAGCGGGTCGAGAAGGCCGCAATTGATGCTGGTGGACAGCATCGAATGGTACATATCGTCAGACCCGTGAACCATCGCATCCTGATATGGGCCGAATTTCTCGATCCGTTCAGCGAAAAAGGCATCTGCTGCTTTTTCAGCCTCGTCGCGCGTTACCGGCCAAAGGAAGGTGTCCAGATTGCCGAAATGGTCGCCAAAGCGGTCCTGCACCAATTCGATGACTTCACGGGTAATCTCATCAGGTTCGAATTTCGGGACGGGCGGCGGATCAAGACTGTCCTTTGGCGGCTCGCGATTGTCCTTGTCGTAATTCCAGTCACCGCCCTTTGGCTTTCCGTCGTCGTGCATCAGGATGCCGGTGCGCTTCCGCATTTCGCGATAGAAATGCTCCATGGTCAGATGTTTGCGACCCTCTGCCCAGTCCTGAAACTGTTTGTGAGTGCAAAGGAAGCGATCATCAGGCTGGATTTCGACCTCGCATGCAAATTTGTCCGGCCATTCCTCCAATGCCTGCTGCACGCGCCATTCGTTTGCTTCGGTGATATGGATTGCGCGCGGATCATGGCGTTCAACAGCGCGCGCAACCTCTCCGGTGAAGCTGCCGGAATTGCCTTCGTCATCCAGCTTCACATAATCGACATCCCAGCCGGCATCGCGCAGTTCCGCTGCGAAGTGGCGCATGGCGGAAAAGATCAGGACGATCTTCTGCTTGTGATGTTTGACGTAAGTTGCCTCATCCCAGACCTCCATCATCAGGATGACGGTGTCCTCTTTGGTACGCCCGCGCAGGCTGGAAAGGGTCCGGGTCAGCTGGTCGCCCAGTACCGGCACAAGGATCGGTTTTTCAGACATGCAGCAGCAACGCGCCGCGGCGCGCTACGGTCCCGAAAACTCAGACAAAACTGTAAGGGTCCACATCCACACCCACGCGCACACCGGGCGGGAAGTCATGTGCATCCAGCCAGCCGCGCAGCGTCGCCTGAAGATTGGCGCTGCGTTTTGCATTGATCAGGAAACGAAACCGGTAACGCCCCCGTAGCAAAGCGAGAGGGGCAGGAGCAGGGCCCAGAATATAGAAATCATCTGATTTCGGGCGCGTATCGCCCAGCCTTGCTGCGGCTTCGCGGGCTTCTTTCTCGTCCTCGCTCGACAGGATGATCGCAGCCCACCGGCCAAAGGGCGGGGCACCCGCATCGCGGCGGGCGTCCGTTTCCGCCGCATAGAATGCATCACGATCCCCATTGGCAAGAGCAGCAATGACGGGCGCATCGGTGTGACGCGTCTGGATCAGAACCTCGCCCGATTTCTCACCGCGTCCCGCACGCCCTGCGACCTGCGAGACTTGCTGATAGGTGCGTTCTGCTGCCCGCAGGTCGCCGCCTTCCAAGCCAAGGTCGGCATCGACTACGCCGACAAGGGTAAGTTCGGGAAAATGGAAACCCTTTGTCACCAATTGCGTGCCGACGATGACGTCAACCGCCTTGGCCTGAACCCGCGCCAGAAATTCCGCCGCGCGTTCGGGAGAGCCGAGCGTGTCGGAAGTGGCCACCGCAACGCGGGCTTCGGGAAACAGCTCCGCGACCTCATCCGCAATGCGTTCAACACCCGGGCCGCAGGCCACGAGACAATCCGGCTCTCCGCATTCTTCGCATTCATCAGGCACGCCCGTTTCGTGGCCGCAATGGTGGCAGGCAAGGCGTGATGAAAGGCGATGCTCAACCATCCACGCGCTGCAATAAGGGCATTTGTAGCGGTGGCCGCAATTGCGGCACAGCGTCAGAGGGGCATAGCCGCGGCGGTTCAGGAACAGCAGCGATTGCTCCCCGCGTCCAAGGCGCTCCTCAATCCCGCGCACCAGTGGGGCGGCGAGCCAGTGGCCAGAGCCGGGCTTTTCGACCGTCAGGTCCACCAACTGGATATCAGGCAATTGCGCCCCGCCAAACCGGCTGGGCAGTTCCAGCCGCTCGTAAATGCCTGTGCTCGCCATATGGAGGCTTTCCAAAGCAGGCGTTGCACTGGCGAGGATAACGGGCAGCTTCTCGAAACGCGCCCGCATAACGCTAACATCGCGGGCGTTATAGCGCACGCCGTCATCCTGCTTGAAGCTTACCTCGTGCGCTTCATCTACGACGATCAGACCCAGATTGGCATAAGGAAGGAACAAGGCCGAACGAGCACCCACGACAACCTGCGCCGAACCTTCGCTTATTGCGCGCCAGGCACGGCGGCGTTCGGTTGATTTGAGCGAAGAGTGCCACAAGACCGGAGCCGCGCCGAACCGACTTTCAAACCGGCTCAGGAAGTTTTCTGTCAATGCGATTTCGGGGAGCAGCACCAGCACTTGCCGGCCCAGCCGGATAGCCTCGGCGACGGGTTCGAAATAGGTTTCCGTCTTGCCTGACCCTGTCACACCATCCAGCAGGAATGGCGCATACTCCTGCGCCTCCACCGCCTTTACCAATCGCTTTGCCACCGACAGCTGATCGGGGGAGAGCGCCGGTTGATCGAAATCGGGATTGGCGCGCGGATAGGGGCGGTCGATTGCCACAGTCACAGGCTCAATCAGCCCTGCGCCAACCATGCCACGCAATACGCCTTCCGACACATCTGCGATGGCGCCCAGTTCACGGATAGTGCCCTGTTCGCCCTGCAAAGCCTCAAGCGCCTGTTTACGCTGTGCGGTCATGCGACCTTCGGGTTCGGCTCCGCTCAGCCGGTACTCGGTCGTTGTGCTCGGCCCACCCAATGCGCCGCCGCTGGAAAGAACCATGCGAGCCACGCTTGCCATTGCGGCGCAGTAATAATCCGCCGTCCATTCGATCAGGCGGCGCAGTGGTTGGGCAAGCGGCGGTACAGAGACCACTTCCAGAATAGGGCGCAGTTTCGACGCGGGCACCTCGGCACCCGGCAAGCGCCCTTCGTCCCATACGATGCCAGTCACCTTGCGCGGTCCGAGCGGAGCGATCACAACGCTTCCGGGTTCAACAGCAAAACCTTCCGGCACCGAATAATCGAGCGGGCCAAGGGCAGCGTTGAGGACGAGGAGACGGATACGGTTCATGTTCGCCCGAACATAGAGAGCCTGACCGAGAATAAAAACAAGCCAAGGGTGCAAAACTATGACCGGAATACTCGACGATGATTTCGACCGCCGTGCATTGATCCGCGCTGGCGGGGCGGGGGCCGTGTTAATGGCATTGCCCGCCTGCGCATCATTGCCCGGTTTCAGCCTGACAGAAGCGATCCGCCGCCTG
>JAXHVK010000055.1:0-16859 GCA_034211135.1 Pseudomonadota bacterium
AGAACGTCGCTGCCTTATCCCAGTCAGCGCATGGGCTGAGGCACAAGGGGCGAAGGGCGCGAAAACGCGGACATGGATGTCACGACCGGATGCAGAACTTTTCGCGGTCGCTGGCGTGTGGCGCGAAAGTGATGAATTTGGCCTGTGCTATTCAATGGTGATGACAGACAGCGCAGGATCAGCATCCGCCGATGTGCATAGCCGGATGCCGGTCCTGCTTCGCCCCGAAGACTATGATCGGTGGGTTTCGGGATCGCCTGACGACGCCAAAACCCTCTGCACCGCATGGACAGGCGAACTACGCATTGACCAGACCGAAGAGAGTTGGGTGCGCGGCGCTGCCAGCCAGAAAAACCTGCTCTGATTGCGCTGTCTGCCTCTCTTGGCGTTCTTCCTGGATTTGGCTGGGAATAACGGATCGCGGAGCATGATCTCGTTCATGATGCCTCTCCTGCATAGCTGACGATTTCGAATTCGATCCCGTCCCAATCGAAGAAGTAGAACCTTTCGCCCGGCTCGTAATCGTCATGGCCGAAAGGCTTGAGGCCCGCCGATGCAACGACATCTTCTGCCGCGCCAAGATCATCGACCACAAAGGCAAGGTGATTGAGGGGCTGGCCTTTGGAGTATCCGCCGATCACATCCTCATTTGTATAGAGCGCGATGTAACTCGCCCCGTTGTCTGTTTCCCCGACATGGATCGTATCGCCTCCCTTCTGGGATTTCCCGCGCCAGCGTTCCTCCCAGCCGAGCAATTGCGTGAGCAAGTCTGCGCTGCGTTGTGGCTGCGTGACTGTGATGTTGGCGTGTTCCAGTCTTCCGATAGGCATGTGTGAGTCCATTCCTTGTCTGATGATCCGCCTCGAATCACCTTGCTTGCCTATCGTGCAACCTCAACCTAAGTTGAGATCAAGCTATTTTTTCGAGGCCGCAGAAATGACAGCAAGAATACGCTCCACAGACCTGATACCGATTGGCGAAATGGCGCGGCGCACGGGGTTGTCGGTTTCTGCAATCCGCTTTTACGAGGACAAGGGATTGGTCGAACCTGTCCGGACGAGAGGAAAGCAGCGCCGCTTTCTGAGATCGGACATTCGCCGTGTCAGTTTCATCATGATTGCACAGCAATTGGGGCTGACATTGGGAGAGATTGATGGCGTTTTCGCAAAGCTGCCGCATGGCCGAACGCCCACTGCCAAGGATTGGAGGATCATAAGCAGAGCCATCAGAGGCGCGCTGGACGCAAAGATTGCCCAATTGGAGCGCATGCGGGACAGGCTCGACGGGTGCATTGGTTGTGGCTGTCTCAGCCTGAAGAAATGCGCGATCTATAATCCGGATGACGCCCTTTCAGCGAAAGGAGCCGGTCCGCGCCAGATACTGGATTAGTATTCAGGCCCCAGATCAGGATCCAGATCCCGCGGGCGGGCAAAATGCGTCATCGTCGCGCAGTGGTTCTTCAGGTCAGACCAGCTTTCGATCCGGCATTCCAGCAAAGCGAAGGTTGCGGTCGGATACTTCACGGCCGCTTCGCGAAAGATGTCATTCTCCCGCGCAGGTGAAACGAGATTCAGGATCGTCTCCTGCAGGCCGGGATTGTGGCCGATAATCAGAATGGCCTCGGGCTCATCGACCGCCCCGCGCTCGCTCACCACTTCGACAATCGTCTCCGCGCTGGCAAGGTAGAGCCTCTCCTCAAAAACGGGCGCTACACCCAGACGGGCAGACTGGAGCGTTTCCTTCACCCGCACGGCTGGACTGGCGATGGCAATGCCCCAGTCAATATCCTGAGCGCAGATATGCTCCCCGATCAAAGCCGCGCCGAGTCGTCCCCGATCATTCAACCCACGGTCAAAGTCACGCAGCGTCGTATCGTTCCATTCGGATTTTGCATGGCGCAGCAAGCCGAGGCGTTTCAATGTGCTGCTCCCATGAATTTATGCTCCCAAAGATCAGTCGCTGTCGCGATGTGCCGCCCTATGTAACCATGCCGTTAAATCTCTCAAGCGGGCATTGGGGCTTCGCTGCATTTTGCTTTGGAAAAGCAATGCGGCAGCCTCATGACATGGCGCATCTGGGTTGGCGATGTCGGGTGAGGCTGCCGCTACCCGCCTGCGGAGGACAATTGCAGGCAGGTGGGGATTGATCAGGCGATCATCACGGCGTGTGCGCTGCTGAACAGGCCAATTGTGGCAGATGCTGCGAGCAGGGCGCTGGCGATTACGGAGGCTTGTTTGGCAAAGCCGTCTTTCAACCACCGCAGGGAAGGGCCAGGCAGTGGTTTTGCCACTTTGCGGAACTCTTCCTTGTAGCGCGGATGTTCGGTGCCCATCCAGCGATCCCAGAAGGTGAAATAGAACCCGTAATTGTGACCGGATGAATGGTGCAGGTCGTGATGGGTTGTGGTGCTGATCCAGTCCGTCAGGGGATTATCGACCCATCCTGCGGGGAATATTTCATGCCCCGTATGCGCCATAACGTTGCGGATGATCATGTGCCATAGGAACAGGAAAATGGCGAAACCGGCAAAGGCAAAACCTGCAAGGTTCACCATCAGAAGGAACAAGGGCAGGAATGCGGCCTCGATCACGGCTTCCCATGAAGAAAAGCTGTAAGCTGTCCACGGGGTTGGCGTGCGCGATTTATGGTGATGCAGATGTGTTGCCCGGAATAATAGCTTTGAATGCATGGCGCGATGCGCCCAATAAAAATAGGCATCGTGCAGGATCACGATCAGCGCGAATTGCAGGCCGATCAGCCACCAGCTTTGCCCTTCCGCCAGGAACTGGATGACGCCTGTTTCGACACCGATTACCGTTGCAAGAGTGGTTACGCCAAAGACGAACACTGTTCGCAAAGACGACAGGGTTTCGCGCAGATAATCGGCACGCCCCGCACTGCGTTTCTGGATGCGCCGGTTTTTGGCATAGGTTCGGAATACCAAAAGCAGGACAGTCGCCGCGCCCGCCGCAATCAGATACCGGCCAAGATCAAAATAGAAGACATGGGCGAAGTGCTCCAGCACCAGATCAGAGATGTAGGTTAAGTCGGTTTCCGGCATGATGCATTCCTTCATTCGCGTTGATGAAGGGTTGATGCGGATTGTTTTGCCGAAACGCTGCGCGTTGGCGAAAAATGCGGATCATTTTCGAAACTGAGAAGGTTTTTTCAGTTCTGATCACTGCCTTGTGTCAGGTTTAAGCGTCTGAATTCGCTGGGGGTTATTGTGGTTTCGGCGCGAAATGCCCGATTGAAGGTCGCCAAGGAATTATAACCCAGATCCATGGCAATCGTCAGCACAGGCAGGTCCACCATATCCTTGTCAGCCAGTCTGATTCGGGCTTCTGCGATGCGGTGACGGTTAAGAAAGGCGGAGAAATTGCGATAGCCCAATCGCTGATTGATAAGCGCGCGCAAGCGGTGTTCGGGGGTTCCGAGTTGTGCCGCCAGGCCGGCAATGGTCAGCCCTGGTTCCCGATATGCGCCGCCTGCCATGAATTCGGTCAGCTTTTCGTGCAGCACCGCTTCCGCAGGTGAAAGGTCCAGAGCAGCCGTTTCATCTTCGGTTTCTTCCTCCTGCTGCGTGGCGACCAGCAATTCTGCATCAGTGCGCAGCAAGGCAATACCGGCGAACAACATCAACAAAAGGATTATAAGGGAGTTGAACAAGGCAACACCCGGCGACCTGCTGTCAATTTCGAACAGCATCTCGGCAATTTCGTACAGGAGGATGCTCGCAGCCTGTGCCGCTACCAGAAGGGGCAGCCATAGCCGGATAGTGCGCCGTTGCTCGACAAGATCATCGCCGCGTTCAAGCAGGCCGACGCGAATAAGGTCAGCGATCATGACGAGCGAGATTACGTGAACTGCGAAAAATCCCGCGGGACGGGTCACAGGCAGAAAATTGCTGCTGAACCACCCGGCCAGAAACAGGGCAATCGCGCCCAGCAAAACCCGCCTGTCCGGTGGCCGTTCAAACAGGTTTCTCGCAAACAGCCAGATGAAGGGCGTGGTAGAAAGCGATATCAGATCAATCCAAGGATCAAAAACGCTGGAAGGCGCGGTCAGCGGCGTCGAATTGATAAGGTAGCAGACTACGCCAACCAGCATCCCCACCAGCGGCACTTTCAATTGGGCGCGAACCTGATTGGCCATGATCAGGGCAATCAGCATCACGCCTGACCCAAGGGCCATGACACGCACCAGATAATTGAACTGTTCGATCATCCCCGCCCCTGCATCTAACGGAGATAATCTGGAATGCCGTCGTCCAAAGGTCCAGCGCTTTGAGCCGGTGATGACGGGTCTTTGCCGATCAAACCGCCCTTGATGCGCAGCAAGGCTTCATCCAACGTTATCCGCCGCACCGCCGTTCCGTCGGGAAAAGCGGTTAATAGGCGGCTTGGAAACGCTGACGAGAGCACAACAAAATGCCCTGAGTCATCGCGGTTGCGGATCAACCGGCCAAACGCCTGGGCAAGCCGTGCGCGAATAAGCCTGTCGTCATAGGAACTGCCGCCATTGGCAGCGCGCCGGGCCTTGTGAAGTATGTCTGGTCGGGGCCACGGTACGGCCTCCATGACGACACAGCGCAAAGAGCGGCCCGGCACGTCTACCCCGTCTCGCAAGGCATCGGTTCCCAGCAGACTGGCGCGCGGATCGTCGCGAAAGATATCGACGAGAGTGCCCGTGTCGATCGGGTCCACGTGTTGCGCATACAGCGGCAACCCGTCACGCGCCAAACGGTCCGCAATGCGGCCATGCACCGCCCGCATCCGGCGGATAGCGGTGAACAGGCCCAAGACGCCGCCTCCGCTCGCTTCGATCAGCCGCGCATAGGCACCGGCCAGACCGGGCAGGTCGCCGCGCTTGATATCAGTGACAATCAGCACTTCGGCACGCGCTGCATAGTCAAACGGGCTTTGCGCCGAGGACAAAAGCGGCTGGCTTTCGACATAGGCCGCGCCGGAGCGGTCAATTGCGGAATCCCACGCCTTGCCTTCGTCTTGAATCCGGTCCGTCAGCGTCGCGCTTGTCATCATCACGCCGTGCGCTGGCTCCAGAACCGTGCGTGCGAACGGCTTCATGGGATCAAGCCAGCGGCGGTGAATGCCAATGTCGAATTCGCGCGCATCGGAACGATCAACGGCCAGCCAGTCGACAAATTCGGGATCGGCAGGTCCACCCAGCCGATCAAGCAGCGCCTCCCATGCAGTCAGCAGGTCAATTCGCCATGTCAGCGAATGACGGGCCCCTTCGATCCGTGCGCGGCCTTGCCCGTCGAGCCAATCCGGCGGATCAGCCATGATCGCCTCCAGCCGGCCTCCCAATTGGATCAGCGGGACGCGAATGGCGCAAAGCGCCTGCGCCGCAGCCCCCGCTGGCTCGATCACTTCACCAGGAAGGCCACTGGCTTCCGTTTCGATACCATAGCCTGCTTCGGCACCGCCGCTTTCATCGCGCGCGTAAACGGTCTGTCGTACTGCTGCCAGCAGCGTTTCGACTGGGCCTGACGGCTCGTTCTCAGAAAGACGCTGCAGCCAGCCTTCTCCGGGCAAGGCCGCGCCTGCCTCGCAGGCGGCCTCTATGGCGTCGCCGCCTTCCTCATCGTAGCTGGCAATATCGGCGAGCCGGGCAGAAAGCCCTCTTCGACGGCCCCGGTTCTTGCGCTCCGGTCCCATGATCCAGCGGCGAAGTTCTATCGCTTCCTGCCCGCTGATTGTGGCGGCGAAGGTGGAATCGGCTGCTTCGAAAACGTGATGGCCTTCGTCGAAGATAACGCGGGTGGGGCGCTGCGCATGATCACGTCCACGCGCTGCGTTGACCATGACAAGAGCATGGTTGGCGATCACCAGATCTGCCTGCGCACTGTCCCTTGCTGCGCGTTCGATGAAGCATTTGCGGTAATGCGGACAGCCCGCATAAATGCACTCCCCGCGCTGATCGGTGAGAGCCGCAATCCCGCGTTTCCGAAATAGCGTGCCCAACCAGCCTGGAAGGTCGCCGCCGATCATATCGCCGTCGCGGGTGAATGCCGCCCAGCGCGCAACCAGTTGTGCAAGGATTGCGGGTCTGCCCTGAAATCCTCCCTGCAACGCATCTTCGAGGTTGAGAAGGCAGAGATAATTCTCCCGCCCTTTTCTCACGACGACGGGCGGTGTGCCATCGGGGCGTTTTACCGGCCAGGCCCGCCGGCTCTCACTGCGAAGCTGGCGTTGCAGGTTCTTTGTGAAGGTGGACACCCAAACAGTTCCGCCGGACTCTCGCGCCCATACCGACGAGGGCGCAAGATAGCCCAACGTCTTGCCAATACCCGTGCCTGCCTGAGCAAGCGCGATATGTGGCACTTCCCGCACGCTTCGCGGAGCAAAGATACGGGCGACATCCTGTGCGTAATCGCGCTGCCCCTGTCGTTTCTCCGCCCCTTCGCCGGTTAGGTTATCGAGCTGCGCCAATATCTCCGCAGCTGGCAAGTCAACCTGACGCGGCGGTGCCCTTTCGCCGCTTTCCTCCCATTCGGGCAGGGCAGAGAACAACCATTTTTCCGCCTGAGCAGGGCGACGGATATGGGGCTTTAGTACCTGCGCCCACGGCCAGCGCAGCCTCTCAAGCGTTTGCAGTGCGGACCATGCGCCAGACCGTTCAAACCAGTCAGGTTCCTCTGCAGCAGCAATCAGCGCTCCCGCTGCTAACTGCAGAAAAGCAGGGACATCGTCATCTCCCGCAGGCTCCTCAATATCGAGCGCCTGAGCAAGGCCGCGCGGCGTCGGCACACAGAAACGCGCCGGGTGGATGAACGCGAACAATTCCAGCAGATCAAGGCCGGACAGATCAGGATAGCCCAGCCGGTTTGCTACCAGCGGCGCGTTCAACAGCAGCACCGGCGTATCCGCAGCAGCCATGATCGCATCGCCTTTCGACACTGCGGAGGTCGTACCATTTGCAGGACGCAGCCAATTCCCGCCGTGGCTGGCATGAAGCGACGGCAGCGGCACAGGCATAGGCGCAGAGGGTTGAGTGGAGGGAATGCTCACGGCGATACGAAAATGGAGGACTGGAGGGCGCAAGTAAATGCCGCGAGGCGATGCTTCCAACAACAACTTGGCGCGCAGGCTAAACCCTTAATTAGCTTCCTGTCTTTATTGGCTGACGTAGCTGTAAGGAGGTGCATCATGTCGTTTGGTCGTAAGGGAGTGTCTCAAGGGGGCGGTTCTGCACGGCCTGCTCGCCGCCAAATTCATGCACCCGCCAATGCAGCCAACGCCCAAGATGCGGAGATTACTGCGAAGCGAGAGGCGTTCATCGCCTCGGAACGCGCGCGCCGCGCATCAGAGGGCTTTGGTGAATATTCGGCAAGTGAGGAAGTCCGACCGGCCCGCAAATCCGCATTCGCATCGGCATCGGCGGTTTCGTCGGCAACGGAAAAGCGAAAGCCCAAGCCCAAGCAAAAGCGCAAAAAGCCGATGTGGGGCGGCCCGATTGAGGAACGCACAATTCCGCGGGCTTATGTGTTCTGGTGGTTTGGCGCCATCGCATCGGCCCACAGGTTCTATTGCGGAGATTCCAAAGGCGCGTGGAACCAGCTTACCGTTCTGTTCGTGTCGATCCTTGCCGCGTTTGTTTACCCGCCAGTGGCGCAAATCGGTTTGTTCATATGGTTCGGATGGCTTGTGTTGGACCTTTTCCTGATCCCGGGCCTGATGCGACGCATGCGTGATGAACACGAGGGCGAGGATCCGACGGAGGTATTTGCGTGATGAGATTAATCCTAGCGGCCCTGGCGCTTGCCGCTGCTCCGACTGCTCTGTCCTATGCCCAGCCAGTGGCTGCCAAAGAAAGCGCAGCCGCGGTGGTGCAAGCCCATATTGATGCCTATCGTTCAGGCAATATCGACAGGTTTGTCGCGACGTTCTCTTCCGATGCGGTGTTGATCGCAAACGGGATCAAAGCGAAGGGGCGCGCGCAGATCAAGGCGTTCTACGCTTCCAATTTTGGTGACGGCGCACCGTCTATCCGCGTGACTGAGAGCGGGAAGGTTGGCGATAACATTTACATCGTCACCGCTTATGATTTCCCGGACGGGACGACCATGTGTTGCGCCTATTCCGAATATGTCGTTCGCGGTGGCAAGATCACGTATCTGGTGACTGGTAACTGACCCATCACGTCCAGCTATGTCTGGGCTCCAGATGCATTTGGGGCGACGCGGGCCAAGAGAATGAACACTTTTCCGCGCCGCCCCTCGTTCCGGTTCCGATGTCAGGGCAACCGCTTGCGACCCGCCCCGCATCCGCCAAACCGGACGAACTCTTCAGGCTAACCTATTGGCTCAGAAGCTTTTCTGAACACCAACGGTTAGCGTGTAGTCGGTCGGCATTTGAGGGCCATTGAGATCCTGCACAAGAGGCAGACCCCCTTCAATCCCCAGTCTCCAGCCTTTCAGAGCTCCTCCCGTCACGGCGAAATTCATGCCCGCCAGTGCTGTTACGGTTTCTCCTCCCTGAAAATCAGGGTTGGCCGTCTGAACAGGCCCAGCGATCATCGGGTCATTTCCGTCCACACGGCCTACCGTCTCCGCTTGCACGCGTGCCGACAGCGAGACTGCATCGGTTAGACCCGCTGCCGCCCAGACAGTCGCCATCGCTTTGTTGCCCAGCGAATAGCCTTCGTCATTCGTGCCGAGACGAATTGTCCCTTTGACCTGCGCGCCCCAGCCAAAGCTGCTGCTCTGGTCGCGATAGGTCAGACCCGGCTCAAGATCCCAGGTGCCGGATCCGATCTGCATCGGGTAGGGCGTCCGAACCGTCGGCGTGCCGCCCATCGGCGTCAGGATCTGGGCTTCTTCAGTAATCGTGCCCGTCGGGATCGAGATGCCCGCATTGATATGCACGGTATCGGACAGACCGATGAGCGCGCCGACCTTGGTGTCGCCCAAATCAGCGGTGCGCGTCCGGAATTCGCCCAGACGCGTTGTGCCCATGCCGTCTTGGAATGTGATGTGGTCCATCTCTTTCGTGATGTAATTGCCCATCACCATCAAAGTGACCTGATCAGACAGGCCGTACATTGCGCCAGCCATATGCATGTCCATGCGCATGGAGGTGGGAATGATACGCAAGGTCGGCGGCTGGCCCGGCGCGCCGAAGAAGCGGTTTGGCACCGTTGTTGCCACCTGTTCCGGTGTCACTTCATCCGTGCCGATCTGGATGCCCGCCATGTCCATATGCATGAATCGGTAGCTTACCATCCATTCGCCTTTGCCGTGGCGGTGATCGCCCATCACGCCAATCGGTGCGTGGTCGAGCGAATTGATACCGTGGTCTTCATCGGCAAGGGCAGGGGTTGCAACAAACGCGCAAGCAGTAGCGGCGAGCGCGCAGCCCGCCTTCAAAAGCGATTTCATCAATAGTCTCCGAATAGGTCTGAATTTTGTAGGTTTCAGACCTGTTCCGGCGGTCCTGTCGCTTCATATGCGGGGAAGGGCGGGCGCGTTTCCAGCGCGCGTATCGGGGTCGGTTCTGCCAGTTGGCGCGGCACAGAGTTTACGGCCAGACTGGTCGGCTCTGAAGGCAGTGTCGGACCGCACGCAGAACAGCAAGGATTGCTTGAGATGTCGCCTTCAGCACCTTCGTGATGGCTTGAGGGTTCCTCGTGCCCTTTATGCATCATATGTCCTGCGCCACTGGCATGCATTTGTTCTTGCGCGGCAAGCGGAGCCATGCAGCAGGGCGCACCCAGAGTGGTGCGCAGCAACACTGCTACGAGCATCAGCATCAACAGGAACGGGCGACGAGAGGGGATCATGTCTGGAAGAGCGCTTTAAGGGAAATTCGTTCCTCGGCAAGTGGGGCTGGAAAGAATGCCTTTCCGGTCAGATATTTGACGATGCTGCTCTCATTGATCAAATGGGGCTTTATAGGCTGAAATAAAAAGAGAATTCAGCTCTTTCGCTGTCGGACTCAGTGACACGACCGTAAAGATTTGGCGGTGTCAAAGGAACCGTGATGCAGCTTCGCACTTGCAACAATGCAACGGAGCAATAAAGACCGCCACACTATGACTGATACAGAACTCACCGCCGCAGCGCGTTCGTCCAAAGCCTGGCCGTTTCAAGAGGCGCAGCGTCTCGCCAAACGGCTGCACGGAAAAGGCGGCAGCGGGAAACCTGATGGCGCGCCGGTGTTGTTCGAAACCGGTTACGGTCCTTCAGGCCTGCCGCATATCGGCACGTTTCAGGAAGTCCTGCGCACATCTTTGGTCCGCCGCGCATATGAATCGCTGACGGGGGAACAAACGCGTCTGGTGGCGTTCTCGGACGACCTCGACGGTCTTCGCAAGGTGCCCGACAACGTCCCGAACAAGGACATGCTGACGACCCATCTCGGAAAGCCGCTCAGCCGGATTCCGGATCCGTTTGAAAAGTACGAAAGCTTCGCCGCGCACAACAATGCCATGCTGCGCGAGTTTCTTGACCGTTTCGGCTTTAACTATGAATTTGTCAGCTCGTCTGATCGCTATAACTCCGGCGCCTTCGACGATGCGCTGCGGGGCGTCCTGACCAATTTCGATGCAATCATGGATATCATGCTGCCGACTTTGGGCGAAGAACGTCGCAAGACATATTCGCCGGTGATGCCGATCTCTCCGACGACCGGCGTCGTGCTGCAGGTTCCGATTGAAGTGGTTGATGCGCAGCAGGGCATAATCCGCTTCACTGACGAAGACGGAAGCGTGATCGAACAATCCGCGCTTGGAGGGATGGCGAAATGCCAGTGGAAGGTTGACTGGGCCATGCGCTGGGTGGCGCTGGGCGTCGATTATGAAATGTACGGCAAAGACCTGACTGATAGCGGTGTCCAGTCTGGCAAGATCGCCCGCGTTCTGGGCGGCAACAAGCCGGAGGGCCTGATTTACGAGATGTTCCTCGATGCCAATGGCGAGAAGATTTCCAAATCGAAGGGCAACGGCCTGTCGATTGAGGAATGGCTGAACTACGGTTCGGAAGAAAGCCTTGGCTTCTACATTTTCGCCAACCCGAAAAGCGCAAAGCAACTGCACGCGGGCGTTATCCCGAAAGCGATCGACGATTACTGGCAATTCCGAGAGCGCCTTGCAGAACAGCCGCTGGATAAGCAACTGGGTAACGCCGTGTGGCACCTTTCGCGTGCGAATGAACGCCACGATGGACCAGAGGCACCCGGCGCCGGTGACAGCTTGAGCGTGCCTTATAGTCTGCTGCTGAACCTGGTCAGCGTGTTGGGACTGGAAGCAACGCCCGATAATCTTGCCGAATATGTCGCAAGCTATACCGGTCAGCCGGTAACGGATCCCAAGCTGATGGAGCTGATCGAATGCGCGGTGAACTACAACCGCGACTTCGTAGCCCCGACTTTGAAGAAACGCGCCCCTGTTGATGGCGAAATCGGCGCTTTGAAAGAGCTTGATGCGCAATTGTCGTCTGCCGGAACGGATGCCGATGCAGAGGCGCTTCAGACGATGGTTTACGAGATCGGTAAGCGTGAAGAGTTCGGCTTCGGCAATCTGCGCGACTGGTTCCGTGCTCTGTATGAAACGCTGCTCGGAAGCGAACAGGGCCCGCGTATGGGCAGCTTCATAGCGCTGTACGGGGTTGAACCTACGCGAAAGCTGATCGCAGAGGCGTTGGAGCGGGCGTAAACGGGTCTCCACGCAGGGGAGGGGCCTTAAGAGCTTGGAGACAAACCGCCTCCGCTGCGTGAAGGCCTATCCCGATAACGGGCTGTTATCTCCAGCGTCTTGTCCGGTACCACTTGGTAATTACGTATTTGCTGCCCGCGAGGACAGGCGTGCCCGCGTGGATCGTGTCTTCGTTCGGTGAGCCATCCTCCAGCGCGTTGTTCCACACCAGAAGCACACCGGGTTTCGGGACAATCTTGATACCGACATTGGTGAAGTGGGTTTCACCGCCCTGTTCCACTTCATTAAGAAACGCCATCGCGGTCCAGGACCGCTGACCGCCGCGCTTGCGTTCCAGTTCCCAGTACTTTTCGGTCGTGTAGAACCAGTCATTGTGCGGTTTGAACTGTTGGCCGGGCAGATATCGCTGTCCCTGGATTGCCTCACCCGTCACAGGATTGGCGCCCAGCAGATCGTCAATGCGACGCGAAATGCCCATTACAAAGCTGTCATAGGGGTCAAGATCGCCCGAATAGGACGTGCGAAAGCCGCTGTCATAGCCGATTTCGTGCAAGCTTGACGGGCGCGCGGTCAGGTCGATCATCACGCAAAGCCGTTCACATTCAGCGGGGCTAAGGAAGTCGCCTATGGCGTAGATTTCAGCCTTGTCCGTTTCGACCTTGTAAGCGCCAGGATCGGCATTCAGCCGCTCACGCACGGATTTGCCCAGCCGCTTAAGAGCATCCTGATCGGGAATATTTGTCTGTGTCGCCATGCACAAAGGCTTAGCAAAGCGAAGACCCAGCGCAAGAGTGCCGAGATGCCGGGAATCAAAAGGCCCCGACAGCATCCGGCTGTCGAGGCCCAAGACCGGTCGGCTTAATCCGATTCTTACCAGAAGAAATCGTGAATTACGTCGACCACTTCGCCGGTGTAAACATCAACGAGGACCACATCGTCGTAATAGCGCACCCAGCGATAGGGGCCATAGACTTCCGGTAGGCGGAATGCCCACGGATCGTTGATGAAATAGCGCGGCTGGAAGAACAGATGATCCAGGAACAATCCAATGCGCAGACGGCTGTAATAGTGGCTGCGATATGGAGCGTAATACCGGCCCAGACGGAAGATGTTCCGATTGGCGCGGCGATAGCTGTTCCAGCCATAGCGCCGGTTGTTTCTCCAGCGACGGTCCCAGCGGCGGAAATTGCCGTTGTTGAAGCCACGCCCACTGCGATAGCGTTCAGTTCTCACGCCATTGCGGAAACCACGGCGTTCTGCCCGATTGCGGATGCGACGGTCTTCGGCGCGATCCCGGCGACGTTCGGAGCGCACACCATCACGAAAGCCGTCGCGGCGCGCATCGCGGTAATTCCTGCGGCGTTCTGATCTGCGATCCGCACGGCGATCACCGCGCAGCTCTGCCCGGACACCATCACGTCTTCCGCTGCGGAAATCCCGCGCACTGCCGCGATTTCCCGTTACAAATCCGCGACCATCGCGGCGTTCGGCGCGGCGTTGCTCACGCCGGTCTATCCGGCGGTCTGCGCGATCAATGCCATTGGCCACGCGGCCGGCAAAGCTGCCAGCTCTGCGATCGACCCGATCTGCGCGACGTTCGCCTCTGCGCTCGATGCGGTCAGCGCTGCGGTTGCCTCGGCTTTCGATCCGGTCGGCACGACGTTCCGAACGACGATCAACCCGGTCGGCAGCAACGCCACGCCCGCGCCGGTCCAGCCGGTCCGCCCGCCTGTCTCCACGCCGTTCGACCTGTCCGGCACGGCGATCACTTCGACGTTCGACACGGTCTGCGCGTCGCTCACTTCGGCGTTCTACACGTTCAGCCCTGACGGGACGCGGACGCTCAGCGCGGCGTTCCTGTCGGGTTTCACGGCGGGCTTCGCGGCGTGCACCGCGATTTCCCTGCCGATTGGCGCGATTGGTCTGTCGGTTCGCACGGCGCTGTGCCCGACGGTCCTGACGGTCCTGAGCATTCGATTCGCTCGCCGAAGCTATGGCCGTAGCCGCCTCGGCAGGTTCAGGAGCCGCAACGAAGGCGAGGGCGACGGCAAGAGCCGATAACGCGCTGCCTTTAAGCAACTGAGTAATATCCATTTATGCCTCCAGTGTTGCCGCCCCACCACCTACGGCTTGATTGATACCCTCTGTTACACAAAGCACGCTGTCTCCAAACTTAACGTGTTGGTAAGGGTGTTGTTAATGTTGAGTGCGTTTTTCCTGAATGCGCTTGTCAGGTCAGCGTGGCTGCCCCACATCGCCGATCATGTTTGAAGACCTTGCAGACGTTCGCACCGATCTCACCAATCGCCTGATCCGCGCGGCACGCGATCGCAAATCGCCCATGCACACGCCTGCGGTCATAACCAGCGACATCGACGCGAGGACTATGGTTCTTCGTGAATTTGACAGCTCCGCATGGACGCTTCGTTTCCATACCGATACGCGGGCGCCAAAGGTTGCGCCGATAGGGGCGGACCCGCGCGTGGGCGTTTTGTTCTATGATAAGGGCGCGAAGATCCAGATCCGTGTGAAGGGCACCGCGCAGATTTTGCGGGATGCGCCGGTGACGCAGCAGGCGTGGGATAACGGGTCAAACTTTGCGCGGCGGTGTTACATGGGGGATGGACCAGGAGCACCCTCCGACACGCCGACTTCGGGCCTTCCGGCAGAGCTTGAAGGGGTTGAGCCGACCGATGAGCAACTGGTTCCGGCGCGGGATAACTTTGCGGTATTGCTGATTACGCTTGAGCGTTTGGATTGGCTCTATCTTGCTCATACGGGGCATGTCCGCGCCTGTTTCGAACGCTCTGGCGAGGAATGGAACGGCGGCTGGATAGCGCCCTAGGCTCAGGCGGCTTTGGAAACAGTCTCTGTCGCTTCGACAGCAGGCGGGGGCAGCAGTTTGATTTCGTCTGCGATGCTGGCCTCTACGATCTGATCGTCTCCAGCCGCGCTGGCGACATTCACTGCGTTTTCCGCACGTGCACGCCACGCTGCCAGACTCTCTCCAAGCTTGCGGCCCGCGACGCCAAAACTGGCCGTAAGCCTGAGGTTATCGGCCAATCCATCAATGCGTGCACGAGCAAGGTCTCGGCGCAGCCGTTTTGCAATTCGGCCGCCGTCTTCCTCGGCAGCACCTTTGATCAGTATGGTGAAGCCTTCGCCCGGAATTTCCCGGATCACATCTGCACCAAGGCCGCTTTGTGCATCGCCGCGGCGCACGGACCGCCGCATCACTTCAGCCACCTGCCGAACCGCGCTTTTGCGCACCTCCGGCCCCCAAATCTGCCCGACTTCGCGCAAGTGATCTATCCGCGCACGCAGCAAGGTATCATTTGCTGCGTGGAAAGGAGCGGGATCAAACTGTCCGGGCTGCACGGCGTCCATACGTTTGCTGAATTCTTCGGAGCGCAGGAAGCTTTGAAACGCTTCGCCTGATTGCGCAGCATCGCGTTTTGCGCGCCTGCGAATTGCGATGACCGATACCGCCTTTAGCGCAACCGCGCCCAGCAAGCCCGAGCACACGACAAGCGCTGCCAGCCCCGAAAGATCTATCGACACAGTCATGTCGCCCACCATAAATCACTGCCCCAAACTCTATCGGGAGCGCTTCGGGCACCCCCTGAGTTAGGCAGAATGACCTATGGCCGGTTAAAGCGGCGTAAAGGCTGTTTTAATCGCTTTCGACCGGACTAAGGCGCGCTTCCAGCATCGCTCCGATGCCTTCGGTGACAAGCGCCAGCCGATTATAGTCCAACGTATCAGGCGTATCCGAAGTACGGTGATAGTTCGGGTTCCGAAAGGGCGCTGTGTCGGTGATCATGAATGCCGGAATTCCGACTTTCGTGTAGCCCCAGTGATCGGACCAATCGACGCCCTGAACAATCGAAGGCGCAGTCCCACCGACGGAGGGGATACGGGCCGATTTCCGAAATTCGTCAATGCTACCGCGCAGAAAATCACGTGATGCGGTGGTGCCGACAAAGGCGATGAAATTGCCGGTATCGGTATATCGTAAGGAAAGCGGAAAGGGGTAATTCTGGCTCCCGTCCTCATCCGAGAAATACCCCATGCTTTCCAGAGAAATCATGCCGACAACAGCATTTGGATCATCAATTGAAATCGCGTGCACATAACTGCCCATTGCGCCGGTTTTGAAATAGGGCGGTTCCTCATTCGCATAGAAGACGAGCTCAACATTGAGTTTTGACCGGCCTGTCATCGGCTTCAGGAGCCGCGCTATCTCTATCAGGGCAGCAACCCCGCTGGCATTGTCGTCCGCTCCCGGAGACGATCCAGCGGTGTCATAATGCGCCCCCAGGATAAGCGTTTTTGAACCGGGTGATTTCGCATCAATCCTGACGATCAGGTTCGATGCTGGCGCGATCACTTCCTGTTGCCGTACCGAATACCCCAGCGCTTCCAATTGCTGCGAGATATACGCTTTCGTGGCAATCACAGTCTGCGGGCGATCAATGTTGCGTCTATCCTGCGCGAGTATCGTAACGTGTTCTCGCAACCTGGCGGCCAGAGCGGGATTATCGGGGGTTGAAGCAGGGCCGGCGTAAGACTGTCCGGGCACTGATGTTGCCCAGAGAAAACCTGCAATCAGGAACCCGGCGATACCAAGCCCCAAAACAAGAAAGGCGCGACGAGCAAACCCGCCGCGCCTTTCAGATTGATCGGTGAAGCTCACCGCTTAACGCGTCAGCTTCTTGTATGCGAGACGGGTCGGGCGGTCTGCCGCATCGCCCAGACGGCGGCGCTTGTCTTCTTCATACGCCTCGAAGTTGCCTTCAAACCATTCGACATGGCTGTTGCCTTCGAAAGCGAGGATGTGCGTTGCCAGACGGTCAAGGAAGAAGCGATCGTGCGAGATAACCACGGCGCAACCAGCAAAGTTTTCAATTGCATCTTCCAGCGCGCCGAGTGTTTCCACGTCAAGGTCGTTGGTCGGTTCGTCCAGCAGCAGTACGTTGCCGCCCTGCTTCAGCATCTTGGCCATGTGGACGCGGTTGCGTTCACCGCCAGACAGTTTGCCCACATTCTTCTGCTGGTCTGCGCCCTTGAAATTGAAGGCACCGACATAGGCACGGGTCGAGGTGTCGTGCCCGTTGACCTGCATGTAATCGAGCCCGTCGGAGATTTCCTCCCAGACATTGTTGCTCGGCGTCAGATCATCG
>JAXHVK010000056.1:0-16669 GCA_034211135.1 Pseudomonadota bacterium
GCGAAAATCTACGTTCCGCAAGATGATGTCCTGCACGACAACGTCTACGCGATGATCGAGCACAAGGATGGCGCGTATTGTATTTCTTTCACCGATCATAAATGGAAGAAGCGCGAGGCGACGCGCGCCAGTGACCTTGTCAAATCCGTTCCTTACGTGGTGACTGCGATATGAGCCTGGATATTCTTGCCGATGTGACTGCGCCGCTCGCGCTGGAAATCCTTGAGCGCACCGCATCGACCCCGCGCGTTTTGCGGGCCGTGCAGCTCAGTCTTGCGCCGGCATTCCTACTGGTTGGAATCGGGTCCATCATGAACGTGATGATGCAGCGGCTGATCTGGATCGCGGGCCGGATTGAGCGGCTGTGCATCAATTCCGAAAGCAAGAACCCGGAGTTTCTGAGCCGCCTTCCGTTCGAGGTTGAAGTCGATTGGCTTACCCGTCGCCGCCGGCTGGTGCGGATCTCGATAAAGTTCGCCACAGCAGCCGCGGTTGTGATCAGCGTCGTTATCGCCCTTTTGTTCGTGTCCGCCTATGTCGAAACACGCTTGGGCACGGTTGTCGCCGGGCTGTGGGTGGTAACTGTTGGCCTGTTGATCGCGGCCCTGATCTGCTTCCTGCGCGAAACGCTGATGGCGGCAGACAGTCCGGGCGATGCAAAATCGAAGAAGAACAAAGGCCCCTAGCCCCTCAGCACAACCGCGGTACTTCAGCTGCTTTGGCTGTCAATGCCCGCGATGGCCATCGCGCCTGTGCTGACCATGTCGACAGAGATCGCCAGCAGCACCATACCCATCAGGCGCGTGGTGATGACTTGCGCTGTGTTGCTTAACACCTTGCTGATGCTGGACGCGAAAAAGAACGCGGCGAACAACATCGCCAGAATTGCAGCGACAATGGCGCCCAGCATTGCCAATCCCACAACGCCGTGTTCGTGGCTGGCATACACTATCAGCGTGGCAATCGTGCCCGGGCCGACCAGCATCGGGAACGTGATCGGATAGAATGCCAGGCTCGACAATTCCGAATCAGATGCTTTTTCATCGTCGGTGCGATGATGGGAGCTCACGCTTTCGCCGTTCAGCATCGACCATGCGATATTGGCAAGGACTAGCCCCCCTGCAATCCGGAACTGGTCGATAGTGATTCCGAAGAACGAGATTATCTTCTGACCAAATATCAGGATAATTACGGACATGATCGCGGAAAACAGCACGATCTTGATCGCAAGCTTGCGTTGTTCCGCAATTGAAAATCCCTCCGTCACTGCCAGAAAAACCGGCAGATTGACGAAGGGATTCATGATCGCAAAAAAGGCCCCGAAGGCTTTGATAAGGTCCGTTTCAATCACTCGAATTCCGCCATTGTTTCCTTGACGGGTATCAGTGCGACCTTACCGTCTGGTCAAATCAACGCCGGTCGGGCGGCATCGTTCCGTGATCGCCCGGGCCCGTTTATCAGCCCTCGCCACCTTCTCCGGCAGCACGGCTTTGCAACTGGACGTAATTTTGCAGGCCCATCCGTTCGATCAGGTCGAACTGCGTTTCAAGGAAGTCGACATGTTCCTCCTCGTTATCGAGGATGTAGGCGAACAGATCGCGGCTGACATAATCACGCACGCTTTCGCAATACTCGACGGCATCGCGCAGCAGCGGGATCGCATCCTCTTCCAGCGCCATGTCCGCTTTCAGGATTTCCTCGACTGTCTCGCCCACGCGCAGATTGTGGATCGCCTGAAAATTGGGAAGGCCGTTCAGGAACAGGACGCGCGCGGCCAGTTTGTCCGCATGCTCCATTTCCTCGATCGATTCCTTGCGCTCATACTCGGCAAGCTTGGTGACGCCCCAATCGTCGAGCACTCGATAGTGCAGCCAGTACTGGTTGATCGCGGTCAGCTCATTCGTGAGCGCCTTGTTCAGAAACTCGATGACTTTGGGATCACCCTTCATCGCGCGAAACTCCTATTGTTCAAATACACGTTTGAGCGAGATCAAAGCCGCTCTTTAGACAGTGCATTATGTCCGCAATCGAGCGGTAAAAACAAGGGGTTTGCGAGAATTTTTGTTATGAATCAGGAGCTTGCGAGGCGCTCGCAATAGCTGCTTTGTTATTTATACTGCGACTTGCTCGCAAGCAGCGAGGGCGCGTTCCTGATCGATAATTTTGCCAGCCTTACCAAGGCATTGGCCGCAATTGGGGCGCTTTCCCAAAGTTGCATAGGTCGCTTCGGCATCGCCGCCGCACGTAAGAGCAGCCTGACGGAGGTCAGTTTCTCGGATTGCGTTGCAGATGCAAATATACATGGCGGCTCGAATCTTTCCTGCGAAGCGTTTGCAAGAGGGAATTTATGCAATTCGCTCGCAATAGCAAGGGGTGCCGGGCAAAAAATGTACTCCGCCCCCGAATCAGATCAGGTCGAATCAGCGCCCTAACGCTTGATCGGGAATAGCTGGCGATATGTCAGACATCGCCAAAGCCATTCCAGCGGACCATACCGGAACCGGTCAAGCCACGGCTTTGACCACAACAGCATCAGCGCACATGTCAGCACAGTCACAGCGTAAAGCTGCGGGCGGTTCAGCTCTCCGAACAGACCTAGTGCCCACCCATGAAAGACGAAAAGCATCACAATCGACGTGCCGAGATAGTTTGTGAATGCCACGCGCCCGGCCGCAGAGACGCGCTCGTAGAACCAGCCGGCCGCGCCACGCGAGTACTCAACCAGAAGGGCAGCCAGCCCCAGAACCATCGCAAGACGCGGGAGCACGCTCCACCCGATGAATGCCGCCGACGTGGAGAAGAATGAAAAGCCGTTGGCCTGAGCAACAAGGCCCAATGCCAGCGTGATTGCCCCTCCTCCGATCAGACCGATCCAGCCCCATCGCAGCATTTTGGCACGGTCAAACTCACCGCTGAAAAAGCCGAAACGATACAGCGCCATTCCCATCAGCATCAGAGGAAGGGTTTCGAGGAACATGAAAGACGCGCTTATCAAAGGCAGCACCAACTGTTTGGTCAGCCGCTTTTCAACCATCGCGCCATAGTCGCCTTCCTGCTTGAAGCGGGCGGTTTCGGCGTCGTCTTTCATCGAGGTTTCCATGCCCGCGACCATTTCCGCGCGGACAGGCTGAAGCGGTTCGCTATCGCCGAATGGCGTTTCGACAATTACGAACTGCATCGTCATCGCACCGCCGAGGAACACCGCCCCCAGGATGTAGCCTGCCAAGGCAACCCGCATCTGCGTGCCGGCCTGCCAGCGCATGCAAGCGACCGCGAAGAAGCCCACGATCCCGTACATGGCGAGAATATCGCCCATCCAGATAAAGATGAAATGGATGAAGCCAAAGCACATCAACAGGAACAACCGCCACATCTGCAGCCAGCGCGATGATCCGCGTTCCCATGCGCGTTCCATGAACAGATACATGCCCGCGCCGAACAGCAGCGTGAACAGGCCTCGCATCTTGCCGTCGATCAGAACAAATTGCGCAATCCACATCCAGCCATCCGGATCAGCGGTCTCACCGATCCAGGACCCCGGGAACATGTACGCGTTAAAGGGTTGGCCGAACGAAACGATATTGGCGAACAGGATACCCATCACAGCAATGCCGCGAATGAAATCGAGGCTGGCAATGCGGTCTGAAATTGTCACCGGTGAGGCATTCACTGCGGGCGCAAGCGCTTCTTGCCCCTCATCAACCGCTTGATTCGTTGCGTTCATTTACTGATCCCCTTGTACGATCAGCCTAGCAGGCTGACGCTCAAGGGGAAGAAGCAATCGAATGTATCGTCAGGGCTTTGCCACCATGCAGCCCTGCCCCTGCGCTTTCAGCTTGGCGCACGCGTTCGACGCTTCGGCGCGCGATGCGAAGCCGACTGCGCGAAGCCGCGTAACCTTGCCCGCATTCACAAGCTTTTTGTTCGTTCCGCGAAGGGCGGGATTGGCTGAAAGCTTGTTCCAAAGGCGATCGGCATTGCTGGCAACGCCGAATGCGCCGAGCTGTACGCCCCATGCGCCGCCGCTGGCTGCGACACGCTGAACCGGAGCAGGCCGTGCGCTTGCAGGCACGCGGGTCGGAGTTTTCGGAACTGCCCTTACAGGTGCTGATGTCTGCATTACAGCTGTGGGAGCACGCTTGGCTGTCCCCAGATCGGCCGCTGCCAATTCGGCGGCACGGCGCTTTCCTGCCTCGGTTTCAATTTCACGCGCAACAAGCTGCGCCTGCTGGCGCTGTTCCAGCGGGACATATTTGTCCATCTGCTTCAACGCACCAGAAGCCTGCGGCAGGCCCGAGCTTTGCGCCAGTGTCAAAAGCGCATAGGCACGCACCCAATCCTTTTTCGCATAGTCTGCATTGAAGTGGGCAAGACCCAAAACATATTGCGCGCGCGGGTCACCCCGTTCCGCCGCAGCCGTGATCAACGGCATGGCGATTTGTTGTTCACCCTGCTGGAAAAGCAGCAAGCCGTAATTGTCGGCGGCCTTCACATGACCTTTTTGCGCGGCCTCTGCGTACAGCTCGCGTGCGCGGCCAATATCAGCGGTAACACCGCGGCCCAGCCGGTAGGCCTGCGCCAGATTGAAAAGCGCGTCGGCATCGCCGTTCTGAGCAGGCAATTGCCATTCATTCACTGCCTTGTTGAAATCGCCTGCGCTCCACGCATCTACGCCCGACTTCACATCGGCAGCCAACGGCGCAGAAATCATTGCGCCCAGCGCAGCGGCAGAAACAAATGCGGCGCGCAATGCGGTGCGCGGTGAATTGTTGCAATCAGCCATCGGTCATCGCTCCTTCGTGAGACCCGGACGGTCGCGGCGCTGCAAGCTCCAGCTTGCGAAAACCAGCCATCCATATCGTTTGCGCCGACAGATATAGTGAACGAGTGGTTAGGATTTGGTTGATACGCCCTGCGTTGAGCGACCGAGCCGGTAACGTCATCTTTGCACGTTAAGATTCGCAGTTCGGAAAGCGGGCGAGATTTCTGCCGGGTTTTGCACAATCTGGCAGTCTTGCTTTTTCGTGAGCCTCCCTCTCCTGAGCACCCAAGAGCCATCTGCGTTAACTCAAAATTAGGGGTAGTCTGCGATCCCCTTTTCCGAACAGTCGCAATCGTGCGACCCGATTTGAGCTTGACCCAGGGGGAATAAGGCGTTGCGTGTACTTGCTTTGGCATCGCAAAAAGGTGGATCAGGGAAAACCACCCTGTCCGGACACCTTGCCGTCCAGGCACAGCGCGCTGGCGCTGGCCCGGTCGTATTGATCGACATCGACCCGCAGGGGTCGCTGGCTGATTGGTGGAACGAACGCGAAGCGGAATATCCCGCCTTCGCCCAGACCACCGTTTCGCGTCTTGCGAACGATCTGCAGGTTCTGCGTCAGCAGGGTTTCAAACTCGCCGTTATTGATACGCCCCCGGCAATCACGATGGCGATCCAGTCGGTTATCGGCGTTGCCGAACTGATTGTTGTCCCGACCCGCCCAAGCCCGCACGATCTGCGCGCCGTGGGCGCAACTGTCGATCTGTGCGAACGCGCTGGCAAGCCGCTGGTGTTCGTGGTGAACGCCGCAACACCGAAGGCAAAGATCACCAGCGAAGCCGCTGTGGCTTTGTCACAGCACGGCACTGTTGCACCCATCACTCTCCATCACCGCACCGACTTTGCAGCCTCGATGATTGATGGCCGCACCGTGATGGAAGTCGATCCTGAAAGCCGCTCCGCTGCGGAAATGACGGCGCTGTGGAAGTATATTTCCGACCGGCTCGAAAAGAATTTCCGTCGCACCGTCTTTGCCGCTCCCAACGGGCAGGCAGCCAATGCTGGCGGGGTTCCGCGTCCGGCTGGCGGCTTTGGCCGCCGGGTCGCACAGTAGCGGGTGGATCTGACGATGTCCGAAGCCAGCTTTGCCTCGCTTGGGCCCACACTGCTCGCTCGCAAGGGCGGCGCGAAACCGGCTATGCGCCCGCAACTGACCGCGCTTCCGCAGAGCGCGGAAGAAATCGCGGCGATTGCTGATGAACAGCTGGAAGATCTCGGCTGGAATGACATGGGTTCGGACGAAGAGTCTGCCCCCAGCAGCGAATCACTCGTGGTTTCCTCAAAACCTGGTGGACCGGCTTCGAACGAGAATGCCGAAGAAATCATCGATCCGCTGGAAACTGCTGAAATCGTATCGATCAACGCAAACACAGCGCCTGCTCCGGACAATGGGGCTGAAGCGATGGGCGCAAGCCCGCTCGTCCTCCGCCAGCAAAAACGGTTGGCGGATGAAATCGTAGGCCAGGCTGCGGAAGCATCTTTCGAAGCGCCCGTGCTTGAGAAGAAATCCGACAAGAAAATGAAGAAGAAAGCCTCTCGCAAGAAAGCGAAGGCCAATTCTTCAAAACGCGCCGCATTTACGCTGCGTCTGGACGCTGATCGCCATCTGAAGCTGCGGCTTGCCGCGACGATGAAGGGGATGAGCGCTCAGGCATTCGTAACCAACGCACTCGATTTGCAGCTGGACGCGATCGCAGATCTCGACCTGCTTGTAGAGCGCATGCAGCGCAGCTGACCGAATATCACGAACTTCAACCGCCAACACTGAAGCATCATTTAGGACCACAGGGGAAACACCATGGATCGCACTTTCAACAACCGCCGCCGCGGTCCGGATTTCGGGCCTAAGCTGGCGCTTCTTGCGACCGCAGCTATTGCCAGTGCAACACTGAGCGGCTGCGCCACGGCTTCTACTCCGCGCGCGGATGTCTCCTTTAACAAAGCGCAGGTTGCGCTTGAGAAAGGCCAGACCTCGAAAGCGATCGAGCATGGCGAGGCAGCTGTGCTGGCTGATCCGCGCAATGCGAGCTTCCGTGCCCTTCTTGGTGCCGCCTATCTCGAAGCGGGCCGTTTCCAGTCTGCTGCGACCAGCTTTGGCGATGCGATCCAGCTTGGCGACACCGATGGACGCACGATCCTGAGCTATGCTCTTGCAAAGACCGCTATCGGCGAAGGCAAACAGGCCCTGACCGAACTGCGTGATTGGGAAAGCGCTCTTGATCCGGCTGATGCCGGTTTGGCGCTTGCTCTGGCCGGAAATCCGGAACGCGGCGTGCACGTGCTGACCAACGCTCTGCGCGCTGGTCAGAACAGTGCCAAAGTGCGTCAGAACCTTGCCTACACCTATGCTTTGGCAGGCAATTGGCGCGCTGCACGCGTTATGGCGGCAGAAGATGTTCCGGCAGACCAGCTGGACGCCCGCCTCAGCGACTGGGCCGCTACAGCAGCACCCGAAGATCACATGGTTCGCGTTGCCAACCTGCTGAAGATCACTCCTTCCAGCGACGGCGGCCTTCCCGGCAGCCTTGCTCTGTCGAACTTCCCGAGCCAGCAGCAGATGGTTGCCGAAGCGAAAGCTTCGATGCCGATGGACAAGGAACCGGCTCAGGTAGCCAAGGCACCGGGCAAAGTCAGCGAAACCGAAGCCCTTACTTTCGCACGTGGCTCTGAAAGCGAGCCGGTCGAGAAGGTCGACCCGACGGTATCCAAAATTCTCGCCGCGACGAATGTTGCTGCTTATGCTGAAAAGCCGAAGGCTGAAGCCGCTTCGAAGCCGGTCGTTAAGCCTGTACCGAAAGCCTCACCGACGCCGCGCGTCAGCTCCAAAGTGGCAAAGGCCGCTCCGGCACCTGCACCGCGTTTCGTCTCAAAGCCGATGGTGCAGAGCGTTCCGACCCAGAAAGTCGCCCAACGTCAGGCGCCTAAGCGTGTGACGCCAGCTCCCGCAGCGGCATCGCGCAGCTACAGCGCACCGAAAGCGGATTCGCACCTGATCCAGCTGGGCAGCTTCTCGACACGCGCAGTGGCGGAAGACAAATGGAAAGACTTCCAGCGCAAATTCCCGCAGCTGAAAGCGCATGACGTTGTCATCACCAAGGCTGAAGTGAAAGGTAAGATCTATTACCGCGTCGCAGCCGCCGGCTTTGGCCGGTCAACCGCAGCCAAGATGTGCTCGACCGTGAAATCATCGGGCCGTGGCTGCTTCGCCTATGCGAAGACCAACCCGCCCAAAGGCGCTGTTGAAACCGGCGTACGGATCGCTGCACGCTGATCTGGGATCAGATACAAACACCAAAGACGCCGCGCCGGGATAATCCGGCGCGGCGTTTTGCTTTTACAGGTCCAGTTCCACCCCGCCTTTGAACAGGCGGCGGACCCGCCCTTGCGCGCCCTGTCTGTCGAACGGGGTATTGTCGGCTGTCGCCTCCATCTTGCGGCGGTCGATGATCCACGGCGCGTCGGGATCGACGATGGCGATATCGGCTTCCATACCATCGACAAGCGATCCTGCAGACACGCCAAGGATCCGTGCAGGATTGGTTGCAAGAAGTTGGAACACCTGCGCTTCGTCAATAACGCCGTCGCGCACCAGTCCCAGAGTCATGGCAAGCAGCGTCTCTGCCCCGGCTACGCCCGGTTCTGCATCGGCAAAGGGCAGGCGTTTGTCTTCGGGGCCGCGCGGATCGTGGCCGCTGCTGATCACATCGACAACACCATCGCCAATCGCAGCGCGCGCCGCCTGACGGTCTGCTTCGGTTCGCAGCGGCGGTGACAGGCGCGTGAAAGTGCGGAAATCGGCCGTCGCCAGATCGCTCAGCATGAAATGGGCAGGCGTTATGCCGCAGGTGACATTCACGCCCCGCCCCTTTGCCGCGCGCACAAGGTCAAAGCCCGCTGCTGTTGTCACCTGCCGGAAATGCACACGCGCACCGCTCATTTCTGCAAGGGCAATATCACGGGCAAGCGCAAGAGCTTCCGCCTGAGCGGGAGCGCTCGGCAATCCAAGGCGCGTGGCAATTTCGCCCGCCGTTGCAGCCACTTCGCCAACCAGTCCGCCATCTTCGGCGTGGCAGACAACCACCAGATCCAGCATCGCTGCATATTGCATCAGGCGCAGCATCACGCCGCTATCGGCAATCCATCGCCTGCCCGTCGCAACGCCGCGCGCGCCAGCATCTTTCATCAGTGCAATTTCGGCCAGCTCGCGCCCCTCAAGCCCGCAAGTCGCCGCAGCCAGCGGATGCACCCACAAATCCGGTTTCCCGCTTTTTGCGATGAAGTTCACCCGACTGGGATAATCGAGGATCGGGGACTGATCGGGCATCAGGGCAGCTCTGGTAATGCCGCCAAAGTGGAATGCTGGCTTATCGACGGCGAAGACGCCCAGATCGACAATGCCAGGCGCGACCAGCTTACCACCAGCGTTGACTGTGACATCGTCAGGCTGCGGCGAAACGTCAGGCCCGACAGATGCTATAACACCCGCATCGAACCGGATCGTGCCCTCGACAACACCTTCTGCCGTGACAATTCTGCCGCCGGTGATCGTGACAGGAGACTGCTGCTTCATGTCCAGCCCTCCACTCCGCGCCGCTCTCTTGTGAGGACGTCCAGACAGGCCATGCGGATTGCAACGCCCATTTCCACCTGTTGCGTGATGATAGAGCGGTCCATCATGTCTGCCACTTCACTGTCGATTTCGACCCCGCGGTTCATGGGGCCAGGATGCATTACCAGCGCATCGGGTTTCGCGTTGGCAAGCCGCCTTTTCGTCAGACCATACAGGTAGTGATATTCGCGCGCAGACGGGATGAACTGCCCCGACATACGCTCTGACTGCAGACGCAGCATCATCACCACATCAGCACCATCCAGCGCGGCATCAAAATCGGAAAACGGCTCCACGCCCATCGCTTCAATGCCGACAGGCATAAGGGCAGGCGGCGCACACAGGCGCACAATCGCGCCCATCGCCTGAAGGCAAAGGATATTCGACCTGGCAACACGGCTATGCAGAATATCACCGCAGATCGTGATCGTCAGGCCGGTGAAATCCTCACTCGCCTCCCCGCGCCGCTTTAACGCCTCACGCAAGGCAAGCGCATCCAGCAGCGCCTGTGTCGGGTGTTCGTGACTGCCATCGCCTGCATTGAGAACGGGGCAATCGACCTTCTCCGAAATCAGCTGCGTTGCACCGCTGGAGCCATGACGCATCACGATCGCGTCAGGCCGCATGGCATTCAGTGTGATGGCGGTATCAATCAGCGTTTCGCCCTTCTTCACGCTGGACTGGGCGGCATGCATGTTGACGACATCAGCCCCCAGTCTTTTGCCCGCTATTTCGAAACTCAGCAGCGTTCGCGTGGAATTTTCAAAGAACGCGTTGATGATTGTCCGGCCAGCCAGCAGCCCTTCGCGCTTTTCCCCGCTGCGGTTCAATTCGACCCAGCGTTCTGCCGAAGCCAGCAGAAAAAGGATTTCATGCCGTTCCAGATGGCCGATGCCGGTCAGATGCGCATGCGGGAAGGCCAGCCGTCCTTCGGGAAAGCGGCCGGGGTCGGGAAGAAAGGAGCTGTTTGTCATTAAAGTCGAGCCATTAGTCGAGCGCTGTCAGTCGCTCAACCCATCTTAAGCAAGGTTTCTCATGGAAACTGGCGCAAAGCACGCTAAGTCTATGATTGATGGCAATCGGCAGGCGCGCTGCAATTGCCGAAAAGACAAAGGGTTTCTTGATGGGTTTCGTTGGCAAAGTCTGGAAAGTACTGGTCGGGATCAAGGATGGCCTTGTCCTCCTTTTCATGCTGCTTTTCTTTGTGACACTGTTCGGCCTGCTTTCGGCAACGCCCAGCCCGGCGCAGGTCAAGGAAGGCGCCCTCTACATCGACCTGTCAGGTTTTGTCGTCGAAGAGCGGGCAGCGATTGACCCCTTCGCGACGCTGGTGAGCCGACAGACGCCTCGCACAGAACATCAGGCCCGCGATATCGTGCGTGCTCTGGATGCGGCCGCCACGGATGATCGCATAAAGGCGGTGGTCTTCGATCTCACCACATTTGTGGGCGGCGGTCAGGTCCATATGCAGGAAATCGCCGAAGCGATGGACCGCGTGCGAAAGGCTGAAAAGCCCGTTCTGACCTATGCCGTGGCCTATAGTGACGATCACATGCACCTTGCCTCTCACGCCAGCGAAGTCTGGCTCGATCCGCTGGGCGGTGCCGTTGTTGCAGGCCCGGGTGGCAGTTTCCTGTTCTATGCAGACCTGCTCGACAAACTGAACGTAAATGCGCGCGTCTACCGCGTGGGCACGTTCAAATCGGCAGTAGAGCCGTATCTGCTCAACTCAATGTCGCCCGAAGCGCGTGAAAATCTCGAAAGCCTCTATGGCGCGCTGTGGGAAGAGTGGAAGGCCAACGTCCAAAAAGCGCGGCCTGATCTGAAGCTCGACCTTGTCACCAAAACGCCCGGTGAATGGGTCAGCGCGTCAAAAGGTGATCTGGCAGAGGCGGCCCTTTCCGCCGGACTGGTCGACAAGCTTGGGTCGAACACAGAATTCGGAGAGCGCGTGGCTGAACTTGCGGGAGAAGACCCATGGGACGAAACCCCCGGTAAATACTCCAAGACCAGCCTCGCTGCGTTCCTCTCAGATAATCCGGCATCGACTAGCGGCGAAGCTATTGCCGTAGTCACAATCGCCGGCGAAATCGTCGATGGCGAAGCCGGACCGGGCGTCGCGGGTGGAAAGCGGATCGCTGATCTTCTGGACAAGGAACTGGCCAAAGAGCCGGCCGGTCTGGTTGTACGCGTGGACTCGCCGGGCGGTTCTGTTCTCGCATCGGAAGAAATCCGGCGCGCGATACAGCGCTATCGTGACAAGGAACTGCCCGTTGCAGTCTCTTTCGCCAATGTCGCGGCAAGCGGCGGCTATTGGGTCGCTACTGCCGGTGACCAGATATTCGCCCAACCGGAAACGATAACTGGATCAATCGGCGTGTTCGCAGTCATCCCGACATTCGAAGACGCCGTTGGCGAAATCGGTATCAATGCAGATGGCGTGCGTACAACGCCGCTTTCCGGCCAGCCCGACATTATCGGCGGACTTTCCCCCGAAGTGGACGCAATCCTGCAAGGCTCGGTAGAGAACACCTATGCCGACTTCCTAACCCGCGTTTCAGAAGCGCGCGGCATGCCGGTCGAAGCTGTCGATACAATCGCGCAAGGCCGCGTCTGGGACGGCGGCGCTGCGCGGCAAAAGCAGTTGGTGGACCAGTTCGGCGGCATGAAAGAAGCGCTGGCATGGGTCGCAGAAAAAGCAGAGCTTGAAGAAGGTGGCTGGCACGCGCGCTACCTCGCTGCGCCGATTGACGGCACAGATGCCCTGATCCGCCAATTGCTGAACAATAACGGCTCGGGTACAAACGCGGCCCCCGCTGCGGACCTTTTCGCCATGGCCGCTCAGCAGCGTGAGCTTCTTCTCGGGCGAGTGATCGCCGATGCAGAGCGCCTTTCAGGCCGCGCAGGAATTCAGGTTTACTGCCTGGAATGTCCGGCCCAGCCCAAAGCACCGAAGCCACAGGCAATTAATCACACTGCGTCTTTCTGGAGCGCGTTTTTCAGCGCGGGATCCTAAGGGGCCAAAGCGAATACCATTGGTTTAAGGGCTTGCCACAGCCCCCAGCGCAAAGTAGACGCCCGCCCCTGCCCGAGGATCAACACCTCAACCACGGGCGGGCGCGTAGCTCAGTGGTAGAGCACACCCTTCACACGGGTGGGGTCGCAAGTTCAATCCTTGCCGCGCCCACCATCTTTTCAATGACTTAGCGCCCGTGAAACATTGCCGTGTCTATTTTGTGTCTAATTTGCCGGTTTCGCGAATCTAGAAACCCGGGGCAATAATCGGGCTTTTGGAGGCTTGGCAGACGCGCGATAGGGCATCAATGTAAGGCGCATTGACCCTTTCCAAACAGCCTGGCCGCTCCATGACGTTTCGAAACAAATCGCCACCACCTCAATACCCTAACTCCGATCAGGCTGACTTCTATGGGCCGGTAGACTCGGGCTTTGCGGTGTTCTGCCGAGAACCATCATCAACGAAGCCGGTCGAGCTGCTCGGCCCTGAAGTGGTCGACGCGATCAAGGAGGGACTTGACCGATCAGACCTGCGCGCGGCCTTCGGAAGCCGTCAACTGATCGCAACTGGCGTCGTCGCCATGGCGGTCATATCCGCCTTCTTTTTGCCGTCGGGCTTTGTATGGGCTTTGATACCAATCATTTTGGCATGCGCTGGGCTTTCGCAGCTCATGCCGTGGCTGAACTCGCTGTTCGTCTGGCGAAGCGCTCGACGCGAACCATCAAACGAAGAACAGCAGGACCTTGCGCTCAGTGAGCAGCAACGCGCACATGTGCGCGCGCTCGAAGAGTATCGTCAGCTTCTCTCGGAAGATCCCAGCAGGCTATTTTGCGAAACCAGAAGCGCTGGTGACACCAATCTAACGGCCAATGAGCTTCGAGGCCTAAAGGCCGATCATGGCCGCCAGTTACTGATCTCAAGCGATCGGAGAGGTTGGGCACTGGTCCGCGCTCCTCTACCCAGAGGCCGCCTTATGGTTCATTTGCGCGGCGCGCGCGCCAAGTGTCTGCTGTCCTCCAAGCTGCTGATGCTCGAAGGCGATGAAGCACTCTTCGAGTCACGCATGCAATGGATCATCAGACAGGCGCATGCGCTCGAGAAAGGGTCGAAGGCGCTCATCAACGGTATCGCCCATGTTCGCTACCTGAGGAAGAAGCGTCTTGCAGGCATGGCGCTGAAGGATGTCGTCGACGAACTCGATACTGAGAGTGGCCTCAAGAGCGAAATGGCTCAGAAGCTGTGGTCGGGTAATCACGCCGACTTCGAAAAAGCGCTTAAAAAATTACCATTAGAATCAATGCCCTGAGCCAACCTGAAATTTCCTGAACGCCGCAGGAATGGTCTGCTCGAGAGTTATCCACAAGCATGGACGACCTCAGCTAAGGAGGTGAGTCGATGCAATCCGAAGAACCGAGCGGCCTCATGACGACCGCTGACCTCGTCACCCATTTGCGTATGAGCCGGATCACGATCTGGCGCAAACGTCGCGAGGGGGATTTCCCACAACCCTGCCAAACCGGTCACAGTGGCCCGCGCTGGAGCCGTCAGGACATAGACTATTGGCTCGACAATCTGCCGCGCTTCGATCCAATTGCGGCCTCTTCCCGTGACCGCTCCAGCTCGCGACCGGGACCACACCAATGAGGCGCGCTACCCAACCCTCAGCGGTGATACCTACGCTCGCTCGCGAAGCGTCTACAAGCATACATGGCAATTCAATCTCTCTGCATACTTGGTGTCCGGCCGATGGCCGTTGCCTAGCGCTGTGCCAGGGTGGCCTTCTAGTGCTCGGCGACGTGTCGGTCCCACTGAGCTGCGAACACGCCAAAAACCTCGCGGATCGTGCCCGTGAAGCAATCGACGCAACCGTGCTGGGCAGCCTCCCACCCGCTTACGTTTGCCGGCTCCAATGAAACTGCGCTCCCTCATCTGTTGCACCGCTGGGGTCGTAGGCAGTCAGCGAGTGAGGCTCGTCGCTCGCTTGGCCATTTTTATCCAACAGACATCGCGTTATGTGGTTCGCTCCCAGCGACCAAGCAATGGATTTGCCGCCCGTCCACACTCACAGATGTTCACAATCCGACATGTGGACATGCGGACGTGATCACTTCGCGAGATGCGGAGCCGTGGAAGTGTCCACACTTGGAAAGGTGCAGGCCCGGACATGCTCTCATGCGCAAAAATTGGTGCGACAAGATGGCCGCAGCTGCACGAGTCCACGCCAGCGCAACCCCTCATGTGGGCATGAGAACAGTTTCACAGGTTCACACCTCCACCTTCCCACATGACCACATGACCACATGACCACATGACCACATGTGAACATGAGGAGATATTGATATGTCCACGCAGACCAAGACCATCGCGATCGTCAGCCAGAAAGGCGGAGTCGGCAAGACCACGCACGCTATCCATCTGGCCGCAGCAGCTGAGCTACAGGGCGAAATCGCCCTCATCATCGATGCCGACCCTCAGGCGAGCGCCTGCGAATGGTCGTCTTGGCGAGACGGCGCTCCTCCCGAAGTGATAGACAGCGCGCCCGCACGAATAGCGGCGAAGGTGGAGCTAGCCAGTCAACAGGGCGCGAGCTTCATCACCATCGACACACCGCCGCACTCGGACAGCACCGCGGCGGCGGCAGTAGAGGTTAGTGACTTGGTGCTGATCCCGTGCAGACCGAGTGCCTTCGACTTGGCCGCAATGCGAACGAGCCTGAGGCTCGTCGAGCTCTTCAATCGCGAGGCCTGGGTATTGCTGACAGCAGGCCCACCAAACGCGCCGCGCATTTGCGAGGACGCGCGCGAGCTAGTCCGGGAAATAGGTGGTCGTGTATGCCCTATCACTTTGCCAGAGCGAGCCATCCATCGGCATGCGAGCGCTGATGGGCGAACCGTTTGCGAGGTCGAACCCGCTGGCAAGGCCGCGCAAGAGGTGTCCCAATTGTACAATTGGACATGTGAACAACTGAACATGTCTACATCCAAAAATGTGGAGATGCTCGCATGAGCCGGTTCGCCAATCTCTCCGACCGCGCGGAACCGCCAACCATAGATGAAGCCAAAGAGTCCAAGCCTGAGCTTGATGGGACGCCGCCGAGTAGGGTTGGACGTAAAGCAATTGCCGGCTATTTTTCGCCCGAAATGTCGCTTGCCATGCACACCTGCGCGCGGCGAAATGGCATGAGCCTTCAGGGCCTGATGGCCGAAGCCTTTGATGATGTGTTGCGCAAGTACGGGGAGAGCCCGGTTGGAAGGTAAGAGAAGTGACTTGGTCGCACGACACTTCTCAAGCTCTCAGTCCTTCCTCAACCAATTAGAGCCAAGGTCCATTTTTATGAGCATGATCGCAGCTGCAGCCTTTATCTGTACGCCAATCGCGGTCTGGGACGGTGACGGCCCAGTTTGGTGCGCGGAGGGGCCGAAGCTCCGCATCGCCAATATTTCTGCGCGCGAACTCGATGGTACCTGTCGGCGCAGTCATCCATGTCCTGAAGCCAGCGGTACCGCTGCACGCGATGCATTGGTGAGCCTATTCGGTGGTGCAACTGGGCGGTGGGATACCGGACACATCGAAGTTCGAGGCCCCGCGATGAAGTGCTCAGCGCTAGGGGACAGCTATGGTCGAACAGTTGCAACCTGCACCCTCACCGATGGTCGCGGTCTCGGTCGAGCGATGATTGCAACCGGCACGGTCGCTCGTTGGCGAGGTCAGCTTCGCGCTCTAATCTTGGTCATGAGCGTCCTTGCCATAATCGCCCACAAGCAAACATTCTTCGCGGCCATTCGGGCAAAGGAGGATGCAAATGACACATTCACAACTTGATCCGTCGGCTCAGAATCGTGTGCTCTGGAATTTTGGGGCGGAGGAGGGACACGCATTTCTCTAATAAGCATATGTTATTCCATACTTGTCTCCTATTCAGTCGGGGCGATACCCCCAACTGTACCCCCATCTGCGACGAACCGTTTTTAAATCTCGCCCAGCCGCTGGAGAGCAACAGCATAGCTTATGAGAAATATAATTCCGCTTCTATGCCTGCTTCGCGCCCCAATCTCGGACACAAGCTGCCCCTTAGTCACACCTCAAAAGCGGCCATTGGTCTTTTGCCGTCTAGGCGTGGCCACGTTCGTCATAATTCGACCTGAATTCTAACCCGCGCGGCAAGTGTGCGGAGAGTTCATTCAAATTAGAGATCAGAGCCAATCAAATTCGACGAGATTTC
>JAXHVK010000057.1:0-16608 GCA_034211135.1 Pseudomonadota bacterium
TCCGCAATCTCGGCACTGCTGACCGGCAATCCGGCTTTATCAGAGAAGTATAGCTGTGTCGGCCATTTGGCGCTGGCAGGCCCGACCTTGCCGTCGAAATGGCTTTTCTCGTCAACGACCAGAGTGTTGTGCGCGACGGTCGATTTCGCCCAAGTGGTATTTTCAGGCAGGTAACGACCACCTTCTTTCGCCTCGATATTCAGGAAGCGAGCCGCGCCGTAATCGCGGACTATCTCGTTTCCGTTATCGTAAAGCTGCCAGGCGAGCTTGTCGAAATGGCCGTGCCCCATGCCCTGTGAGCTGTTTTTCGCAATCAGAGCCGTCGCCGGCTCGCCTTCTGAATTTGCCTTTCCGGAACGCAGGACCGCAACGGCGCCCATCTTGCCCATTGGTCCATCGCTCAACAGCATCGAGCCGAAAGGAAATGGCTGCGCCTTCCCGGCTGCCAGATCACGGGCCAGCATCTCGCCATTTTCGGACAGGACAGTGCGCCCCTGAAATTGCGCGACCGACAGGAGCGCGGGATCGCGCGTCTGGCCATAGGCAATCGCGATGCCTTCATACAGCTCTGCGGTGCGGAGGCTCTTATCGCGGATCGCATCGTTGAAGGGGAAGAAATACCCCCGATAACTCTGCTGAACTGTCGTGCGCAAAGCCTTTAACAGGATGCCGTCGCGATGTTTGAAAATCTGTCGCTCAGGCTCGTTCTGTTCGATTGCGTTGGCGAAGACCATAAAAGGCAGCAGCGCGAACCGCTGATAATATGGCCCTTCCGTGTAATAGCCATCGGGCGAGAACAGCTCCTCCGATTGCTTCAGGAAGCCAGCCTTGCCGCTCTTGTCAGAGCCCAGCAGTGCCCGCTCCACCATGTCCGCATCACCCAGCAGATACCCCGTCATGCCGACACCGGCAGTCGCCCAGGTCGCGTGGTTATGGATACGGTCAAAGGTGCGGACGGATTCTTCGGACAGGAATGCAGCGGCCCGGCGGAAGACATTGTCGTCAATCCGCTGCCGGTCCTTCGCGCTCAGCGTGTCACGGATGTCCGCATAGCCCTGCACCGAATGGACCAGCCACATTGCATCGTTAAGCACCTGCCAGAACAGGCGGCCTACATTCTGGTTTGCCTTTGCCGGATGATCGCCCAGCGTCGGGTATAGATCGGCATAAGCCAGCAGCATCGCGCGCACATAATCGCGATACTTTTCCTCGCCCGTCACACGGTAAAGCTGGCCGCCATTGTAGATCGCGCGAAAGTTGCGTTTGTGCTGTTCGTGAGTGTAGCCGCCGCCCGGATCCTTTGGCACGGGCACCACCACGCCCGCCGCCATCATACCATCGACAAATGCGCGCGTGCGATCCAGCTCCTGCTCGAAAAGCGGGGGCAGTTGAGAGGCCGCCTCCGGAGCCTCCATTGAGGCGGCCTCTCGGGGTGCAGCGGCTTGGAGAGGATGCGACAGTGCAAAGACTGCTGCGGCCGCTGCGAGGAGATTGATACGCTTCATTCCGAACTCTCCGACGCGAACACATTGTTGGAGAGAACCGCGCGATGTTCGCCCGGGAAGACCAGCTCTTCGAGGATCATCTCGGGCGTATTAGCAAAGATATTCCCGGCTATTGCAGTGTCTGGCGTGCCGACCGTGTGAACGATCCGAAACGGCGCGGAGCTGACTGAAGAATTCCCAGCAAGACGCGCGATCTGCACACCGTGAAGGTTTACAGCCGCACCGGTTCCGTTTGTGCTGGCAAGACCGACACTGGCGAACCGGTTGCCACTGATCGTTACATTGGGCCCGAACGTGCTCTCATCGCGTCCACCGCGATAGATGTTCGCAACAGGGCCTCCGACATTGGCGAAGCTGTTTCCGGTCAGATCGAGATATTCGACATTGTACTGACCATAATCTTCCGCCTCCGCGCTTGCGGAAACGATTGTGCCGGAGATATCGCTGAACGAGCTGTTCCTGATCGAAACGCTGTCGGCCAGCGTGCTTTTGCCAAAAGTGAGAACGCTGAAAGATTTGTTGACGGTAAGCCCGCGCACCGCGACGCCATCCATCTCCACACGCAGGTTGGATTGAATGGGATAAACCGACGTGCGGATGACGGAATTGCCGACCGAATCCGGTGCCAAAGCCCCGTCAATTGCAAGCCCGCTCAGCCGCAAATCGCCGCCATTGCGCAGCTCGAACAAAGATGGGCGGGTAAAGAGGATTGTCGTCTCTTGAGCAGAAACACCTTCAATCGAAACAATTCGGTCCAGAGGGATAGTGCGGTCGACAACATGCTCGCCCGCGGTAAGTTTCAGCGTGTCGCCATCGCGCGCCGCAGCAATTGCGCTTGCGAGAGCACCCTGCCCGACAGCCACCTCAATCACCTTGCCCGAAGCACCAAATGCGGTCCTGTCAGCAGGCTTGGGATACCAGTCCACACCAACATCGGCCATCGAGACAACCTTCAGGTCGCGGGGCACACCCAGTTTCGCCAGATCTGGATCGGTCGGATACAGCAGCCCATTTGCTGCCCGCTTCATTTCAAACGGAGCCGCTGCAACACCCTGCAATTCGCCAGCAACACCGCCCGCCCCCACACGGTTACCGTTGAACGCGATGCCGGAGATGTCGTCATACACCTCGACGAATGACTCGCCTTCAATGCCTGAGAGCAAGTTTGCACGAAACACCGTATCCGAAGGGGCAGCCGAACGCTCCTCATCCGCGCCCACATTGAACGCGACGCGGCGGCTGTCGACGATCGTGTTGCCCTCGATCGTGGCACCAGCGACTTCGACGTAGCGATTGACTGGCGAGTTCGGAACGCCGTTCATCACGGCAAGCGCGCTTGAAAAAGCGACCCCGCGCAGCCCTTCCATGTAATTGTTACGCACCGTCTGGTTGCGATTGATGACCCTTACGCCGCCTGTGTAGTCAAGGCCTCCGCCTAGGAAGACATTGCCCTCCACCACATTATCGTCGCCATGCCGCAAGGTCAGCGTGCCGCGCGACTTCAGGAAGAGGTTTCCGCGAAAAACATTTCCGCCAGATTTGGAAGAGATGATTTCGACCTCGCCCTGGGCGCGATCAAAGACATTGTTTGCAACCAAAGTGTTCGAATTGAACATTGAATAGCGGCTCGTCCCGATGCGCAGCGTTTCACCGCCATTGGAGCCGAGCACCGGACGCGGGCCGAAATAATTGTATTCGATGCGGTGGTCGTTTTCGCGACTGCCCTCGCTGGTCAACCGCACCGCGAACGTGACGCCTTTATTGGTCTTGCCCGAAAGATGGTTGCGGTCAAAGCGGTTGGCGCGACCATACATGCTGACCCAGTAATCGGATTCGTACCGGTCAGGCTTGCTGAACCCGTCAATCACAGTCTGCGTGACACGGCTGTATCTGGCCTCATCCTGCGCCGACACGCGGAAGGATATAACTTCGCCGCGGGGGCTGTAGCCATCCCTGAATACAAGGCCCGAGACAGTCACATACTGACCGCCAAGGCGCAGACTGGACTGCCCGGTCAGAACAACCTCTCCCGGCTTTTCCGCGCGCAGCACAATCGGCGCGTCGGCACGGCCCTGCCCCGTTACGACAAGATCGAAATCTGCCCACTCGCCACTGGCAAGCACGACTTCATCACCAGCTACCAATTGGCCTGCAATTTTCTGATATGCGTCGGGATCAGCGACCCGATACTGTTCCGCCCATACGGGCGTCGCTGACGCCGCAGCCACCCCGATAGCTATCGCGACAAGGCAATGCCTCGCACCCATCCCGTACAGTCCTCTCCATCCCTTATAGGCAGGACTATACGCTGCGACACAATAGTGTCAATCAATCTGGCATGTTATTGTGGTATTTTTTGTAATACCAATTGGTCAGCCAAGTTTAGCGGTGGTAAGAAACCGCTCACGGCTTTGCGAAGCTTGCTGCTGCACCTTTTCCAACGCTTGACGCTCGGTCGCTTCAAGCATGTTCTCCAAAAGGCGGTGGAAGTGTTCACGCATTGCCGCGCGGGCACCAGCGGAATCGCGCGCCTTTAGCGCTTCAAAAACAGCGCGGTGCTCTTCGGTGCGAGAATCGGCATCTTTGACGCATACCGACTGATAGGTCGCCTTCACCTCAGGCAGTTCCTCCCGCATGCGCCAGAGGGTTTTGACCGTGTGCTCAACAGCCGAATTGTTCGATGCTTCGGCAATAGTCTGGTGGAAAAGTTCATCCGCTTCGTTTGCGGCAGTTTCATCATCGGTGCGCATCTGATCGACCAGCACTGCAAGTCTTTCGATTGCTTCATCGGTGATGTTCTGCGCAGCCAGAGCGGCAGCCTCGGATTCGATCAGAAGCCTGGCTTCCGTCACTTCGAACGCGCTGGCGGCAGGAAGGGCCGCCGACTGTTCAGGCTGAACCTCACTAACATAAACGCCAGAGCCCGTCTTGATCTCCAGTCGGCCAATCGCCTGAAGAGCAATCTCCGCCTCACGGATTGTCACCCGGCTGACGCCCAGCCTCTCGGCAAGTTCACGCTCGCCGGGCAGGCGGGTTCCGGGCGGGAAGGCACCTTCATCGATCAGAGTGCCAATCTGTTCAGCAACCGATTGAAACAGTCGTTTACCGCTCATGCCCATTACCTGCCTTCAAACTGTCTAACGCGTTTTCAAACCCCTGAAGTCAAAACGACTAGTCCTAATTCACAGGATGGGGCTGCTACCCTTTACTGGCAACAGCCCCGCCCAGTCAAAACTTGGCGCGCACACCAACGAAATAGCGTGGACCGTAGACCTGAATGGCTCCGAAATCGTCCGGCGCACCGCGGAAATTCGTCCGCGGTTCGTTGAACAGGTTGATGCCTTCGGCCGTGACACGGATGTTATCCGTGACCTTTGCCGAAATGCGAGCCTCAAACACGCTCACATCGTCGACATAACGCACACGGCCAGGCGTGCTGACGAACTGCTGGAAGTAATCGCTGCGATACTTGTAGACGCCCTGGAAGCTGAACGGCCCGATGTCGTAATAGGCCTGCGCTGACAGCACATGCTCCGAGAAACCGAACAGGTTGGCCGGTACAATTAGACCGGCACCAGTTACAGTCGTTGTACCATCATCATTAAGCGTACGCTGTTCGCCCAGAACATCATCTTCGAATTCAAAATCGGAGTCTGCGTAGTTATAGCTCAGCTTGAAGCCGAGGCCGTCCAGCGGCGCCGGCAGATAGCTCAAGCGGTGTGCCGCAGTGATTTCGATGCCGTAGATCGTGTTCGTGTCTTCGCTTGTCTGCACAGTCGACACCAGCAGGTCGGCGGTTGCATCGCCGATAGTGAAGGTCTCGAATACGCCAACGGATTCGAATCCGCCCTGAAAGCTTTTGTAATACGCGTTGAAAGCCAGAATGGTGTCGTCATTCGGGTACCATTCAAGCCCCGCATCGAAGTTCCACGACATCAACGGATCGGTCAGCGGGTTACCCGTTGCCGAAATGTTGGCAAGACCGCCCGCCAATGCCTCTGTCGGAGTACCAAACTCGTCGTCATTGTTGAGGTTGAAGATACGGCCGTCACCCAGCTCTGCCGGGTCCTGACGCGACATCGAGCGATACACAGCGAAACGGCCAAGCAGATCGGGCTGGAATTCAGCGACCAGGTTCAGGCTTGGCAGGAATTCGGTGTAGGAACCGCGCGTCGTGCTCAGCTGCAACGTGGAAGGGTCTTCTACGAGCTGGAAGCCGTCAGCAGCGCCTGTCGCATCATCCAGCACAATCTCGAATGAAAGGCTGTTGCGGAAGCCCCGCGAAATGACCGTGGTATCAACCACGCGCAGACCGACATTACCGCGAATTGGGAGTGATCCAAGGTCAGCATCGAAATCCGCCTGGACATAGGCTGCCCAAGTGCGCTCGGTCACATCCGTATTCTGGATCGAGTCGAATTCACCCGTCGGGAAAATCGGAACGCCATCCGCATCGAAGGAGAGCCCCGAGGGGTCCTCACGCTCAAGCACCTGCGCGATGCAGAGAGCATCGAAGGTCGCAAATGTGTTGGTGGTGTTCACGACATTGCCGGCAGAATCCACCTGAGTGATCAGCGGGTTGCCGCCAGACACTGACGAGAGGAAACCGCTTGTCGGAAAGTTAGTCCGACATTCCTGGTTGGCCTGCGCAAGCGCTCCCGTGGTTGAGGTATCGTTATAGGTGTTCTGGAAGCGGCTGGTGCCGTTGCTGGCCCCCGGAACATCGCGATAAACCAGTTCTTGATACCGTGTACCGGCCTGAATGAGGTTGATGAACCCATCCATCTCATAGGCAAGATCGCCGCGCACGGCCCAAACGCTGTTGAAACGATCCTGCTCGAGATCGGCGCGAAGCCGCGGATCGTTTGCGAACAAATCATAATTGTTCACATCAAAGTCCTGCACGACAAAGTTCAGACCCTGCGATCCGTTCTGACGGATCTGGACCACGTTTTCGACGCGATCATCCTGAGTGCTGCCATCGTTTTCAACGCTTGGCGTGAACGCACCGGTATTGCCAAAGATGTCTTCATCATCTTCCGTGCGGAACCGGATCTGCACCGCTTCTTCGATGCGCTGTGTCTGCGAATAAGACGCATCCAGCGAGATGGTCAGCCGATCGGAAACCCGCGCATCAAGCGAGAGACCACCACCATAATATTCCTCATCACGCTCGAGATACTCACTCACTGCCTCGATACGCTGTTCGCTGGTGAACTGGCGCAGCGCGCCTGTTTCGGTGAAGAGCAGGTCAAAGCCGGGAATGGAGTTTGCCGCACCCGATTCATCAATCCGGCGACCTTCGGCGAAGTTCAGATCGCTGCGCTGCTCCGCGAAAAGGCGCTTCGAATACTGGAAATCGGCATTGATATCGACATCCGGGCTTGGCTTGTACTGGATCGCGCCAAACACGGCATCGCGCGTGTCATCGGTGATATTCGTACGGAAGGAATAGCTGTTGCGCGCAATCACGAAAGGCAGGTTCACAGTGCCATCGCGCAGACCCTGAATGGTGCTGCTGCTGGTATCGCAGTTCCCGTCATCGAAAACGCCATCACTGGTCGTGCTCGGATCGATGACACAGGCGCGGATGGTGTTGGAGACATTCGCCTCCTGCTCGGGATTGGTGGTGCTGTTGCGCTGATACCCGATGGAAATGCCCATCTCGCCATCACCAACCGACCACTGATCAACGAAGCTCAGCGTACCGCGATAGCCGATATCCTGAAAACGCTGATCCGAATCAATGTCGAGGTTGTCGGGATTGATGCTGGCCTTGATCTCACCCTGAATGCGCCGCTCACCAAAATCGACCGGGCGCAAAGTCTCCAGCACGATCTGGCCTGCGACACCACCTTCGATGTAGCTCGCAGCCTGCGTCTTGTAGATCCCGACTTTGGTAAAAAGCTCTGATGGGAACTGGCTGAAATTGACGGAGCGGTCACCCGAACCGTTCGTGGCGACACGGCCATTGATAACCGTTGAGCTGAGGAACGGCCCAAGACCGCGAACCGAAATCTCTGTTGCACCGCCCTGTTCGCGGTGGGAGCCGGCACCCGTCAGCGTCTCAAGCGCCTCACCAATCGAAAGCGCGGGAATATCGCCGATTTCATTCGCGGAAAGAGCGTCAAAAACCTCAACCGAGTTGCGCTTTTCGTTGATCGACCCCTGGATCGTGCCGCGCACGCCGGTAACGATAATGCCCTCACTGTCAGCTTGCTCTTCAGCAACGTCAGCAGTCTGATCCTGAGCAAATGCAGGCGATCCGGCGATAGCCGTACCTGCAAGAAGTGCTGCCGAAATCGAAAAGCGCGCGCGGGCGCCATTGCGGGTTGCGCGAAGTGTCATCAATCCCCTCCCTCAAAGGTATGTTTATGACGTTTTGGATACGCACACCCCGATTTGTGTCAACCGGTTATCTATACCAAAATAGAATTTTTTGCCTTACCGCATGGAAGGCCGTCTTGGCACAAGCTATCATTCCGTATCACGAGCTGCCGCACTTCGGAACAAAGTCACATTATTTCATGCACTTGAAGCCACTCCTTAGATGACTTGCACCGCAACACAGGTGCTCATTTGCACTCGAAAATCTGATGCTATTTGGCAACTGCGCGGCTGCATCAAGTGGAAAGACATATCGGCCGATTGCAGCTCTGGCCTATACAATTCCAGCGGTAGTCTCGGCGTTCAGCGTGCATGCATACAGGTAATACTAACAGCTTTTCATAGCGTTATAGCCTTCGGACGCCCGCTTCAAAATGAACACGGCCACAGCCTCGGCGAAAGCCAACCGTACATTTGTTGCCGGAGCCAACCCGGTCTGTATATTGGTAGTACAAAATTGGTATGAGAGGTAAGATCGTGGAGAGACCAGCTTTTAATCGGCCCAGTGCCGCCGCACTTCTGCTGTGTGGTATGGCTTTGCTAACGCCTGTTGCAACCAGCGCGGAAACCCAGCGCGCCGCCCCCGGCGAAGTCTTTGATCTGGGCCAATGGAAGATCACACTCCCCATCGACGAAGACGGCAATAAGAAGCCCGACGAAATCGACGTGCGCGAACTCCAGAGCTTCTCTCACCCCGACTTCTTTTACGTCAATGACGACGGGCACCTTGTCTTCGCCGCCCCGAACAAGGCTCCTACCACAGCCAATACCAGCAACACCCGCAGCGAATTGCGGCAGATGATCAGAGGCACGAACACCAGGATCGGCACGCACGATCCAGAGAACAACTTCGCGGTCGAGGCACGCAAGGGTTCAGACAAGTTCGGAGCCATCGGCGGCAGGCTGGATGCGACATTGAAGGTCGATCACGTCGCGCTGAACGCCGGCGACAGCAGCACAAAGGCGGCCTATTCGGTGGTCGTCGGCCAAATCCATGCGATCAAGTACAAAAGCACACGCAGCGGCTTTGGCTTCGGGAATGAGCCGATAAAGATCTACTTCAAGAAATTCCCGGGCCACGAATACGGTTCGGTATTCTGGAATTACGAACGTAATCTTGCGAAGGACGATCCCGACCGCAACGATATCTCCATCCCGGTATTCGGAAATGCGTGGGACAAGATGGATGACCCCGGCGCTGCGGGGATCAAGCTGGGCGAGGAATTCAGCTATACCGTCAACGTACACAAGAACACGATGTATCTGGTGTTCCACAGTGAACGGCACGGCTATGTCGTGCAAAGCATGAGCCTGGTGAAAGGCATAGATGCGAAGGACAACCCGCTCTCCTACGGCGGTGACTCGCTCTATTTCAAAGCGGGTGTTTACAACCAGTGCAGCGTCCAGAAGGGTGGCGGCAACTGGTATGCCGGATGTGCTGGCACCGGCGACTGGGAAACCGACAAGGCAAATGGCGATTACGTTCAAGCGACATTTTCGCGCCTGAAGCTTGGCGATGCTGCCACACCTACGGAGCTGGCAGAACTGGTCGGGGGCTGATCAGTCCGTGATCCGCCCCCGCGCCATCAATCTCAATCCAACGGGGCCACATCGCGCGCAGGCGTTCCCAGCGGGCTAAGCGGTTTGGGGCGCAGCTGTGGCACGGGATCGTCTTTTATCTTTTGCTGCAGCAACCCGACGGCCGCCTCCAATTGCGCATCGCGGCCCTGGAATGCTGCATAAGGCAGGTTCTCGACTTCGTAATCGGGCGCAACGCCATACCCTTCGACGATCCAGTTCCCGTTGATATCGTATTGAGCGTATTCTGCGATGCGGACTGCCCCGTTATCGACCAGCCGGTTGCGGTCGCTTAGCCAGATGCCCGCGCCGGCAGTTCTGGTTCCGATCAGAGGGCCGATGCCCAGCGACTTTACCGCCGCGGCAAAAGTTTCGCCGTCTGAATAGGTGCGCTCGTCAATCAACACGGCGATGTGCCCGCGATAGGCGTTCTGCATGTTGGTAGTCTTTTGCCCGGTTCCATCGGGCTGACCCCAGAACGCCCAGGCGCGGCGCATCAGCATGGAAATCAGGATGGAATCGATATTACCACCGCTATTGTTGCGGACATCAATGATCAGGCCGTCCTTATCCAATTGGCTGAAATAGTCGCGAGCAAAACTGGCGACATCTCCGCCACCCATGGCGCGCAATTTGAGATAGCCAATCTTGCCATCGGAAAGCGCGGCGGTCGCGGTTTTTCGTCCCTCGGTGAAATCGTAATATTCAGCCATGAAGCGGCCTGTGGCGTTCATCGGCTCGACCACTTCGCTTATCCGCTTGCCCCCACGCATTAGGTCCAACCGAACCTGTTGACCGGCTTTCGATGCGAGCGCCTTTCGCAGATCACCGAGCGAGCTGATCGCGCGCCCGTCAACAAGGCGGATTACGTCTCCTTCGCGCACATCGACATCAGGGCGGCGCAATGGCGGGGCAAGGTTCACCAGATCGGATTCCGCCTGATATATCCGGTCGATCCGCAACCCTCCAGAAACCGGAGTGTACTCCGCACCAAGGAAAGCCAGCTCGCTGTTCTCTTCGTCTTCGGGCAGATCGCCAGAGCGCACCTGACTGTGCAGGATACCCAACTGGGCGGCCATCTGGCCAAGGATAGTGTTAAGCTCTGCGCGGTGACCGATGCGGCTTAACAAGGGCTGGTGCTGATCCCGCACCGCCTCCCAATCGACACCGCGCAAGGCGGGGTCATAGGCAAAGTCGCGATGCAGACGCCACGCATCAAGGAACATCTGCTGCCATTCGGAAACCGGATTGATCGTAAGCCGCCAATCGTCCAGCCGCACGCCCATACCGTCAAGCTTGTCGGGCATCTTCGCCTTGGCCGGCACCAGCGCGAAGCTTGGCCCGTTCTGCCCCGGCATCGCAACCGCAATCGTCTTTCCGTCTGCGGAAAGTTCAAGGCCAAAGGCCTTGCCCGTGAATGTTTCAACCTTGGGATCATCTTTGTCGATCTTGATCGAAGACCACCCCTCTCCCATCCTCGTATAGAGGAAGCCGGACGAAGCCAGCAGCGTGCCGGAAGCACCCGGTTTCACCGGTAGTTTGTAAAGCCGGTCCGCTAGGCCATTCAGGACGATGTTGGCTTTTTTCTTATCCTTGTCTTTCTTGGCTTCTTCGTCACCAGCTTCATCATCACCGGACGGACTATCGCTGTCATCGGTTTCATCCTGTCCGGTCAGCTCATTATCGGCGCGGAAGGGGAAATCGGCCTCCGGATCGAGCTTTAACGCGTGGATTTCGCCGCGCTCCGAGAACGAGACGCCCATATTGCGATCGCCCCACGGTCCGCCGGGGGTGGGATCAAAATTGCGCTCCGATATGAAATACAGCCACGCGCCATCCTGTGAGAATGCAGGTGCGTAATCGGTGTACTTGCCCGATGTGGCCTTCACCCGCTGACCGGTAGACAGGTTCTGGACATAGATATTGGCCGAATTGCCAAGCTGTTCCATCCCGCTTTCCGCGTAGGCGATGAAGTCTCCATCCGGTGAGAACACGACATCGGAAAACGCAGTGTCGTTGCCGGTTGAATTCTGCACCAACAACGTCACTGCGCCGGTTGCAACGTTCACCTTTTGCAGACGGGATTTCTTATCCCAGACGACCAGGGTTTTGGCATCAGGCGAGACTGCAAAAGACCAGATGTGTGCGTCATATCCCTTCACGATGGTGCGCACAGCGCCTCCGCCATCAGCATCCATGCGCACCAGATCGCGGCTTTCCCCACGATCGAGGATCACGAACAGGTTTTCTCCCTTCGGTCCTTCCACGGCGTTGCGGGCACGGGCATCCTGCGGGATCGCGAATTCGACCCGGCGGCGCGTTTTCGGAGACGCCAAGGCAACCGCACCGCGAGCAGTGATGGCGATGGCTTTGCCCGATGGGCTGATCCGAGCAGCGGAGATGCTTGCGACGGGATTTTCCAGAGTCCGCTCGCGCGTCTGCTCACGATCTGTCACAAGATTGATCGAAAGGGTCTGCAAGCGGTGTGAAGCCGTCGAAAAGACATGCAGATCAGCGCCGTTCTGGACAAAGATTTCTGCGCCATCCATCGACGCCTGAAGCACGGGGAATGCGAATTCCTCCGAATGCTTCGTTACCCCGCTGCCATCTTGCGCAACGGACCAGATCGCATCCGCGCCGCTCTTGTCCGATATGAAGTAGACCCGCCCGTTAAAGGCCATCGGCATACGGATCGGCGCTCCGAAATCGGCGAGCAATTGGGCGGCTTCAGACTTTGATCCGGTGCGCCAGCTCCACAGCTGCGCCATGCCGCCGCCGCGATACAGCACGGCATTGTCACGGGCACGGGCATACAGACCGCGGCGGCTGAAGAACATCGTCTTGCCATCAGCTGGATATGTCGCAGCGTTCGCTCTCCATAGCGGGATATCCCGAACCGCGCCGCCATCGGGAGAGATGGTGTGCAGCACTTCTCCTTGCCCCGCACCTGTCAGGCGGGATGAAAAGATGACGCGACCATCGGGCGTCCAGCCGACGGTGGTCATGCCGCCCCCTTCGAAGGTCAGACGCTTGGGCGTACCGCCTGCGACTGGCATGACGTAAATGTCGTCAGAGCTGTCATAGCTGGCATTGAAGGCCACCATCGTCCCGTCTGGGGAGAGTTTAAGGTTGCGCTCTTCCTCTTCGTGATTGGTCAGACGCACCGCAGTCCCGCCATCGCGTCCGGTGCGCCAGATATCCCCTTCACTTGCGAACACCAGCGTATCGCCGCGCGCGTCCGGATATTGGTAGAAACCCTGCTCCGCCGCCGCGCCGGTCGCGGTCCCTGCCAATAGAAAAGCTGCAAATGAAAGCGCGGGCCGGATTGTACGTGGCATCAAGTTTCCCCAATATGACGAATGCAGGACATGCTTGGGACAGGCGCGCTCTTTTCACAAGGGCGAACAGACGCGATATTGTCACGCAATCGTAGCGGCGATTTACTAATCCGTGCGCGTTTCAGGAGTTGATTGTAATGTTGCCCAAACCGCAAAACCGACGCGAATTTCTGACTGCTACGGGAAGTGCGTTTGCCGCTCTGCTCGCCAGTGGTTGCATGACACGCGGAGCTGCGGTCACAACCGTGTCGGGTGGTTCAACACCATACGGGCCTCTGGTCGCTGATGCTAACGGTATGCTCGATCTGCCCGCCGGTTTTTCCTATCGCATCCTTTCAAGCCTGGGCGACAGGATGAGCGATGGCGGAACGGTGCCGGACAAGGCCGATGGAATGGGCTGTTTCGATATCGGCAATGGCGAGATCGCTCTGGTTCGCAATCACGAACTGATCCCCAGCGATGATGCAGGCGGCCCGATCGCAAAAGGGTTTGGCACGCGCAACGGGGAAATCGTGCCGGGCGGCACCACCAACATCATCCTTCATGCCGAAACACTCGCAGTCAAACGCCAGTTTCGGACATTGGGCGGCACGATCCGCAATTGTTCCGGCGGGGTCACCCCGTGGGGCAGCTGGATCACTTGCGAGGAGGCCCCCACCGGCCCCGGCCAGCGTTATGGCGATGGGCTGGCGGTCAATCACGGCTGGGCATTCGAAGTGCCCGCAAATGCAACGGGGCTGGTCGATCCGGTCCCGTTGAAAGCCATGGGCCGCTTCAACCACGAAGCCGCGTGTGTCGATCCGGTCACCGGCTTTGTCTATCAAACGGAGGATCGCGACGATGGCGTCATCTATCGCTTCCTGCCCAAAACTGCTGGCAAACTGGCCGAAGGCGGGCGTTTGCAGGCCATGGTAATCGAAGGCCTGTCAGATACGCGCAACTGGAATGGTGCGGCGATGCCGGTACGCAAATCCTTCCCGATCAGCTGGGTCGATCTCGGAAATGTGGAGGCACCAAAAGACGATCTGCGAAAGCAGGCGGCCGCCAAAGGTGCGGCGCTGGTCGCACGCGGCGAAGGGCTGCACATGGGCACGGACGACCTCTTCATCTGCGCGACGAGTGGCGGGGCGAAGAAACTGGGGCAGATATTCCGCCTGGTACCGGGACGCGATGGAGCCCGCGACAAGGTTGAGCTGTTCTTCGAAAGCGAGAGCGAACAGCAGTTCAATTACGGTGATAATCTGTGCGTTGCGCCAAATGGTCACCTTCTCGTTTGCGAAGACCAGTACACCGATGTGGTCGACAATCACGTTCGCGGGATCACACCCGCTGGCGCGCCCTACGATTTCGCGCGTTTGAACATGCAGACAGAGCTTGCCGGCGGGTGTTTCTCTCCGGATGGAAAGTGGTTCTTCGTCAATGCCTATGGCCCGACCCGCACGCTGGCGATTACCGGTCCTTGGGTTGCCTGATTGCTCTGATCAGCGCATTCAGGGCGCGTGATAGGGTGGAGGTAACATGAAGTACTGGATCACAGGCGCTGCGCTGTTGGCTTTGACTGCATGTTCAGCGGAGCAGACTGATACGCAGGCTATCGACGTTGCACGCGCTGAACCCGTCACCACAGAAGACCGGTTTGCCATTCTGGCGCTGGATTGCGTCCATCGCGAATATCCGAACAAGATTTCGCACGTCCTGCAATCGGATGGTGATGCAAAGACACCGCGCGAACTGACGCCCGCTTTCTATGGCTGTTTCGACTGGCATTCTTCCGTCCACGGCCAATGGCTGCTTTCGCGCATCCTCAGCACCCAGCCAGACAGCCCGCTTGAACCGGAGATCCGAGCAAAGCTCGCCCGCAGCTTTACAAAGGCCAATCTCGAAGCGGAGCTGGCCTATTACACCGCCGCAGGTCGCGGATCATTCGAGCGGCCTTATGGCATTGCCTGGTTCCTTCAACTGGTGCTCGAACTGGAAGAGAGCGATGATCCGCAAATGACCGAGTGGCGCGAAACGCTGCGCCCGCTGGAAGATGCGATCGTCGATCAGGTCAGTGGCTGGCTGCCCAAGCTTTCCTATCCCATTCGTCTTGGCACTCACAACCAAAGCGCTTTCGCCTTTGGCCTGATGCTGGACTATGCGCGGGGCGTGGGGAATGAAGAACTGGCCGCACAGTTGGAAGCCAAAACCCTGGCGTTTCATCGCGATGATGTGAATTGCCCGCTTTCCTATGAGCCTTCGGGTGAGGATTTTCTTTCCCCCTGCCTGATGGAGGCCGATCTGATGCGGCGGGTGATGGATCAGGCAAAATTTGCCGCGTGGTTAAGTGCCTTTCTACCGGACATCCCAACCGATGGCAGCGCAGACTGGCTTGAGCCCGGCGTCGTGCTGGATGCCTCTGACGGTAAGCTGGTGCATCTGGACGGCGTCAACCTCTCGCGGGCCTGGGCGCTTGAGGGGATAGCCTCGGCCCTGCCACAAAGCGATGCGCGCTTGCCCGCCCTTCAAGCTGCGGCCGATGTCCACCGCGAAACGGGCATCGCTGCCGTATCGGATGAGCATTATTCGGGCAGCCACTGGCTAGCCAGCTTCGCAACCTATCTGACAACGAAACGCGGGATTAGCGCAAGCGAATAGGCATCAGCCAGCATCGGGCGCATAGGTGATTGCGTCCCTGTTTTCGATCAGGCGGCCCCAATAGTCATCATAGGGATGAACGGATTGCGTGCCGCTGTTTTGGCGCGAAACCATGGGTCGCCCGTCATTGCTCCAGTTGAAAATGCCGCCAATCAGATTTGCCGGGGCCATTCCTGTCCGGTTTTCGACAAGCGCTGCGACACGCTGGGCAAGAATGGAGGAACGCACGCCGACGGAGCAGTAGAACACAGCCCTGCGCCCTTTCAGCTGACCAGCAAAGCGCTCCTTGAATTCGGTATCGGAAATGTCGGGACTGACCTGTATCGCGCCGCTCAGATGGCTTACCGCGAATTCTTCTGCCTCCCTGACGTCGAACACGATCACGTCTTCGCCGGATAAGGCAGCAAAGTCTTCGGCGGGAATGTGATCAATACCAGTATATTTGGCGGCAATGCCCTGATGGATGCGATCGAGATCAGACGTCTGCGCGAACAGGAAAGCGCCAATCGCGCCTATGGCTGCAAGGCCTGCGACGACTTTAAAAGCGAAACTGCGCTTCATTCCGTTTCGTCCGAAGCCCGTGGCCTGGCCTTGCGAAACGGCTCTGCAAGAGACCACCTCAGCGATGATGGCGCATCGTCCTGATACTCATCCAACCCGATTACCATCCGATCATGACCCAGTTCCGGCTGCGCGATATGGACCCCGAATACCTTGTCCCAGAGCGACAGAAAGAACCCGTAATTGCTGTCCGTCTCACGCTGGATGGCGGAATGATGGACACGGTGCATATCCGGTGTGACGATCAAGGACCGTAGCAAGGCATCAAACCTCGCTGGCAGACGGACATTGGAATGGTTGAACATCGCGGATGCGTTCAGGATGACTTCAAACAGGAACACAGCCACAGCCGCCGGTCCCAGCACGATAACGCATGCCAGCTTATACAGCATGGACAGCAAAATCTCGACCGGATGAAACCGCGCGCCGGTGGTAACGTCGATATCGCGATCGGCATGGTGCACTTTGTGAAAGCGCCAGAGGATCGGAATTTTGTGGGAGGCGACATGCTGCGCCCAGACGGCGAAATCCAGTAGGACGATGGCGATCAGCACTTCCACCCAAAATGGCAGGGCAACAAGGTTCAACAGCCCCCAGCCGCG
>JAXHVK010000058.1:0-16530 GCA_034211135.1 Pseudomonadota bacterium
CTGATTTCCGAAACCTGTCCCACCGGCACACCGGCGAAAGACACCTGACTGCCCGGTGCAAGCCCCGTTACCGATTGTTTGTAAAAGATATCGTATTCGTTCTGCGAGCCCTGCCCCAGGCGGGCGATCCACACGATTGCCACCGCAAGCGCGATCAGCAGGCCCAAGGTGACTGCACCAACCCAAAGGTGATTTGCGCGTGTTTCCATCAGCTTGCCCAAAGGCCCCTTAATAACGGCATATATCCCCCTATGGACGACTGACTGCGCGCCTGTCCATCACCGGTTGATCCGTTCCCGCCTGTCCAGACAGTCAGTCCCACCATCAGGACGCCTCCCCGCGAAGGTGGCTTGCCTGTGCGGCGCGGCCACGCGGACCGTTGAAATATTCTTCAATCCACGGGTGCCCCGTTTCGACGAGTTCCGGAATGGTGCCCACCGCGATCACCTTTTTGTCTGCCAGAACCGCGACCCGATCACAGCTTTCATACAGCGTATCCAGATCGTGCGTGATCAGAAACACAGTCAGGCCCAGCGTCTCTTTCAATTCGACAGTCAGGCGATCAAACTTGGCCGCGCCGATGGGATCAAGCCCGGCGGTCGGTTCATCCAGAAACAGCAATTCGGGATCAAGCGCCAGAGCACGGGCAAGTCCCGCGCGCTTCTTCATCCCGCCGGAAAGTTCACTCGGAAATTTGCCGATGGCATCTTCGGGAAGGCCCGACTGAAGCACTTTATAGCGCGCGATTTCGGCGCGTAGATCGGGGTCTATTTCCGGATAGAACTGCTTGAGCGGAACCTCGACATTTTCGCCTACGGTCAGCGTGGAAAACAGCGCGCCGCCCTGAAACAGCACGCCCCAGCGGCATCGCACGCCGATATTCTGATCGGGATCAATGCCTGTGATGGTTTTGCCCAGCACATCGATGCGCCCCTCGGTCGGGGTTTGCAGGCCGATGATTGACCGCATCAGCACCGATTTACCCGTGCCGGAGCCGCCCACTACGCCCAGAATTTCGCCGTTGCGCACTGTCAGGTCCAAGCCGTCATGCACCCGCGTCGATCCGAACTGGTTGACCAGCCCCTGCACCACGATCGGCGGCTCGTCGCTGTCGCGTGGCAGCACTTCCTGAGTATTGGGGTCGGGTTGCTCAATCGGCTGATCGTTCATGGTGTCACCCCCAGCCGATTTCTGTGAAGAATACCGCGAAAAACGCATCGAGCACGATTACCGCGAAAATGGCGGAGACGACTGCCATCGTCGTGCGTTTGCCCACTTCCTCTGAGTTACCCTGTACCCGCATCCCGTGATAACAGCCTGCCATTGCGATGATCAGGCCGAAAACCGGCGCTTTGATCATGCCGACCCAGACATCGTGCAGCGGCACGACTTCCTGAATGCGCGAAAGGAAGGTGAAGAACGGTATGCCCAGGCCGATCTGCCCCACAACCGCGCCACCGATAATCGCAATGACAGCGGAGTAAAAACCGAGCAGCACCATCATGAATGTACAGGCAAGGATGCGCGGGATAATCAGCTTTTCCGTCGGAGAAATGCCGATAGTGCGCATCGCGTCGATTTCTTCGGTCAGTTTCATCGTGCCCAGTTGCGCGGCGAATGCGCTGCCCGAACGGCCCGCCACCATGATCGCCGTCATCAGCACGCCCAGTTCCCGCAGGGTGATGCGGCCGACAAGGTTTACTGTCAGCGCCTCTGCCCCGAACTGTTCCAGCTGGACAGCGCCCTGTTGCGCGATGACGACGCCAATCAGAAAGCTCATCAGGCCGACAATCGGCAAGGCGGACACGCCCACCTGCTCCATCTGCGCGACCAGCGCGCGATAGGGAAAGCTCGACGGCCGGCGCAGCATATTGCCAAAGCCGATGATCACGCGGCCAAGCGCACCGACAACGCCCGCGACGCCGGAACGCGCTTCGAATACCTGCTGGCCCAGCGCCATCGGTACCCGCTCCCACACAGGATCACGCTCCGCTTCGAGCGGGATATCGCTGTTAAGCCCCTGAACCGCGTCCAGCAGCCGCTGCGCGCGTTCGTTGGCGCCAGTGATCTCGGCTTCGTGTTCGGTGGAGATCGTGCAGGCGACCCACGCGCCCGACGTGTCAATTACTTCGACGCCAGACAGATCGACGGTCGTGATCGGCTCCGAAATGCCTCTCAACTGGTGATCAAGCGCGCCAATCGTGGAAATCAGCAACGGGCCGGAAAGCGCCAGCTGCATGCCCCCATCGCCATCCTCTTCCAGAGAAAATTGCGCATTGCTGTCCATGACTTGGGGCTATGCGGGCAAATGCGGCCTTCCACAAGTGGTACTTCACCAATCGCAAGTGTTGCGATGCAGCAATCCTGTTGTATGGCACGCAGCAACACTTCAAAATAACAATCAGGTCGCAACCGGCCGGCGAAAGCAGCACAGAACGATGACACTCGACACCACCTTCAACCCCGCAGATATCGAAGCACGCTGGTACAAACATTGGGAAGAAACCGGCGGTTTCCGGCCAGAGCGCCCCGATGCGGAGCCTTTCACCATCGTCAACCCGCCGCCCAACGTGACGGGCAGCCTGCATATCGGCCACGCGCTCGACAACACGTTGCAGGATATTGTGATCCGTTATGAACGCATGCGCGGGAAGGATGCGCTGTGGGTGGTCGGCACCGATCACGCAGGGATTGCGACGCAAATGGTGGTTGAGCGCCAGATGGAGGCGCGTCAGGACAAGCGCACCAATTACTCGCGCGAGGAATTCGTTGATAAGGTCTGGGAATGGAAAGCCGAAAGCGGCGGCACCATCACCAACCAGTTGCGCCGTCTGGGCTGTTCGATGGACTGGAGCCGCGAACAGTTCACCATGGACGAGCATTTCACCAAAGCGGTGCTCAAGACATTCGTTGATCTGTACAATGACGGCCTGATCTACCGTGACAAACGTCTGGTGAACTGGGATCCGAAGCTGAAGACCGCGATCAGCGATCTTGAGGTTGAGCAGCAGACGATTGCGGGCAGCTTCTGGCACTTCAAATACCCGCTGGCTGATGGCGTGACGCTTGCCGACGGGCGCGACTATATCGAGGTTGCGACCACGCGGCCAGAAACGATGCTGGCCGATATGGCCGTCGCGGTGCACCCCGGTGATGAACGATACGCCAGCGTCGTGGGCCAGCATGTCGTCCTGCCGATCACAGGCCGCCGCATCCCCATCGTCGCGGACGAACACGCCGATCCGGAGCTGGGCAGCGGCGCGGTGAAGATCACGCCGGGGCACGATTTCAACGATTTCGAAGTCGGCAAGCGCGCAGGCTTTGCTGCGGGCGAAATGCTCAACATGCTCGATGCGGATGCCAATGTCTGCCAGACTGCCGATGGCATGGTGCCGGACGAATTCATCGGCCTGCACCGTTTCAAGAGAAACGGCGTAGATGGCGCACGCGAACTGGTGGTTCAGCGGCTGAAGGAAAGCGGCCACCTGATCCCGCATGTCTCCAAGAACAAGAAGGGCGAGGAAGTCACCTCCGACGCCGAACCGCGCAAGATCGCAACGCCATTCGGTGATCGCGGCGGCGTGGTGATCGAACCGTGGCTGACCGATCAGTGGTATGTCGATGCGGAAAAGCTTGCCGCAAAGCCGATCGAACAGGTCAAGGACGGCACCATCGAAATCGTCCCGGCAAGCTGGGAAAAAACCTTCTTCAACTGGATGGAAAACATCCAGCCATGGTGCATCAGCCGCCAGCTGTGGTGGGGTCACCGCATTCCGGCGTGGTTCGATGCACAAGGCAATGCCTTTGTCGCTCAGACACAGGAAGAAGCGCAGGCACAGGCAGGCGAAGGTGTTGAACTGACGCAGGACCCCGACGTCCTCGATACGTGGTTCTCTTCCGCGCTGTGGCCGTTCGCGACGCTTGGCTGGCCCGAGGACAATCAGCCGCTGCTGGAAAAACACTTCCCCAATTCCCTGCTCGTGTCGGGTTTCGATATCCTGTTCTTCTGGGATGCGCGCATGATGATGATGGGGCAGTACAGTATGGGTCAGGCCCCGTGGCCGCGCCTGTATCTGCACGGCCTTGTCCGCGCGGCCGACGGTTCGAAAATGTCCAAGTCCAAGGGCAATGTCGTCGATCCGCTGGGCCTGATTGACCAGTACGGCGCGGATGCGCTGCGGTTCTTCATGGCGGCGATGGAAAGTCAGGGCCGCGACATCAAGATGGATGAAAAGCGGGTCGAAGGCTATCGCAACTTCGCCACAAAGCTTTGGAACGCGACACGTTTCTGCCAGTCCAACGGCATTGGCGCGTCCACCACGCTCAAGGCACCGCAGGCGCGCCTTGCCGCGAACCAGTGGATCATCGGCGAAGTGCAGCAATGCGCCGCCGAAATCGAAAGCGCGATGGCAGACCTGCGTTTCGATGCGGCTGCCAATACGATTTACCAGTTCACATGGAGCAAATTCTGCGACTGGTATCTGGAACTGATCAAGCCGGTTCTGGCCGATGGCGCAGACCCCGAAGGCCTGCCCGCTGTCGAAACACGCGAAGTGGCTGGATGGGCGCTGGACCAGATCCTTGTCATGCTGCACCCGTTCATGCCCTTCATCACTGAAGAGCTGTGGCACAGTCAGGGCGCGCGCAAATACGATCTGATCACCGCTGCATGGCCCGATCCGCGTGCAGAGGTTTCCAAGCAGGCCACCGATGCAATCGATTGGGTGATCGACCTCACCACCAATGTCCGTTCGGCCAAAAACGAACTGGGCATTCCCCCCGGTGCCAAACTGCCCGCATTCGTGCCCTCGCCCAGCGAACTGGCCACCAGCACGATTGAACGGTCAAGCGCTGCCATCGAACGCCTTGCCCGCCTGACCCCTGTGACCATTGGCGAAGCGCCCGCTGGCCCCGCCATGCAGGTAACGGCGCAGGCTGGAGCGACCGGTGGCGATGTGTTCATCGTGCCGCTGGAAGGGATTATCGACATCGACGCAGAGAAAGCGCGTCTGACCAAAGCTCTCGAAGCCTCGCAAAAAGAGACCAAGAGCCTTGAAGGGCGGCTGGGCAATGCGAACTTTGTCGAGCGTGCAAAGCCCGAAGCGGTGGAGAAAGCGAAAGCCGACTTCGCCCACCATTCGGGGGAGGTAGAGCGGCTGAAGGCAGCGCTGGAACGGCTGGGGTAAAGCTGTACGTGGCTGCTTTTGGCGATAGATTTTGTGAGGGTTAACGTCCGCTTCTGGGGGTGAAAGCGGAAGGTCTGGTTTTTGTCGAGTATGCAGCTAATTCTATTCAACCTACGTTTGGAGTTAGCGCGATGTCGGGAACGGTTCTCGCAGTAGCTAGGGATGAAGCACACAATTTTTCGAAGAGCCTTGTTCCAGAAATTGAGATCATTGCAGGCTTGGGTGTCGCTGGTGACGCTCATTTCGGTAAGTCAGTGATGCATCGTTCACGTGTTAAGGCCGACCCGACTGAACCCAACCTTCGTCAAGTTCATCTGATCCACTCTGAGCTATTCGACGAAGTTGCCAAAAAGGGCTTTTCGGTAAGGCCAGCGGACCTTGGCGAGAACATCACGACCTTGGGCGTGGACCTTTTGAGCCTTCCTCGTCATGCAGTCCTTGAGATTGGCGAGAGTGTCCGTCTAGAGGTCACCGGCCTCCGAAACCCCTGCGCGCAAATAGACAATTTCCACAAAGGCCTGCTCTCAGCCGTGCTCAACAAAGGTTCGGATGGCAAATTGATACGGAAATCTGGAATCATGACGATAGCGCTCACGGGCGGTCATGTTCGTGCCGGAGACCGCATCAACGTAAAGCTGCCTGATCCACCCTTTCTGCCGCTTGAGCGTGTGTAGAAGCAAAGCCTCCATTCGGTCCATTCGCGTGTGGTATTCTATGTCCGGCACTGGGTCGTGAGCCGACCGTCTGTTCTTGGCTACGAGGTAGCAAATTCACCTACCGAAATCGCGATCGCGATCCTATTTGATAGCCATGTCGCCTTGGCTCATCCTTTTTCTGCCGCTCCTTATAGCGGGTTTCTTCGCGTATCGTTGGTTTGCAAAGAGCCAGAGGCGCAAGGCTTTACTGGCAATCGCACTAACGGATGAACAGCGCGCGGTAGTCGAACGCCTCGTGCCTTTGGTGCGCCGACTGCCAGAACCCTTGCGGCGTACACTCGAAGGCAAGATCAACCTGTTCCTTGATCAGGTGACATTTCGCGGGCGCAACGGGCTGGAAGTGAATGATGCGATGCGCCTGTCGATTGCGGCGCAGGCGTGTCTGCTGATCGTGAACAGCCCCGTCTGGTACGAAACGCTGCGCAATGTGCTGGTCTACCCGTCCGCCTTCCTGACGCATCGCGATACGCATGACGGGTATATCGTTAGCGAAAACAGCCACGCGACGCTGGGGGAAAGCTGGGTTCGCGGGCCGGTGATCCTGTCATGGGATCACGCGCTGCATGGCGGGCTGGATGCCGAGGACGGGCACAATGTGGTGATCCACGAATTCGCGCATCAGCTGGATAGCCTAACAGGGCACACGAACGGCATTCCCATCCTGCGCAAGGGTCAGGCCTATGCGGGTTGGGAAAAGGCGATGCTGGACGCGTACCACGATCACGTATCGCGTGTAGAGCATGGCGAATACACGCTGATTGATCCGTATGGCGCGACCAATCACGAAGAGTTTCTGGCAGAAGCCATCGTGACCTTTTTTGAAAAGCCCGTGGCGCTGAAACAGGCAGAGCCTGCGCTTTACAGTCAGCTTTCGCAATTGCTCGCGCTGGATCCGGTGGAATGGTGATGGTGGCCAATGCAATTGGCGCGCCGGTTTCCTACGAAGCGCAATCATGGCAAGGGGCGGCGATGCTTACTTTGCCTTGTCAGCCTGCCTTTGCGTCTGGAAATGTGCCGTCATTCGGTGCCTTTGCCTGCGCAATGATTTTACCTTCAGGACTGTGTAACATGCGGTCCAAGTGTGGCTCGGCAGCGATGAATGAACGGGTGGTGTGATGGCTGATCTGATCCTCGCAACCGATGACACGGGCGGGCCGGAGATCTTCGCTTCCCTGCAAGGCGAAGGGCCAAGCGCGGGTATGCCGGTCGCCTTCATGCGGCTTTCACGCTGCAACCTTGCCTGCACGTGGTGCGACACGGCCTATACTTGGCACTTCGACGGGGATGAACGGGAACATCGCGATGGCGTGACCTTCGATCGCTCCGCCAATCAGGTGAAACTGTCTCCTGCCGATGCTGCGCAGCGGGTTGCGGCGCCGGGGCAGAACCGGCTTGTCATCACAGGGGGCGAACCGCTGATGCAGTGCGGCGCGCTGGCGGACATGCTGGCGCATCTGCCTGACATCAGCGTTGAGGTTGAAACCAACGGCACCACGCGGGCCAGCGCGCATGTCGATGTGAGGGTGGATCAGTACAATGTCAGCCCGAAGCTGGCGCATTCCGGCAATGCGGCGAAGCTTGCGCTGATCCCTGAACGGCTGGATGCCTATGCCGGTGATCCGCGGGCTTTCTTCAAGTTCGTGATCGCCACCCCGCAGGATGTGGAGGAAGTGCTTGCGCTGCAATCGCGCCACGGCATCCCCGCATCGCGTCTGTTCCTGATGCCCGAAGGCACGGACAGCGAAGCCCTGCGGGAAAGGGAGAAGTGGCTATCGCCGCTATGCCTTGAACACGGGCTGCGCATGACGGACCGGATGCACATCCACCTGTACGGCGATACACGCGGGACGTGACGCCCGCTGCGGATGCGCACGGGCGGACGCGGGTCGGGCGCTACCCCTGACTGCGCCAGCGCATCACGATGCGTTCCACGCGGTCCTCTTCCTCGCCGCCCTGGTTCCACAGGTCGACAAAGCTGGGGTCCTCTGATGCGGGACGCTTGTGCTCTTCGAGGTTGTCGAAGCCGACGCGGATCGGGATAGCGACACCTTCGCCGCAGACAATGCATTCGCGGTTGCGCAGCGCGGGGATCGCATCAAGGAAGCCGCGCGAACCTTCGGGCATGGCCGCCCGGACAAAGGCCTGGTCGCGGTCGTTGTTGAGACGCATGGAGATGATGGTGCCGCACTGTGACAGCACGCCTTCGGCAAGGTCGGAAGGTCGCTGTGTGATCAGGCCAAGGCTGATACCGTATTTACGACCTTCCTTGGCAATCCGGCTGAGGATGCGCCCGACGGAAGAACCGTCAGAGTTCTTCTCATTCGGGACATAGCGGTGCGCTTCCTCGCAAACGAGCAGGATCGGCCGCGTCGTCTCTTCACGGCCCCAAATGGCGAAGTCGAAGACCAGTCGGCTAAGCACAGCCACCACGGTGGAGGTGATATCAGACGGGACGCCGGAGACGTCGATGATCGAGATCGGCTTGCCCTCACCCGGCATGCGGAAGACCTTGGAAATGAAGTTGGTCATCGTGTCGCCCACCAGCATGCCGGAGAACATGAACTGGTAACGCGGATCGCCTTTGAGCTCTTCCAGCTTACCCTTGATGCGCATGAAAGGCGCAGAAGATGTCGCCTTGTCGAGCTTGCCCATCTCGTCCTGAAGGATGGTGGACAGGTCAGACAGTAGATAGGGGATCGGGGAATCGACCGTGATCTTGCCCATCTGTTCGGCCAGACGGTTCTTGGACCGCGCGCCCAGCAGGCACTTGGCAAGAATGTCCATATCGACCTGGCGTTCGTTACCGTCGCTGGTCAGCAGAACTTCGCAATGCTCTTCGAAGTTCATCAGCCAGTACGGCATCTGAAGGTTCGAAACGTCGAGGATCTGGCCCGTCTGACGGAACGCGGCGGAGTACTCTCCGTGCGGGTCGATCATGACGATATGGCCCTTGGGCGCGGCTTCACAGATGCGGTGAAGGATCAGCGCGGCACTGGTTGACTTACCCGTACCGGTCGAACCCAGCAGCGCGAAGTGCTTGCCCAGCATCGCATCAATATACAGGCCCGCGCGGATATCCTTCGTCGGAAACACCTTGCCGATAGTGATGTTGGCCCGCCCGTCGGAGGCGTAGATCTGTTTGAGGTCTTCCGTCGTCGCGGGATAGACCATCGCGCCGGGCACGGGATAGCGGGTCACACCGCGTTTGAAACCGTGGATGCGGCCGGTCAGCTTCTCTTCCGAACCTTCGCCGAGGAAGTCGATATTGGCGATGATGCCGCCTTCCGTCCGGCGATCCTTGCGCTGATCACGCACGTTAGCCAGCAGCCACGCATCGCCGACGCGGATTTTGATCTGGCTACCCACTTGACCGGCAAGCCCGATGGACGGATCGGCATCCTGCATACATTCGTTGATACGCTGGAGATCAAACGCGACCTGAGAACCAGCACCGGAAATCTCAAGCACAACGCCGATCGGCATGCTGGCATTTTGCGCTGTCAGATCTTCGGGGCTCATGTGCTCCGCCGCGTTTTCCGGTTCGTTTTCTGGTCCGGTGAAACGTTCAAAGCTGTTCTGGTTCATATCGCCCATAATCGTAATCCCTGTTGGGCGCATTCAACACGCGAAGCGCCACAATTCATCAGGATCGCGATACGGGAATTGAGGTTAAGATCGCGTCAACAACCGCGCGAATTGACGCCTATCGGCGGGCGAAGAAGCGTCCTGCCAGCAGGCCCATCGACACGGAAAGGAAGATTGCGAAGGCACCATACAGGAAAGAATTGCGTTCCGCTTCTCGCACGACACGGCCTTCCAACCCGGCTTTTACAACTTCGATCCTCGCCGTTGCACTGGCCACCACGCGGCCATCGGCAATCGCAAAGGTTTCCGCAGTGTAAGGGCCCGTCGTCACATTGGAAGGCAGCGCGATGCGCGCCTGATACAGCACACCTTCGCTGATCCGTACGCCATCGGGGTCCTCATTATAAAGCCCCTGCCGCTGGCGCATATCGACGAGGCCGCTGGCAAATCGCAGCTGTTCTTCGGGTTCGATCACCCCGACAGGGCTCAGCTGGATAAACCGCGTCCCAAGCTCGAAAATCGCAGCCGTGCGTTCGTCCACCAGCTCCTGTACCGGGCGAGAGGATGCCACTGCGAAAAAGGACGGGACAGACCGGAAATCACTCGCCCCCGCATTCATCCATATGCCTGCAATACGCTCTTTCTCGCGCAGCCGGATCGGTTCTGCCGGCCCTTTCAGCACGACGACAATGTCATAGTCTTCGCGCTGACCGGCTGGAGAGATGACCGCTCCGTACAAAAGCAGATTTGTGCCGGTGAAGCCTTGGCGCACTTCGATACGCGACTGGCTGACCTCGGGCACCAGCACCGGTTCACGCTGTGCAGACAGGCACAGGGCCGCGATCAGGAGGAACACAATCCGGCGCGTCACAGCGGGCTCACCGTGTAAATCTCGTCCGGTTGAACGCCCAGCCCATACAGCATCCGCAAAGCGACCGCGATCACAATGCCAGCCAGCAGCAGGCGCAGCAGTTCCGGCCGCGCCTTCATCGCGATCTGAGTGCCAAACTGCGCCCCCAGAACCGACCCGATCAGCAACAAGCCCGCCAGCACAATATCGACCGCCTTCGTCGTCAAGGCGTGCGTCATGGTCGTAACCATAGTCACGAACAATATCTGGAACAGCGACGTGCCCACCACGACATTGCCGCTCATGCCCAGAATATACAGCATCGCAGGCACCAGCATGAAACCGCCGCCGACGCCCATCAGCATGGTGAGGATGCCAACCAGTGTTCCCAAAATCAGCGGAGCAAGCGGCGAGATATACAAGCCCGATGCGTAAAACCGCCAGCGAAACGGCAAACCGGCCACCAGCGGGTGATGGCGCCGTTTGCGCGGTTGGTTGCCGCCCTCTTTTGACAATTTCGGCAGCAGCGCGGCCAGCGCCTCCTGCATCATCAATGCCCCTATCGTGCCCAGCATCAGGACATAGAGGATGTTGATGACCACATCTATCTGCCCCCATGATTGCAACAAACGGAACAGCAAGGCCCCGATCAGCGCCCCGGCAATGCCGCCAACCACCATCACACTGCCCATGCGGTAATCGACGCCGCCGGTTTTGGTGTGCCCCAGAACGCCGGAAACGCTGGCGCCTGTTACCTGCGTGGCGGCAGAGGCCGCGGCAACCGTTGGCGGGATGCCGTAAAATATCAGAAGAGGCGTGGTCAGAAATCCGCCGCCCACGCCAAACAGGCCGGACAGAATGCCCGTTACCGCGCCCAGCAGCACAATATACAGGCCATTCACCGACAGATTGGCGATGGGGAGGTAAACATCCATATCAAGCCGTTACCGCAGCCGCGCCATGCTTGGAAGCCGCTGTTTCCCCAACGTCTTCGCACAGGTCACAAATGGCGATCAACGTGGCTCTATCGCACCAGTATCAAACCCGTATCAAAAGCGTGTCGAAATGGTCGCGGCTACGCCTGAAACGGGTGCCGCATCGCCTGCCACCCGCTCTCGATAATCCACGGATACGCGTGCGGGCACATCGGCGACCTTCAGGTCAAGCCTGACGGTTGGCCCCAGATCAAGCCGGTTCGCATCGCGCTGTGCCCCGCCCCATGCGCCTGCACCGACGCTTAATCTGGCGCCGTCACGCCGGGTTTTACCCAGATCGAAGACTTCACGCGTAACGCTGGCCTGCCCGTCGATGAAGGCTGTGTTCGCCTTTCCACCGACATATCCTGCGCCCGCATATACTTCTCCGCTTGCGCCAAGTGGCAGGCTGACCGGCTGCAATTCGGTCACAGCGGAAAGTGCGGGACGCACCTCTCTCGCAAAGCGGTTATCGGTTGCGCGTAACTCGGCAGCAAGGCGGATCGGGACGGATGGAACCGGACGGGCCGAAACGCCGGCTGCGATTTCCGTCTCTGGCCGGTCGATCAGCGCACGATAGCCGCGCAGGTAAATGCGTGGGTCGATCCCGCTTTCGGGCGCTGCTCTGAATTGCAGGATCGCGCCTGCCTGGCTTGCCCCGTATACCGGCACCCTGCCCTGCGACACGGGTGCGGAGCGTGAGCCTTCCCGCACGAACGCCCAGCCATCAAGCGACCAGCGATCAAGGGCGCTCTTCCCCTTGGAGGGTGCGGGGAAAAATGGCGGGTTGGCGGCTTCGCCCTTTGCCTCAATCGCCGCCTTGGCAGAGGCCGTGCCCTGCCCGCTGGCCATGGCCGCATCCCACAGCATCTGATGACCTGAAGCCAGTCGCACGCGGGCCATGGAATCGAGATAGCCGTTAGAGCCCAGCCCGGTGAGAGTGCGCTGACCAAGGACATAAGAGCGGTTAAGACCGGCACCAGAAGACGCGCCGGTCAAGCGCGGCATGCTTGTACCGGTGCGCATTTGTGCCCCACCGCGTGCCGGTGCGTCTTCGGTTGCAGGCACGCCCGTCCGGTCCTGAACCGCCGCCAATGCCGGACCGGAGGCAACCGGATCAGAGGCGATGAGATCGCCCGCATCTTCGATCAATTGTATCGCCGCAAAGGGGCTTTCCCAAAGAAACACGCGGCCAGTAACCCAGACAGCCAGGATCACGCCCAGAACAGCAAGAGGTCCGCCACGGCGTCTGTCGGGCGCGTTGGCAAGGCTGCCGCCAGAGGGGTGAAGGCGATCTTCGCCGATCATGCGGTTCGCGGTCCTGCCTCCGATTGGACGGGATGCGCGAAATGCGGGGTCTTGTCCCAAGTGGTCCGCTCACCTCTGAGAGTGGCGATATAGGCCAACACGGCCCGCCTTCCCGACATGATCGCGATCACATTTGCAACGGGGATGCGCAGGACTGCCTTGATCCCTTCGGCCCAGCCATAATTCCTAGCCGCGAAGGCAAATCGCCAGCCAGCGCGCCACACAAACGCCGCCAGATTGGCTGCGAGCAACAGCTTCAGCAGCGGCGACATGGGCGTCTGCGGAGCCAGACCTGTCTGGCTGGCCACCCACAGCAGCATTGTCAGCGCCAGCAGGCTGTATCCCACCAGCAGCACCAGCGCAGTTAGCGGACCACGGCGGTCTCGCGCGCGCATCCATGTTTCGATAAAGCCGCCGCTCCAGCCCGTGCGGTCCCATCCCTGCAGGCAGATGCCATGCACCCAGCGCGTTTTCTGGCGCACCACATGATCGAGCCTTGACGGGAAATAGGCGCGCGTCGCGACCAGCGTGCCATCTTCGCCCCTGACCCGCAGGAACCGGCTGATCCCGCCCATTTCGGCCACTGCCAACCCAAGCTCGTAGTCTTCGGTAAGGGAAACGGGATCAAACGGACTGCCATCCACGCGGCTGCGGGACAATTGATGCAGCGCCCGCCGCGATATCGCACACCCGACGCCAGCAGCAGGAACCGCCGCCCCGAGCGCTGAACGAACGACCATTGCCTTGCCATGGGCTTCGGCGAATTCTTCGCAGTAATGACTGCCAAGCATAGGGCTGGCCAGTTGCACCACCGGCTCGACCGGCAGCTGGACAAAGTCCGCGCCGCTGGCAATCGCCGCGTCCAACAGGCCAAGAGCCGCCGGATCGACCATGTCTTCGGCATCGTGAAAGACGACCGCGCCAAACAATTCCCCGCTGCGGCGTTCATCATCACGCATGGCCTGATGAAGCCGGTTCAGACAATCCGCCTTTGTGCTCGGCCCGTCGCGGTCCAGAATCACAATACGCAAGCGATGATCGCTGCGCTGTCCAAACTTCGTCGCAATCCCGATCGCCGCTTCCATCGTCGCGGGATCGTTACGATAGCACCCGACATAAAGGCGAAGATCGCGCTGGGGCCATGACAGTAAGGCGTGCTTTATGGTGGCACCGATAACGGCGGCTTCCTGCCAGGTCGGGATAAAAACGGCGACAGGTGCGTTCAAGGTTTGCTGCACGAAGGTGTCGCGTGAAATTTTTTGAGTGCTGGCGCGGCCTGAAACCTTCAGCCACAGCCAGGTCAGGTCGACTGCGAGGTCATCAAGCGCGCCGATCAGAAAAAAGACACCGGCAAACAGCAGCATCTCGTGCTGAAACAGCGTGAGCCACTGCCACAGATTCCAACCACTGAGTTCCAAGCTTGCCCCACATCCCGTTCGAAAATCAGCCTATCGCCCCCGGATTACTCTTGCAACCGCGCGCGCAATTCTAAAAAGAGGCGCCCAACATGCCAGACAACAACCAAACTCTTCCCAAGCCTCTCCGCACAATCTTTGCCCCCGTTCGCGCGCTGTTCGTCAGCGACGCATCGGCAGGGGTGTTGCTGATCCTTGTCGCGGCGGCGGCGATGCTCGCGGCGAACTCACCTTTCTCAGCCGAGTACAAACAGCTGTTTTACGGCGAGCTGCCGTTTACGCCGATCCCGAAACTGCATGACCTGCATCTGTGGATTAACGATGGTTTGATGGCGATTTTCTTCTTCGTCGTCGGTCTTGAGGTGAAGCGCGAGATCGTGTGCGGCAGTCTGGCTGATCCGGCGGCACGGCGGCTTCCGATGGTGGCCGCGTTGGCCGGGATGCTCGTGCCTGCAGGCGTTTACCTGCTGGTCACAGGCGGCGGCGAATATTTCAACGGCTGGGCTATTCCGGCTGCAACAGACATCGCCTTTGCCATGGGTGTGCTGGGCCTGCTGGGCAATCGCGTGCCCGCATCGCTTCGCCTGTTCCTGCTGACGGTTGCGATTGTCGACGATATCGGCGCGGTTCTGGTGATCGCGGTGTTTTACACCAAAGGCCTTTATACCGAGTGGCTGTTTGCCTCGATCATCGTGTTTGGCCTGATGATTGCGCTTAACCGGTTCAAGGTCAGCGCGTTTATCCCCTATATCCTTTTGTCACTGGTGCTGTGGTACTGCGTCTTGAACAGCGGCGTTCACGCCACCATTGCGGGTGTGCTGGCCGCTCTGACGATCCCGCTGAAATCCGCCGATGGTAAGCCAATGCTGGATAAGATGGAGCATGGCCTTGCGCCGTGGAGCTCTTACCTCATCGTGCCGATTTTCGGCTTTGCCAATGCAGGCGTCGCGATGAAGGGAATGGGCGCAGAGGCTCTGCTGGACCCGCTCCCCCTTGCGGTCGCCGCAGGTTTGGTGATGGGCAAGCAGATCGGCATCTTCTCCACCGTATGGCTGGCTGACAAGATCGGGTTCGCCCCGCGCCCGCAAAAGGCGAGCTGGGCAGAGATTTGGGGTGTGTCGGTGCTATGCGGCATCGGCTTCACGATGAGCATTTTCATCGGTGGCCTCGCCTTCCCGGATCAGGCGCTCTACGTCGAAGAGGCGAAGATCGGCATTCTGCTCGGTTCGGCAATTTCGGCGGTGCTCGGATACATCATCCTGCTGATGACGACCGAGCATTCCCCCGAAGATTGCGACGATCAGGGCGTGATCCCCGAAGACTGATAGCGCTGGAGGCGCGAAAACTACCGGTGGCCGGTTTTACCAGCTGCCGGTGTTTTCCATACTGGCCCAAGGTTCCTTGGGTTCAAGATACCCGTCCTGAAGCAATTCGATAGAGACGCCATCGGGGGTCTTTACAAACGCCATATGCCCATCGCGCGGAGGACGGTGGATGGTGTGCCCTGCTTCGGCGAGACGCTGGCAAGTGTCATAGATGTTATCCACCCGGTATGCGAGGTGGCCGAAATTGCGCCCGCCGTCATAGCTTTCCGGTTCGCGGCCATCTTCCGGCGGCCAGTTATAGGTCAGTTCGACCTCCGCTGTCCCTTCCTGCCCCGGAGCGGCGAGGAAGATCAGAGTGAAACGGCCTGCCTCGACATCGAACCGGCGCACCTCTTCCAGCCCGATGATCTTGAAAAAATCGACTGTCGCCTGCGGATCAGTCACGCGGATCATCGAATGAAGGAACTTGGTCATATAGCCTGCTCACCTTTGTTTGCGTCGCACAGCATGTAGGCCATGCGCGGCGCGCAACAAGGTTGAACCGTTCAAAATCGGTTCATCGACAAAAATACACAACTCATCGCAGTTAGGTAAAGGAGGACATGATGAGTGATGCGACCGCCCCCAATGAAAATTCCCATAACACCCGTTTTCTGAACAATGGCGCAACCATGCGCTGGTTCGGCACTGCTGCCATTGCCTCTATCGGGGTGATCGTCGGCGGTTATCTGCTGGGCGACGGCCTGTTGAGAGCGAAAGAGGCGGAGCGTTCCGTGACCGTGCGCGGCCTTGCCGAACGGGACGTGACCGCGGATCTGGCGACATGGACGATCTCATACTCAGCCAATGCGCCCGATCTCGCCACCGCTCAGGCAAAGGTGCGCGCTGATACTGCGGCTATCGAAAGCTTTTTCGACGGGCTCGGCTTTCCCGAAGACGCGCTTCAGCCGACGGGTGCGAACGTATCCAGCTATACTAGTCGCGGTGTCACGACCTACACCGTGCGGCAGCGGCTATCGCTACGGACCAATGATATCGAGCGTGCACAAAAGGCTGTCAGCCGCCAGTTCGATCTGGTGGGACGCGGTGTGCTGCTCGAAGAGGGATCGGGCATGAGCTACACCTTCACCGGCCTGAACGGCATCAAGCCGGAGATGGTCGCCGAGGCGAC
>JAXHVK010000059.1:0-16379 GCA_034211135.1 Pseudomonadota bacterium
AATCATTGTCGGTTCAGGCTTTTTGAAGGCCAATATCTCAGTAATCGTTGGCCAACTTTACGCCCGCACGGATGTTCGTCGCGATCCTGCTTACACCATCTTCTACATGGGCATTAACGTCGGTGCGGCGACTGCGTCGATCATCTGCGGCTATCTTGGCCAGACTTATGGTTGGGAATACGGTTTTGGCCTTGCTGGTATCGGTATGCTTCTTGGTCTCGTTTTCTTCATTCTTGGAAAGCCGTTGCTTCTTGGCAAGGGCGAACCGAAAGACCCCGAAGCCATCAAGGGCGGCAAAGAGTGGGGTATTTACGGTGCCGGTCTCGCAATGGTCGCACTGTGCTGGGCGGCAATCCAGTATCAGGAACTGGTCGGGACGGTGCTTGGAGTATTTGGCGGCGGCCTCGTCTTTTATGTACTGTTCACTGCGGTCACCAAGCTGCCGGGCGAGGAACGTAACCGCATCTTTGCAGCCATGTTTCTCATTCTTGTTTCAATCGTATTCTGGGCGTTGTTCGAACAGGCTGGCTCGTCACTCAACGTGTTCACCGACAAGTATGTCGACACACAAGGCGTGAATGCATCCATGTTCCAGTCGATCAATGCGATCTACATTGTCGCGTTGGCACCGTTGTTCGCGATGCTTTGGCAGGGGCTGGGCCGTGCTGGTGCGGAACCTTCAACTCCGATGAAGTTTGGCCTCGCAGTCATTCAGGTCGGCCTCGGCTTTCTGGTACTCGTCTGGGGTGCAGAAGCTGTCGGCGTCGATGTGCCAACACCAGTTGTATTCATCTTCCTGATCTACCTGCTGCACACCACGGGTGAGCTCTGCCTTTCACCTGTTGGCCTCAGCGCAATGAACCGCCTGAGCCCAGGCCATATGGCCAGCCTGATCATGGGCACATGGTTCTTTGCATCGGCTGCCGGTAACTTCGCAGCGGGCCTTATTGCTGCAGCAACTGGCGCAGAGGGCGTGGGCGAAGAGGCAGGCAAGCAAGTCGTACTCGATGTCTATTCGACAGTCGGCATCTACGCCGTCGGCATCGGTGTTGTTGTCATGGTCGTCAGCCCGTTGATCAAAAAGCTGATGCATCTCGATACCTTGAAAGATGACGAAGGGCTCGCAGGCGAGGCCGAGGCGGGTCTTGAGCCTCAGGAAGCAGGCATTCGACCTGCTACGCGCACCGCTGAATAGGCGGGGTTGCGAGCTTTGCTCTTCAAAGGGGGCGCCGGGGGAACTCGGCGCCCCTTTTTCGTAATTCGTCGAACGAACTGGACACGCCCCCCTGTTCCGGCCTAGCCACTTGCGGGGTCTGGAAAGGGGAACGTTATCCGTGACTTACAAGATACAACATATCATCGGGGCGAAATCGCGGCTTCGCTCAATCGGAACTGCGCTGGCAGTCTCTGTGGCGCTCGCAGCGTGCAGCACCACAGGCACTGCAATTGCGAAAGATGATGGCGGGGACAAGGAAGCAGACCGCTTTGCCGCAATGACCGAGGCCGAAGGGCCGTTTCCCTCTACCTATAAACCCTATCCCGGCGTCGCGACCGCACTTGTCGGAGCAACCGTTTTCGACGGGGCCGGCAACCGGATCGACAATGGCACTGTCCTGTTTCGCGATGGCAAAGTCGTCGAAGTGGGCGATGCCTCGCTTTCGACCGATGGCTACGCCGTGATTGATGGCTCGGGCAAATATGTGACGCCGGGCATTATCGATATCCATTCCCACCTTGGCGATTACCCCTCGCCCAGCGTTGCTGCCCACTCGGACGGGAATGAGGCGACCTCACCCACCACGCCCGATGTCTGGGCGGAACACTCTGTTTGGCCGCAGGATCCGGGTTTCTCGCGCGCGATGGCCAATGGCGGGATCACATCCCTGATGATCCTTCCGGGTTCGGCGAATTTGATGGGTGGGCGCACGGTCACTCTCAAAAACGTGCCCAGCCGCACTGTGCAGGGGATGAAGTTCCCCGGCGCGCCCTATGGGCTGAAAATGGCGTGCGGTGAAAACCCGAAGCGGGTCTATGGCAGCCGCGGTCGCAAGCCCTCGACACGCATGGGCAACTTCGCGGTCAATCGCCAGACCTGGTACGACGCGATTGATTACGCCAACAACCCTAAGGCGAAACGCAATCTCGGCAAGGAAACGCTGGTAGGTGTGCTGAAGGGCGATATCCTCGTCCACAACCACTGCTATCGCGCTGACGAGATGGCGCTGGTGATGGATATGGCGAAAGAGGTTGGCTACAAAGTCACTGCCTTCCACCACGCTGTCGAAAGCTACAAGATCGGCGATCTGCTTCGTGAAAACGGCGTGTGCAGCGCGATCTGGGCGGATTGGTACGGGTTCAAAATGGAAGCCTATGACGCAATCCGCGAAAACGGTGCCTTGCTGCATCAGGCAGGCGCTTGCGTTGTCATCCACTCTGACGACGAAAACGACATCCAGCGCCTTAATCAGGAAGCGGCCAAGGCGCAGACTGCCGGCAATCGCATGGGGATGAACATTTCCGATGCGACAACGATCAGCTGGATCACTCTGAACGCGGCCAAAGCTATGGGCATCAATGACATGACGGGCAGCCTCGAAGAAGGCAAAATGGCCGATGTCGTGTTGTGGAACGGTGATCCGTTGAGCGTCTATTCCCGCCCGGAAAAGGTCTGGATCGATGGCGCCTTGATGTTTGATGCGCTTGATAGAAAGCGGCGCCCGGTCAGCGATTTCGAGCTTGGCCAACCCGGTGAAGGAGATGTGAAATGAAGCGGCTCCTGAAAACAGCCATCCTCGGCGCGGCGTCGGCACTCGCGCTGGCCGCCAGCCCCGCTGCTGCTCAGGACCTGGTTATCACCAATGCGACACTCGTTTTGGGAGATGGCAGTGAACCGATCGAAAATGGCGTCTTGGTGATCGAAAATGGGGAGGTCAAATCCGCAGGCAGACCGTCCCCCATTATGGTCACGCCCTCCGACACTCCAGTGATCGATGCAGGCGGAGCCTATGTCACACCCGGCCTGTTTGCGACTGTCACCACCATCGGCATCTGGGATGTCGGAGCGGTCAGCGAATCAAACGATCAGCGCGCTGGCGGTGCCTCGTTTGGTGCGGCACTGGATGCTGCACCGATTGTGAATCCGAATTCGCAGCATGTCCTCGTCCATCGCGAGGCCGGTATTACCCGCGCAGCCACCACCACACTGCCGACCGATTCGATCTTTGCAGGGCAGGGCGCGATTATCGACCTCGATAGCGATGCCACCCCTGTCATGAAGGCCAAGGCGTTCCAGATGGTCGATCTGGGTGAACGGGGCGGAGCCATCGCTGGTGGCAGCCGCGCAGCGGCACATGTGCTTTTCCGTGCCGCCCTTCGTGAAGCAGCAGCTTTGACAGCGGGACTGCCGCGCACACCTCCGATTACAGTCGATGGCGAAATCATGCTCAGCCGGTTCGATGCAGAGGCGCTGCGTCCCGTCGTGAATGGCACGCAAAAGCTTTACGTCCATGTCGAACGGGCATCCGACATTCGCGCCGCTCTTGCGCTCAAGGGCGAGTTTGCGAAGCTTGATATGGTGCTCGTCGGCGTCAGCGAAGGGTGGCTTGTTGCAAGCGAGATCGCCCGCGCAGGCGTGCCCGTGATTGCGGACGGGCTCGATGATCTGCCCAGCAGCTTTGAACAGCTGGCCGCCACGCAAAGCAATATTGGCCGGATGAAGGATGCAGGCGTCACTGTTGCCATCAACGCGTCATCTGATCGGAACCCGCGCCGCCTGTCCCAGATTGCGGGCAATCTCGTCGCGCTGAACAAGGTGCCCGGCGCATCGGGCTTAAGCTGGGGCGAAGCTTTTGCTGCCATCAGTTCGGTCCCCGCTTCGATCAGCGGGCTGGGCGGTCAGGCGGGCGTGCTGAAAGCGGGCGCAATCGGCGATGTGGTTGTGTGGGATGGTGATCCGCTCGAAGTCGGCTCTGTCCCGACAAAGGTCTATATCGGCGGAGTGGATCAACCGCTCGGCAACCATCAGAGCCGCCTGAGGGACCGTTACCGCGATCTCGACGAAAGCGATCTGCCCAAGGCCTATGATTGGTGAGAATAGATGTGTAGGCGGGTCAGCATGATCCGCCACACAACTTTCGCAATCGCCCCTGTTCTGGCCCTTTTGGCAACGCCTGCCAACGCTCAGGATGCAGAGGAGCCGACAGACCGCTCCCAGGACATGGCGTGGATGAGCGCCCAGCAATTGTATCTGGCGAAGCTCTCACCTCAGGATGGCTGGTCGACACTTCCCGGCGGCCTTCGCTGGCGTTACCTCACCTATCGCGCTGGCGAGGCAAAGCCGACTGCAAACGACCGCGTGACTGTCCATTATGAAGGCAAGCTTATCGACGGGACCGTCTTTGACAGCTCCTTTGCCCGTGGAGAGCCCGCCAGCTTCCCGCTCGCCGGTCTGATCCCGGCATGGCAGATGGCGATCCCGCAAATGGCGGTTGGCGACGTGATCGAACTCGCCGCACCTGCAGACCTCGCCTATGGGCCACGCGGCAAAGGCCCGATTCCGGGCGGGGCGACTCTGGTGTTCAAGGTCGAGCTGCTCGCAATTCAGGGCCGCTGAGCCTCCCGAGAAGAGCCCGCGGGCCTTGGCAATTATCGCTTGGTAAGCCATCCTGTCTGCCATGGACGGGACATTGATGACACTCGCCGCGGCCAATGTCGCATTTGTCGGCTCGCATTTCCTGATGTCGCATCCTTTGCGCACACCGCTGGTCAATGCGCTGGGAGCGATGGGATTTCAGCTCGCCTATTCAGCCGTACGCTTCGCGACGCTGGCTTGGGTGTATGTCGCATTCAAGGCCGCGCCGCCTGCAGACCTCGCTGGATCCGGCACCATTGGCTGGGTGATCGCCACCGCGCTGACTTTGCCGGCAATGGTTCTGTTCGCAGGATCCCTTTTCGGCAATCCCGCCCTTCCAACACCAATGGCGCAAGAACAGGCGCGCGCCGAACCTGCGGGCGTATTCAAGGTCACGCGTCATCCGATGATGTGGGGGTTCGGCCTGTGGGCGCTGTCTCACATTGTGCTGTTCTGGAGCACGCGCACTCTGATCACTGCCGCTGCGATGGGCGTTCTGGCGCTAGTCGGGGCGCGGTTTCAGGACGCCAAAAAGCGCGGACTGATGGGCGATGCATGGCTGAGCTGGGAAAGCCGCACCAGCTATTGGCCACGCTGGAGCGCGTTTTTCAGCGTGGGTCTATTGCCCTGGATCATCGGCCTTATCCTGTTCGCAGGCTTTAGCTGGCTGCACATGCCGCTGGGCGGCATCGCGGCGGGCATCTGGCGCTGGATACCGCTTTAGAGTCCGCGTTCCTTCAACCATTCGAGCTGAGCGATTTGCGCTTCGAGAAAGAAGGAAAGCTCATGCCCTGCGCCTTCAAAGCTGATCAGCGTGCCATCAGGCGCCGCCTGTTCGAGTTTCCGGCCAAGTGCATAGGGCACGACCCGGTCGTCTGTGCCATGCAAGACGAGGACCGGCGCATCAATTTCAGATATTTTGGCGAGGTTATCGAACCGGTGCTTTAGCAGCAGACTGCCTGGCACCCATGGCACAGCCTCCGCCACAACATCGCCCAAAGAGGTAAACGGAGCGACAAGGATTAGAGCAGCGGGGGCGTGACGCCGAGCCATCTCCACAGCAGTGCCTGATCCGATAGAATGCGCGCCAATCACTATCTTTCCAGCGGGGATATTCTTTGTCGCGAGGAACGTCATCGCAGCCTCGCCATCCCGATAGAAACCCGCCTCGGACGGGGAACCAGGGTTCCCGCCATAGCCGCGATATTCCACCAGCAGCAGACCATATCCCGCCTGTGCGAGCTGCGTGGTTTCCACTGTCGCCCCACTCAATGAACCGCCATTGCCGTGAAACCAGACGACCACCGGTTTTCCGGCAGCGGGCTCCATCCAGTGGGCAGTGAGAGCGAGATTGTCGCTGGTTTGAAGTGTTACTGCTTCGAAACCCTCAGCTGGCGCGACTGCCTCCTGCGGCGCGGGGAAGATCATGCGCTCCTGATTGAAGTACAGCACCGCACAAATCGCGACGTAAGCGAGGGCAAGGACCGTGACAGCGCCAAGGGCGAGTTTCCTGATCACGCTTCAGTCGCCCTTGAAATCTGGCATCCGTTTATCGATCAGCGCCGCCACGCCCTCTGCATGGTCAGCGGTGGTGTGCATCATCGCCTGCGTGTTGGCCGCAAGTTCGAGTGCGGTGTCATAGGAGACCTGCTGTCCCTGCCGCAAAAGCATCTTGGCCTGACGCAAAGCGTGGGGAGGCTGGGCAGAAACCTTTTCCGCCAGGGCCTGCGCTTCTTCCATCAGCGCATCTGGTTCGACTACGCGGCTGACCAAACCCCAATCCAAAGCCGTTGGCGCATCGATCACATCGCCGGTATAGAACAGTTCCGCCGCACGGGCTTGTCCAATGACCCGCGGCAGTATCCAGGTCCCTCCATCGCCCGGAATGATCCCAAGTTTCAGGAAGGTCACGCCAAACTTCGCCTTTGCACTCGCAATGCGGATATCGCCAAGGCAGGCCACATCACAGCCAAGGCCGATGGCGGGGCCGTTCACAGCAGCGATTAACGGAACGCGCAGCCCGTAAAGCGCCCGCAGCATCAAATGGATATTTTCGCGATAACCATCGGAAATGGCCGGAGTCGAACCGCCGAACGTGCCAGTCCGGTCGCGCATCGCCTTGATATCGCCGCCCGCGCTAAACGCCCGGCCTGCGCCAGTAAGGACCACGCATCGAACGCTGAGATCGCGATTCAGATCGGCACATATGCGGGCAAATTCATCCCCGTCACCCGGCGCGCCGAGTGGGTTCATCACATCGGCACGATCAATGGTAAGCGTGGTGATCGGTCCGGTCTTTGAAACAGATAATAGGGTCATGAGCGAAATAGCCTTTCGCTCACTGCCTAACCCAGTTTCAAGTCGCCGGAAACGCCCTTAAGCGCGCGCCTCTTCCACGCCTGCCGTGTTGTGGTTCAGCGCCTTCAGCACGGTTTCCACAATCGCAGGGGCATCGAGCCGCGCCTCTGCATATTGCTTCTCCGGTGAATCCTGATCCTGGAACGTATCGGGCAAACGCATCGTACGAACTTTCAGACCGTTATCTGTCAGCCCTTCGTCCGTGGCATAAGTCAGCACATGCGCGCCCAAGCCACCGATTGCGCCTTCCTCAATTGTCACAACGACATCGTGCGTACGCATCAGGCGGGCGATCAGGTCTTCATCGAGCGGCTTGGCAAAGCGCATGTCGGCGACTGTCGTGGAAAGCCCCTTTGCTTCCAGCTGATCAGCGGCCGCCTTTGCTTCTTCAAGACGCGCACCAAGCGACAGGATTGCGACCTTGGAGCCTTCACGCACCACACGCCCCTTGCCGATTTCCAGCTTCTCAAGCTGTTCGGGAATGGGAACGCCCGTGCCCGCGCCGCGCGGATAGCGGAAGGCGATGGGGCCATCGTCATACTCCGCCGCGGTGTAGGTCATGTGCGCAAGCTCGGCCTCATCAGCAGCTGCCATCACAACCATATTGGGCAGCGTCGCGAGATAAGTAATGTCAAAGCTGCCTGCGTGCGTGCAGCCATCGGCACCAACCAATCCGGCGCGGTCAATCGCGAAACGGACCGGCAGGTTCTGGATCGCCACATCATGCACCACCTGATCATAGGCGCGCTGAAGGAAGGTCGAATAGATCGCCGCAAACGGACGCATACCCTGCGCTGCCAGACCAGCGGCGAAAGTCACGCCGTGCTGTTCTGCAATGCCGACGTCAAAGCTGCGTTCGGGGTGCGCCTTTGCAAAGCGATCCACGCCCGTCCCCGAAGGCATGGCGGCGGTGATGGCGCAGATGCGTTTGTCCGTGTCAGCCAGCTTGGCAAGAGTATCGCCAAAAACGTTCTGATAATTGGGAGGACCGCCTGCGCTTTTCTTCTTCTCACCCGTGATGACATCGAATTTCGGCACGCCGTGATACTTGTCAGCGCTGTTTTCGGCAGGGGCGTAGCCTTTACCTTTTTCCGTCACGACATGGATCAGCACCGGACCTTCAGAGGTATCGCGGACATTTTCGAGAACAGGGATCAGATGGTCCAGATTATGACCGTCGATCGGGCCGACATAATAAAAGCCCAGCTCTTCAAACAGCGTGCCGCCTGTCACCATTCCGCGCGTATATTCTTCGGCCTTGCGCATACCTTCGTGCATGCGGCGGCTCATTTTCTTGACCGCGCGGCTCGCAAGGCTGCGAATGCCGAGATACTCGCTCGAAGAGACCATTCTGGCGAGATAGGCCGAGAGGCCGCCCACGGGCGGAGCGATGGACATGTCATTGTCGTTCAGGATTACGACCAGACGATTGCCGGCCTGAGCAGCGTTGTTCATGGCTTCATAAGCCATGCCCGCACTCATCGCGCCGTCGCCGATAACGGCGATACCGCGGCCGGGATTGTCATTCAGCTTGTTCGCGACGGCAAAGCCCAAAGCGGCCGAGATGGACGTGGAGGAGTGCGCCGCGCCGAACGGGTCGTATTCGCTTTCTGCACGCTTGGTAAAGCCGGACAGCCCCCCGCCCTGACGCAAAGTACGAATGCGGTCGCGGCGCCCGGTCAGGATCTTGTGGGGATAGCATTGGTGGCCGACATCCCAGACGAGACGATCATCGGGCGTGTTGAAAACATAATGAATCGCCACCGTCAGTTCGACAACGCCCAATCCTGATCCCAGATGGCCGCCAGACACGCTGACCGCGTCAATCATTTCGGAGCGCAGTTCATCAGAGAGTTGGCGCAGTTGTTCAGGAGCAAGTTTGCGCAGTTCATCAGGCGTAGGCACCTGATCAAGCAACGGAGTTTCGGGTGGCTTAGTCATAGCAAATCGCCTTACACCTAGAAAACCGAACTGTCGATGAACGCTTCGTCGCTCAAATATAACAGTTCACCGCAGTATAGCATCAACAGGCTTACACTGCAAAATGTCCATTTCGCTTTACAGATTTCCTGCGGCTCCGTTTGTGACCGAATTACGCAGGGGAAACGGGCCCGCTTGCAGGATTGTCGCTCTAATCACGCGCATAAACGGCAAAGCCCGCGTATCTCCAGAACCGGTCGCTCTGCCCGGAAATTGCGGCTGTTGGCGAGCGCTCGCATCGCCTTACTCACTTCCTCATCATCAATATGAGTCGCATCGCCGCATTCGTCGCAGACAAGGAAAATGCAGTCATGTTCGCAGCCTGGATGCGTGTTGGCCAGAAACGCGTTCGAGCTTTCGACTCGCAAAGCGAGGTTGGTCGAAACGAAAACGTCGAGAATCCGGTAAATCGAATTCGGCGCCACGCGCTTTCCGCGTGCCTTCGAAAGGTTATCGGCGATATCGTAGGCCGAAACCGGCCGTTCCTGCGCTGCCAGTTCCTTGAACACGGCTTCGCGCATTGCGGTCCACTGCTCGCCAGATTTGATTAGTGAACTGCGCGCAGCCTCTATCAGACTTGCGCCTGTATGTTCGTGATGGGTGTGCGCAGATACAGTTTTCGTGTCAGCCATGAGCTTTCATATAGCCCGCCCGCACATCGCTTTCCAGTGAGGGAAACGGCTCAGCTTCCGTCGCGCAGAAAGCTCGCGCGGTAATCGCGCGGAAACATCACCTTCAACGCATCCACCTTCGGCTTGTCATGGGCGAGGATATATGAAGACCGCGGATTTTTGACCATGTAATCCTGATGATAGCCCTCTGCCGGATAGAATTTCCGGTGGCTTTCAATCTTGGTAACGATCGGGCGCGACCACAGCTTCGCCTTGTCGAGCTGGGCGATATAGGCCTTGGCGACCGCCTCCTGCTCATCAGAAAGCGGGACAAGCGCGGTTCGATAATGCGCGCCGACATCGGGCCCTTGACGGTTGAGCTGCGTGGGATCGGCCACGACCGAGAAAAAGATGCGCAGCAATTCGTCATACCGCACGACATAGGGATCATACGTGATCTTCACCGCTTCGGCATGGCGGGTGGTGCCGGTTATGATCGAGGTGTATGTCGCCGTCCCGGCAGCTCCGCCATGAAAGCCGGACACTGCGGACTTAACGCCTTTCACATGCGAAAATACGCCTTCGACACCCCAGAAGCATCCACCTGCAAAAATGGCAGTCTTCAGCCCCGAACCCTCTTTCGCGATCCGCTTTGCCGATGGCGCATTGACCACTTTCGACGACGCCTGAAGCGGAGCGGAAAAGCTGGTTACAGCCAGTGCAGTCGCGGCTGCGGCGAGGGAAAGAGTCAGGAGAGCGCGGGACATAATAGGCCTCTTGTATCGTCGGCTGTCAGGCGTCGGGTGCAATCAGGAATTCCGAGGAGGGCGCTGGTGCCTGTGGCGCTTCGGCGGCCTTGGCGCTCGGCGCGACTTCATCGGACAAGGCATCAAAGTTCGAAACCGCGACAAGCGCAGCTCCGATAAGGAAACCAAGACCCAGTTGGCGGTAAAGATCGGGGGTAAAGAGGGTCATTTCATTCTCGTTGGCGTTTCGTGTTTTGTCTTTCGTGCGGGGTCTTCCGGTTGCCCGCAATTCGCTTGCGCGAAGGTGAACGCCGCTTCCATGCGACAATTCGTTACGTGGGCATGATTAGTTACGCACCCACTCAGAAAAGGTTGAGGGCGGCCAAGCTCCGCTTAACCATCAGGCCAAGCGTGCAAAGACAGCGGCGAAGCGATATGCCCCGCCGCAACTGTCTGTCAAAATGGCCGCTCAGGCGCAGATTTAGTGCCGGAAGTGGCGCATTCCCGTGAATACCATGGCGAGGCCCGCTTCATTCGCAGCGGCGATCACTTCTTCATCGCGGATGGAGCCGCCCGGCTGAATCACAGCCGTCGCCCCGGCCTCCGCCGCAGAGATCAGACCGTCTGCAAACGGGAAGAACGCATCCGATGCAACCGCACTGCCAACGGTGCGCGGTTGATCCCATTCATATTTTTCGGCAGCTTCCTGCGCCTTGATCGCGGCAATGCGGGCGGAATCGCGGCGGTTCATCTGACCCGCACCGATACCGGCGGTCGCACCGTCTTTTGCATAAACGATCGCGTTCGATTTCACATGTCGCGCAACGGTCCATGCAAAGAAGCAGTCTTTCAGCTCCTGAGCGGTAGGCTCACGATCCGTCACCACTTTCAGGTCCGCTTCGCTCACCGCGCCGTTATCACGTCCCTGGATCAACATGCCGCCAGCAATGGTTTTCATCGCGAAGCCATCACGCCGCGGATCCGGCAGGGTGCCGCATTCCAGCAGACGCAGGTTCTTCTTCTTGGCAAAGACAGCGCGCGCTTCCGCCGAAACCTTCGGAGCGATCACGACTTCGGTGAAGATAGCTGCAATCGCTTCTGCCGTCGGGCCATCAAGCTCGGTGTTCACCGCAACAATGCCGCCGAATGCCGAAACGCTGTCGCATGCCAGCGCGGCCTCCCATGCCTCAAGCAAAGTATCCGATTGCGCCACACCGCAGGGGTTTGCGTGCTTGACGATCACAACCGCGGGATCGCCGCCAGCAAACTCCGCTGCAAGCTCCAATGCGGCATCAGCATCGTTGAGATTGTTATAACTCAACGCCTTGCCCTGAAGCTGCTCCGCCTGAGGGACGCCCGCCGTGCCAGTGACTTGCGGAACATAGATTGCCGCCGACTGATGCGGGTTTTCGCCATAGCGCAGCGTGTCTTCCCGCTTGAACGCCAATGGCATCGTGTCGGTGAAGGGCGTCGCCTTCAACGCTTCCGCACCCAACGGATTGGTGAAGGCGTCGCCAAACGCGAACCAGTTCGCAATTGCGGCATCATAGGCCGCTGTGCGGGCGTAGGCCTTGCCCGCCATCCGGATACGGAAAGCGTCAGACGTTGCGCCATTATTGGCATCGAGCTCTTCCAGCAGCTCGGCATAATCAGCGGCATCGGTCATGATCGTGACGAAACCGTGGTTCTTCGCTGCGGAGCGCACCATGCTGGGCCCGCCAATGTCGATATTCTCGATAATCTCGGCGCGCTCTGCCCCTTTCGCCACCGTTGCTTCGAACGGGTAAAGATTGACGACGACAAGATCGATCGCGCCGATCTCGTGCTCCGTCATGGAGGCGACATGCTCGTCATTGTCGCGAAGGGCCAGCAGCCCGCCATGCACCTTGGGATGCAGGGTCTTTACCCGGCCATCCATCATTTCCGGAAACCCGGTGAGGTCGGACACGTCGCGCACTTCCAGACCTGCATCGCGCAGGGTGCGCGCCGTACCACCCGTGCTGACAAGTTCCACACCGCGCGCAGCCAGCGCCTGCCCAAGCTCCGCCAAACCGCTTTTGTCGGACACTGAAAGCAGCGCCCGCTTGATCGTCATGTCAGCCACGTGGCTATTACCCCATTTTTTTGAGCAGCCAGGAGAATTGCCCCCCGCCGCGCGATGTCAGACCTTCGATTACCAATTGTTCGGTCGCGTGGGGGCGACCGTCGCCGTCGACCCATAGACTGTCTTCGCGTGAAAGCGAGACCTCTCCTGCATCCGCAGCATCTCCGCGCAAACGGAACTGCCACAGCCGGCCATCAGGAGCGAGCAGGCTGGCCCCGCGGCCATCTTGCGAGATTTGCATTTCGACACCGCGCCCCAGATGGAAACGGATCGCGAATGCTATCTTGCCCCTTTTGCCCTTTCTATTGGCGGGTATGAGGATGTCCTCTCCGCCAAGTTCGGTGCCGTCCTTACGCAGGGTAAGAATGCGCTGATGCGTAAGGCCAAAGCGCGGCACGTAACCATCGTGGCTCGCCTCCACGCGGATAACGTTGTTGTTGGGGCTGCGACGCTCTACCTCGACAGTCTCTGCACCTTTACCCAGCTTGCCATGAAGCAGGACAGCAGTGGAGTTGGCATCGTCGAGAACCAGCGTAGAGTGGGCTGCGCTTGCCCGCAGACCCTGACCGATATGGGTCGGCACCTGCCCTCCTGCGAGCGCGGCACCGCCGCAATTGACAATCACCCGTGAAGGTCCGTCTGAAAGCTCGAACGCCAAGGTTGATGCACAGCCGGTCCGCGCATGCCTTGCGCGAGGCGGTGGGGCTGCATCGAACTGCACCGTAGTCTGCCCCCCGCTAAGGCGCTGAAAACCCCAGTGCTGCGGTTCGTTAAGCGGGCGGGTCCGCACCCCGGTGGCGGCAATCAGGCCGGAAACCCGATCCGCAGAAATCGCGCCCTGTCCCTGCCAGTTGCCCAAGCCGCCATCACCGTGACGGATCGCCAGCAATGGTGGCACCAACAATTCGCGCATGACATAAAGCGCGTCCGGTGCCTCAACATCAACCGCGTCGTAACAAGCTATTAGGTCTGTAAGCGTCGCAATCGCCTGCATCTGGGCTGCGGGACAACGCGCCAGTACGCCGCCGTCCTCCGCCACAAGATCCCCCAGCGAACGAATAAGCGCTGCCTGACCGTAAATACGGCGAGGACGCCCTTCAGGCAAAAGCAGGCCAGCCGCCGTGACGGCAGCCCAACCCGTCATCTGACCAAGACCTGCACCCGCCTTCAACGCCTTTCGATCCAGCCAGCTTGCCGTCTCGACAATCGCATTAAGCAGTTCGCGGCGCATGTCGGAACCGCCATTGCCGATGATCAGCGGCGCATGAACCAGCCACGCCATCAGACGAAGGCCGGTCGCCTCCACCTCCCAGGCACCCGATTTTGCCCCGCGTGCGGGGGGAGTGGAATTGACGTCAAGCCAGCCACGCGTAATCCGTTCCGCCACTTCCGAACAGGCTTCTCGCGGAGCACTGGCGGCAAGATCGTACAGCCATCCGAACAAATGCAGGCTGCGCTCGATCTCTGGCGGCTGACGGGTCTGGCTGGTGTAATCGACCTGAGAGATTGGCAGTTTCACGCCCTGGATCAGGAAATGCCCTGCCCGAAGCGCGGTGCCAGAAGCACGGTTGCCGGAAACAGGAGTATCAACCTGCGCCAGAAGGCGGGGCGAAGACGCTTTGCGAAAGGGTGCGGCAAGAGCGTGGCCCGGCACGCCGAGGCGATAGGCCATGCGGATGATGGCCTCACCCGGACCGGATCGCGGCGCCATGACGTCAGTAAGGGCAAGAGCACGGGATTCTTCGGCCTCGACCTGCGGCTGCCCGGAATCCTCCGATTCTGCCAGCGGCTCATCGCCCTCACTTAAGGGCAGAGCGCTTTCCTCACGCAATTCGGGCGACGGATTATCAAGCACCTCACGCTGATCGCGGAAGAGCGTGTCCATCAGCCCGCGCCTCCCTCGCCTTTCAACGCAGCGATATTGGCCGCATATTTCTCTGGCCCGCCCTTGAACGTGGCAGAGCCGGCAACAAGGACATCGGCGCCCGCTGCGACGCATTGCCGGGCGGTTTCAGGGTTTACACCGCCATCGACTTCGAGACGGATATCGCGCCCCGACGCATCAATCATGCGGCGGATCTGCGCAATCTTGTCCAGTTGGGAGGGGATAAAGCTTTGCCCGCCAAATCCGGGATTAACGCTCATCACCAGAACCAGATCGGCAAGGTCCATCAGGTTATCAAGCGCGCTCACCGGCGTACCAGGATTGAGCACAACACCCGCTTTTTTCCCGAGCGCGCGGATCGCCTGAAGCGTCCGGTGGATATGCGGCCCCGCTTCGGGATGGACAGTGATGATGTCCGCCCCTGCTTCGGCGAAGGCCTCCAGATATGGGTCAACCGGCGAAATCATCAGGTGGACATCAAACGTCTTGTCCGAATGAGGACGCAGCGCCTTCACTACATCCGGACCGATCGTGAGGTTGGGGACAAAGTGCCCGTCCATCACATCGATGTGAATCCAGTCCGCGCCCGCCGCGTCAACAGCACGCACCTCTTCGCCAAGCCGGGCAAAATCGGCGGAAAGAATGGACGGCGAGATAAGCGGTTTTTGCATGATTTTTGTGCAGCGTTCTGTCAGTGCTGAGAGGGACACTCCCCTTTTTGCGCAGTCTCGCAATTAAATTACAGCGAATCGGGCTACAAGCGGTGAAACCTGTGTTTTCCACGCAATTGCTCAAACTTGTATCGGACACAGATACGTTGATTGCCTTGGCCAGCCGCGCGAATTCAGGCTTAATTCAGCGCGTATCAGCAAGAAGGTGGCAACTCTCACACGCACGCCCGCGCTGAATGTGCTTTGGCGGGCGCTGAAACCAGCAGGTATCGGACGAAGACATGAAAGCTTTTACAGCAGCACTTGGCGTAATTGGCATGATGGCCGCCAGTTTCGGCGTCGCCCCGGGCAGCGCAGACGGCGCCTCGGCAAAATATCGCGAGAAGATCGCGAACAATATGAGCCAGTGCGCCCCCGGCGGCGGCCCTGCAGTGCGCGTGACCGTGCGCGGGGTCAAAAGCTCTACAGGCAAGGTCCGCGTGCAGGCGTATCATGCGACGAAGTCGGACTGGCTTGAAAAAGGCAAATGGATCAACCGGATCGAAGTGCCCGCTCGAAAAGGCACGATGACATTCTGCGTGCCCGTACCCAAAGCGGGATCATACGCTATTGCCGCAAGACACGATGCCAATGGTAACGGTTCAACCGATATCCGTCAGGATGGCGGAGCGATGTCAAACAACCCTTCGATCAACATATTCAACCTGGGCAAACCGGGCGTGGACAAGACCCGCTTCTCCGTCGGTAACGAGGTCAAGCGTATGTCGATCACGATGCTCTATTTCGGCTGAGCAGGGCGCAGTCAGGAATTGCGCGCCTTTCGCCGGTGACGCCAAAGCGACCATAAAACACCGGGCGCCGCAAGGATGGGATAACGCTCCCGAAACGGTGTCACCTCAACTGGCATGCCTGTGTGCCGCTCAATCTTCCACGCAGCATAGCGCGTTGCACCTTCGAACGTGGTGCTCGCCTTGATAAGACGCACGAAGTTGAGCGGTTTGCCCAGCTTCTGACGGGGTTTCCACCAGTCAATTATCTCGCTGCGCCGCGCCTCTGACAGATCAGGCGAGATCACATCGCCATCCATTGAGAAGGCGATACCCGCAGCCACCAGCGCCTGTGGCAAAAGCCCGTCTAAATGCGTTTCGTTCACGCTGAGAATATCGTTCTCGCGCCCCGGTTTCTCGACCCTGAATTCCGCCTTGTAGGTCGCCTGAAACAGCGCCTTCCAATAATCGTGCGCTGTGCCTTTTTCCGGTCCAAGTGCAGCCGCCAGCCGCGCCGCAGTTGCCGCCGCTGCCGCCAGAGCTTCGCGAACTTCACGGGCGGCGCTGTCATCATCGGTCCAGACAAGGCTGCAAGGCTGCACAAAACGCGCCCAGATTGTCGTGTCT
>JAXHVK010000060.1:0-16335 GCA_034211135.1 Pseudomonadota bacterium
TTTTGAGATTCAAATTGATTCCATGATGATTTTTTGATTCTTTTTACAACTGATAATAATCCATCTGATTTTCTTTTATATTTATACATTTGACATCAGTGTCGATGTCGATGTGGAATCAGGCGAACTGGACACCGCGAAATACGAGGCGCTGGGCCAGAAGGTGCTAGATATCTATCCGGATATGCACACGATTGCGATTACTCTGCGTGAAAGCCTGAGTGCGGACCGCAATAACTGGTCTGCCTGCCTGCGCACCCGCGACGACGGCTTCATGCTGTCGAAGAAATACGAACTGACCGATATTGTCGATCGCGTCGGTGGCGGTGACAGCTTTGCCTCTGCATTGATCTTTGGCCTCAACGCTTATGAAGACCGCCAGCAAAGCCTTGAGTTTGCAGTCGCGGCCTCCGCGCTCAAGCACACGATCAGCGGCGACTTTAACCGCGTGAGCGTGCCAGAAGTCGAAAAACTGATGAGTGGTGACGGATCAGGCCGCGTCCAGCGGTAAGGTCTGGCTGGAACAATCGGCCCGCGCCTGTGTGATCGCACAGGTGCGGGCTTTTTGTATCTTCGACTATCGCTCCCGCTTGATGTTTGGAGCGCTCCCATCCAAACAATCTGAAAGAGAGGTTGGGAGACCCACATGAACATCGACTTTGCGCCAGAGCTTGAAGCATTCCGCAGTGAGGTTGCCGAATTCTTCGCCACTGCACCTACGCCTGCCATTCGCGAAGCAGGCCGCAAGACTACTAGCGTTTTTGCCCCTTTCGACCAGTGCATGGAATGGCACCGGATCCTGTATGAAAAAGGCTGGGCCGCCCCGCACTGGCCAAAGGAGTATGGCGGCACGGGCTGGAGTGTTGAGCAGCGTTTCATCTTTGCAGAGGAATATCGCAAGGCCGATTTGCCGCCACTGCTGCCGCAAAGTCTGGGCATGGTCGGCCCGCTTCTGATCGACATCGGAACGCAGGAACAAAAGGACCGCTATCTGCCCGGAATTCTGAAAGGCGAAGACTTCTGGGCGCAGGGTTATTCCGAACCCAATTCCGGATCCGACCTCGCTTCGCTGAGCTGCAAGGCCGAAGCCGATGGCGATGATTACATCATCAACGGCTCAAAAATCTGGACCACTTATGCCCACCACGCCAACCGCATGTTCTTGTTGGTGCGCACCAGTAATGAAGGGAAAAAACAGCAAGGGATCACTTTCCTGCTGCTGGACCGGGTGGATTATCCCGGCATGGAAATCCGCCCCATCGTCGGCCTCGATGGATTTCCCGAACAGTGCGAGGTGTTCTTTGACAATGTCCGCGTGCCGCAATCGGGCAGGGTGGGCGAGGAAAATGACGGGTGGAGCGTCGCCAAGCACCTGTTGAAGCATGAGCGCGGCGGCGGGAATGCCGCCAGTCCGACATTGATGCGCTATCTTGAAAAAGCACAGGAAGCCGCAGCACAAACGCCCAGCGCATTCGGCGGTGTTCTGGCCAATGATCCGGTTTTCCAGTCCGAGATGGGCGCATTGGAAGCGGATATCGCCTCGCTCGCCCATTTTGAGAAGCTGGCGATCAGCGGGCATGAAATCGCGCGCGATCCGGCGTTCCCATCCATGAACAAGACAATGAATTCCGAACTGGTCCAACGCGCATCAACGCTGATGATGCAGGTATCCGGAGTGGACGGACTTGCCCGCCAGCTAGAGGCTTTGCGGGTAGGCTCGAACGTAGAACCGCTGGGCAGCGAATTCGATCTGATCTCTATGCCGCTATACCTCAACAGTCGGGCGACAACGATATATGCAGGCAGTAACGAAGTGCAACGCGACCTGATCGCCCGCACAGTGGCAGGGCGATAGGTAATGGATTTCAGCTACACAGAAGAACAGCAGATGCTGCGCGATGGCGTGGCTCGCTTTCTTGAGAAAACGTATGATTTCGACGCAAGGCAGGCGGTTGTCGCCAGCGATGCTGCGTGGTCGGAAGATGCCTGGTCGCAATATGCGGAGCTTGGTCTTCTGGCTTTGCCTTTCGCCGAAGATCATGGCGGGCTGGGCGGCACGATCACCGATTGCGTGGCAGTGGCCGAGTTTTTCGGGCGGCACCTGACCGTTGAACCGTTTGATAGCTCTATCATCCTCGCAGGCGCGGCCATAGCCGCAAGCAGCAACAAAGTGGCTCACGCATGGCTGGAACGGCTGATGACAGGGGATGCCATCGCTGCTTTCGCCTATGAGGAAGGGCATGGTACTGCATCGCCCGACCTGATCTCGATGAAGGCCGTGGCCAGCGCTGATGGTTACACTCTGTCAGGCGAGAAGCGGCTGGTGCTGGCGGGGCAGGAAGCGGATATCATCGTCATTGCCGCTCGCATTGAAGACAGCGGAACTCTGGGCCTGTTTCTGATCGAGAATGGCGCGCCGGGGCTTAGCGTGCGCGGTTATTCCAGCGTAGACGGGCGCAGTGCTGCCAATATCCGGTTTGACGGTGTGGATGTGCTGCCATCAGGCGTACTTGATAAAGATGCGGCGGGGTTGATCGACCAGATCATTGCGAAAGGCATGCTGGTCCGCGCGGCAGAAGCCGTCGGTGCGATGGGTGCACTGGTGGAAATGACCGGCGAATATGCGAACACGCGCAAACAGTTCGGCGTGCCAATCGCGACATTTCAGGCTGTGGCGCACCGGCTGGCGGATATGAAAATCGCTTATAGCAAAGCGCGCGCTACCTTGATCTATACCACTGCACTGGCCGAATCTGGCGCGGCGAGCGGGCGGGATATGGCAATCCTGAAAGGGCAAATGGGTAAGCTTGGTCAGGAGATCGGCGAAATGGCGATCCAGACCCACGGCGGTGTCGGCATGACCGATGAACTCAGCGTCAGCCATTACCACAAACGCTTGCTGGCTCTGGACGCGCAATTTGGCAGCCACGCCTATCACTTGCGCAGGCTGGGGCAGCGATAGCGGTTACTGGGCTGCGCTGTCCCAGTTACCGCCCAGGGCAAGGTTAAGGGCAATCCATTGCTCCACCCGAGCGCGGCGGATAGACACAAGGTTCCTTTCCGCCGCGAACAGGCGCTGCTGAATGTTCAGCACGTCAATCAGCGCAATCTCGCCCTCGGCATACTGAAGCTGTGAAAGTGCATAGGCCGTGCCGGACTCCACCGCAGCCTTCTCAAGGATCAATTCACGTTCCGCCAGTACCTGGACCAGATCGAGATTGTCCTCGACATCTCTCAAGGCGGAAAGGGCAGTGCTGGCATAATTGGCGATAGCCGCGCGCTGGTTCGCATCGGCTTCGTCCACAGCGGCATCAAGGCGACCTGCATTAAAGACAGGCTGGACAAGGCTGCCGACAAGACCCCAGACAATGTTGCCATCGTTCAGTATCTGGCTGAGATCGGTCGATGCCCCGCCGACATTCGCGGTGAGGGAAACGAGCGGCAACTTCGCCGCGCGCGCTGCATCAACATTGGCAAAGGCAGCCGCCACCCGGCGCTCGGCTGCGATCACGTCGGGTCGACGTTCAAGCAGTTGCGATGGCAGACCTGCGGGCGGTGGCGGGGGTGCTTCGGGCAGTTCATCGCGCAGCGCCATATCGCTCGCCGGATAGCGTCCCAAGAGCACCTCTAGAGCGCGCTTGGCCGACCTAGAGGCGTTCTTGGCCTGCGCTAGACTGTCTCTGGCCGCCTCTAGGTCCGCGCCGGTAACAGCGGTATCCTGACGTGACGCAAAGCCTTCACGATAGCGAACCCGTACGATGCGATCTATCTCTGCCAGCGCATCAAAAGTCCTCTGGGCCACCCCGACTTGCTCTGATGCTTCGATACTGGCGAAATATGCCGCAGCAACTCCACTTGCGAGTGAATATTGCGCAAATCGCAGATCGGCTTCGACTGCCTGCGCGCTCGCATAGGCTGCATTGCGGCCCGCACGAACACGCCCCCACAGGTCCACTTCCCAATCGGCCTGTACGACCCCCGTATAGAGCACATCGTTGATGGCAAAGGGCTGCGGCGACTGGCTGCGGTCAACTTCAAACGAGGCATTGATCTGCGGAAACAAAGCGGAGCGCGCCTGCCTTACCAATGCCCGTGCTGCGTCCAGGCTTGCTGATGCAGCGCGGATATCGGGGTTATTTGCCTGCGCTTCCTGAACTAGCTTTGTCAGCACAGGATCTTCGATTGCGGCAATCCAGCCGATCTGCACATCGCCCGGAAGCGCGCCGTCAACTGCCCAGGTCTGAGGAAGCTCAGGTATGCTTTGCGCAGTTGCCTCTGACACGTTCGCATCGGTGGAGAGAGTGCTGCACGAAGCCAGCAGGGTCGCAGAAGCTGCGCAGACTATCACGCCGGAAAGCTTCATGAAGGTGCCTCCGCCTTATTGTCATCGGATCGGGCAGTTTCGTCCATCCCGATGCCGAACACCGCAGCATAGACCACCGGCACCACCACAAGTGTCAGCGCCGTGGCAAAACTGAGGCCGAACACCAGAACAACAGCCATGGACTGGAAAAACGCATCAAAGAACAGGGGGATAACGCCGAGAACGGTTGTTCCGGAACCCAGCAAAACCGGCCGCACGCGGCTGGCGGCACTGTCAACCAGCGCATCAAAGCGCGGCTTGCCCTCATTGATTTCAAGGTCGATCTGATCGACCAGCACAATCGCATTCTTGATAAGCAGCCCGGCGAGCGACAGCACGCCAAGGATAGCCATGAATTCGAACGGTACACCCATGATGACAAGGCCGAACACCACGCCAACCAGTGATAGCGGCACGACCGACCAGATCACCAACGGCTGCTTCAGTGAATTGAACAGGAAGATCACCACCAGCACCATCGCCCCAAATCCAAATGGTATGGCGCTCATCAACTGGCCGTTGGCTTCTGCCGAATTGCCGGATTCGCCGTCCCATTCCAGATTGTAGCCGGGGGGCAGGGCGATGGCCTCTACCAGCGGTTCAACGCGCGCCTGCAAATCACCAGCGATCACCCCCGGAGCCGGATCGGCCTGCGCTTTGATCGACCAGATATTGTCCGTCCGGCGCAATCGACTGTCGCGCCATACGGTCTTGATGCCGTCGGTCACCTGCCCGACGGGCACGGCTGCGCCAGTCGGGCCGATGATCTGGATGGAGCTCATATCGCTGACATTCAGCCGCTCGTTTTCGGGAGCGCGCGACATGATCGGGATCAGATCGTCATTCTCGCGATAGACGCCCACTTGCTGGCCGGAGTAATTACGGGCGAGGGCTGCCCCTACATCAGCGCGGCTGATTCCGGCTCTGCGTCCCTTGACCTCGGAATAGATCGGTTCAATCGAAGGGACCGGCTGGCGCCAATTGTCCTTAACCGCAATCGCGCCGCCATCGGCGAGGTATATTTCCTGTGCCTCTGCCGCGAGTTTTCGCAACACTTCGGGGTCGGGTCCGGTAAAAGTCGCCTCGATTTTAGAGCCGCCACCCGGCCCAAGAACAAAGCGCCAGACCTTGCCCTGCGCCTGTGTGAAGTTTTCGTCGATATGCTTCTGCACTTGCGGGATCAGCGCATCGAGCTTTCGGTAATCGTCCAGCTTCACCAGCAACTGGCCATAGGCGGCGTTGGAGCTCTCAAACTGGTAAACCAGCATATACCGCAACGTCCCGCGCCCGACGAGCGAATGGACATGCTCCACCCCGTCGAGCGTTTGGACATATTGTTCCAGCTTGCGGATTTCCTCATCGGTGACGGCGATATCCGTGCCTTCCGGAAGCCAGAAATCGACGACCAGCTGCGGCGTGGTCGATCCGGGGAAGAAACCGGGCGTCACAAGGCTGAAGCCTGCTACCGATGCGGCGAACAGGGCAACAGCCCCGCCAATCGTTGCTTTGCGACGTTCCACCAGAAATGCGACGACTTTCTTGAAGCGCTGCATCATCGCGCCCGGCTCCTCCTCCTCTTCAGGAGTTCCGCCTGCGCCCTCAAAGCATTTGTCTTCGATCTTCTTGAACAGCAGGCTGCACAGAAACGGCGTGATCGTGATTGCGAATACCCAGCTGTAAAGCAGCGAGATAAGGATCACCCAGAACAGGTCGCCGGTAAATTCGGCGGTGTCTCCGGGGGCAAGACCAATCGGGGCAAAGGCCAGAATGCCAACGATTGTTCCGCCAAGCAGAGGCCAGATCGACTGTTTGACGACACTGCTGGCAATGTCGATGATCTTTTTGCCGCGCTGACAGCCCGTCAGGATGCCATCTGTCACCACGATCGCATTGTCGACGAGCATCCCCAGCGCGATGATCAGCGCGCCAAGAGAGATGCGATGCATCGGCACGTTTGCCATGTACATGGTGCCCAATGTCGCGGCGATGGTCAGCAACAGGCCGATCCCGATCACGAGGCCGGATTTCAGTCCCATGAAGACAACCAGCGTGCCGATCACAATACCCAGAGCGATGAAAACGTTGACGACAAAATCGGACACCGATTTGTCGACGACTTTGCCCTGGTGATAGAATTCGTGCAGCTCGATACCCGCCGGCCGCTGGCGTTCCAGTTCGGTCAGTTTCGCGGTTATATCTTCGCCAACGGCGACAACGTTTGAACCTGATACCGCTGCAATGCCCATGACCAAGGCGGGCTTTCCATCGTAATAGGTCAGGAATTCCGGTGGATCGAGATAGCCCCTCGAAACCTCGGCAATGTCACGCAATTGCACCAGGCGACCGTCTGCCGATGAAACCAGCAGATTGCTGATCGCGTCGACGGAATCGATGTCCCCGCTGGGCGAGATGATCAGGCGCCTGCCATCAATCTCCACAGTGCCACCGGAGACAACCGAATTCTGCGTAGACAACTGCTGGAAGATCGCATTGACCGTGGTGCCCAAGGCGGCTGCATTCTGGCGGGAAATCTCGACATAGATAACCTCGTCCTGCTCTCCCGCGATGTTGATCTTGCCAACGCCTGGTACTGCCAGCAGGTCTTGCCGCAGGGTTTTGGCATAGCGTCGCAGCTCGGACATGGCGAAACCGTCGCCTGTCAGCACGTAATAGATGCCAAACACGTCTCCAAATTCGTCGAACACCTGAGACGGGCTGGCTCCGGGAGGCATATCCGATGCTGCATCGGCAACCTTGTTGCGCAGCTTTGTCCAGATGATCTGAAGGTCCTCCTTGGTCGGGGACGCTTCGAACTTTATCTCCACCGAAATTTCAGAGAACCCCGCGGAGGAAACCGAGCGGATTTCCTTGACTTCGGCCATGTCCTGCAGCGCTTCTTCGAGCGGGGCGGAAACCTCGCGCGCTACTTCTTCGGGACTGCCGCCGGGATAGGCGGTAAAGATCTGCGCCTGACGGATCGTAAACTCGGGATCCTCGAACCGCGGCATATTGGAGTAAGCAAACCACCCCGCGAAAAGTGACAAGCCAACAACGAGCCACATGATCAGCCGGTTACGGACGCTAAAGGCGGCGATATCCATCGGGCCGCCCGCCTATTTTTCCCAGGGGCGAACGCGTTCGCCTTCCTGCAGATAGGCGCCGCCCGCTTCGACAATCGTGTCCCCTTCTTTCAGGCCATCAGTCACGATCATCATTTCGCCTACGCCCGGTGCAACAGTCACATTGCGGCGTTCAAGCACTCTGTCGCGGCCCTTTACGACCCAGACATATTTGGTTTTTCCTTCGGCCAGTATCGCGGCAAGAGGCACCGAAACGCCGCTTTGGGTCACCTCGGTTTCAAGCACTTCGGTTTCGAAGAACAAAGTGGCTGTCATTCCGGTCAGCACCACCAGATCAGCAGGCGGGGTGAAGGAAAAGTGTCCTTCGAAAGTCTGGGTTGAACTGTCAGCCTGCGCCAGAGCCTCTCTGAAAGTCGCGGCAAAACGCCTCCCGGGCGCTGCGTCGAGTTCAATGAATGTGTTGAAATAGCGCACGCGGTTCGAATTCAGCACGAAACTGGCCGGAACGTTCACAATTGCCTCAACCGCCCTGCTTTGCAGGACCAGAACCGGCTGCTGCGGGGCGACATTCTGGAACTGTTCGACATTGGTCCGCCCAACCGATCCGTTGAATGGTGCACGCAAGACTGTGTCGGATAGGTTCTTCTTGGCTGTGTCGAGCGAAGCCTTCGCGATCTGGCGTTGCGCATCACGGCTTTCGACGACGCTGCGGGAGATGGCGTCTTCTTCAATCAGGCGTGCAGCGCGTTGGTATTCGCTATCGGCGTTGCGATACTGCGCCTCTGCCTGTGCGACCGATGCCTGAAACGCTCTCGCATCAAGCCGCGCGATCACATCCCCGCGGCGAAATTCTGCGCCATCGATGGCATTCCATTCGGTAATCTGTCCGCCCACCTGAAAGGCAAGATCGGTTGTGCGCACCGATCGGATAACGGCGGGCAGGCTGTTCGACCGCTGTGTCGACGCTTTCGAAATGGTCAGAAGCTTTGCGGGCTTGGGATCGGTAGGTGTTTGATCTGGCGCGTCATTTCCGCAAGACGCGAGTGCAACTGCCATCGCAACGATGGCGATCAAATCCATTCGGCGCATCGCGATTCCCTATCTTTCGCCACATGATCCCGAAGACAATACGAACCGTCTAGCACAAGGTTCCATAGTCGCGGATAGCGAATTCAGTGCCGGTATCGCGTGCACAGCTTGCAGGGCAGCGGTGCGACAAGCGAGGAAGTCGTTGCTAGCTGGTCCGCACCTTGTTCAGGAAGGTGTCCACTTGCGAGCTGAGCGCGGAAGCCTGCTGCTCCAGTTCGTTCGCGCTTGTCAGAACCTGACTGGCCGCAGATCCGGTCGAAAGCGACAGGGTTTGCACGTCTTCAATGTGGTTCGATACTTTTTGAGTTCCACTGGCGGCCAGATCAATGCTGCGGGCAAGGTCCTGCCCCGCGACTGACTGTTGATCTACCGCGCTCGCAATTGAAACCGCTGTCACTTCAAGCTGCTTCACCTGATCCGCGATAGAACGCAGCGCCGAAACGCTTGCGCCTGTGGTGTCCTGCATCTCTCTGATCTGTGCAGCGACCTGTTCGGTTGCCCTGCTGGTCTGCATGGCAAGCTCTTTGACTTCACTGGCGACAACCGCAAACCCGCGTCCCGCCTCTCCGCCTCGCGCAGCTTCGATAGAAGCGTTGAGGGCAAGCAGATTGGTGCGTTGCGCGATGGTCTGGATCAGTTCCACGATATGGCCGACCTGATCCGCAGATGCTGACAGAGCCGAAATTGTGTTATCCGCATTCTGTGTGGCGTCAGTCGCCATGCGGGCCAGTTCGCTGGAAGAGGCGGCCTGACGGCTGATCTCACCAATGGAAAGCGCGAATTCATCGCTGGCCGCAGCCGCTGATGTCGCGCCTGCATTTGCTTCTGCGATATCCCTTGATAGGTCGTTTGTGCGGTTTGATGACTGCTCCGCAGTGCTTGCCATCTTTGTCGCGGTGCTTTGCAGTTCGCTGGAAGCTGATGCGACCCGGGCGACGACTTCACCTACGGTGTGTTCGAAACTGCGAGCGATGTTGTTGATGAAGGAGACGCGCTGCTCCTCGGCCTCGACGCGCTCACGCTCCCGTTCCTGTTGTTCGCGAATTTCCTGCTCGGCTCGGTCGGACCGTTCGCGCGCCCACATTTCAAGCTGGCGGTTCGCCCGCTTGAACATGTTGAGCGCACGTAGCATCTCGCCGATCTCGTCCTTGCGATCGCGCCCTTCGATTTCGAATTCGCGATCACCATTGGCGAGACGTGTCATGCCGTGAGTGACCTCTTCGACTTTCGAGACAAGATCACGCGATACGTAAACGAAACCGGCAATCAGAAAGGCGGCGGCAAAAACAAAGATTGTGCCCGCCCACCATAGCAGGCTGAAGAAATAGTCGATTCCATCCTGACGCATGCTGTCGGTAGTTGCGCGCAGGTCAGACGCCAGCTTGCCCGAAGCGACAAACAGGGCGTCTCCGCGCTCGGCAATCTCATAGGCCAGCCTCACTGCAGCCGGTGAACGTCCTTCGTCACGCAGGGTCGCCATGGTGCGGGAGAAAGTCTCGTTATACGTTCTGAGGTCTGCTCGTATCTGCTGCGCCCGTTCAGCGAGTGCGGGCACCTGTTCCGAAACCTCCGCTTCAATGGCGTCAATTTCGCCATTGGCCTTGGCGAGGGCTTCGCGCTGGGTTGCGAGCACGGCGGCTTCCTGGGCGAACATATAGCGCGACGTGTTGTAACGCAGTTCGCCAACAGTCCCGCGCAGGTCACTTGCGGAAATGGTCGCATCGCTGATCTTCTCCGAAGCGTAGAACCTGAGGCTCAGCTCTGCGATGCCAAACGTAACGACGGCCGCCATTGCAATCAGCAGCGCTATGAAACCGCCAAAGATACTGTTGACCTTGGCGTTTATCCGCTGATCGTGGAACCATCCGATCCGGCCGAACAGTCGCGATTTGGACACGCTTTTGCCAAGCTGGTCTTCTGCATCGTCCCCGTCGTCAAAAAGACCTGTCTGATCGATAGCAAAGGCTGGTACGGAATGCTCTTCGCGTTCCTCCTGAACCTTCATCATATTCATCGCAGCAAACCTTCCAGACCCGGCTAATTTCCAAGCGAGATCTGAAGGAAAAGCGTTAACAACGCCTTTATTTCGGCTGTTGGCTGGGCAACTATTCCGAGGGCTGGGCGAACTTCAGTTCGGCAAAATCAGGCGACCCGGACGGTGCCCAGAAATTCGTCTACCTGGGCGCGCAATGTGGCCGCTTGATCTTCCAGGTTCGTTGCGCTTGCCAGAACCTGCGTTGCCGCAGAGCCGGTCGAAAGCGACAGATCGCGCACATCATCAATATGAGAGCCAACCTGTTCGGTGCCGCGCGCTGCGAGATCGATACTGCGTGCAAGATCCTGTCCGGCCACCGATTGCTGGTCCACCGCACTTGCTATTGAAACAGCGGTCGTTTCGAGTTCCTGCACCTGATCGGAAATGGAACGCAGCGCAGTAACACTTGCGCCGGTCGTATCCTGCATGGCGCGGATCTGTTCGGCAACCTGCTCGGTTGCGCGGCTGGTCTGCATGGCCAGTTCTTTGACTTCGCTGGCGACCACCGCGAAACCGCGGCCCGCCTCTCCGCCGCGCGCGGCTTCGATTGACGCATTAAGCGCCAGCAGATTGGTGCGCTGGGCGATTGTCTGGATCAATTCCACGATCTGGCCGACTTGCTGTGCGCTGTCCGACAGCGCGGAAATCGTGGCGTCGGCTTCGCCAGCTGTCAGCGTTGCCTTGCGGGCAAGTTCGGCAGATGATGCTGCCTGACGGCTGATTTCGCCAATCGACATTGCGAACTCATCGCTTGCCGCAGCTGCCGCTGTGGCTCCGGCGCGGGCTTCGGACATGGAAACGCTGACTTCGCTCGCCCGCGTGCTGGATTGGGACGCGGTGCTGGCCATCATAGTCGAAGTGCTGTGCAGTTGTGAGGAAGCACTTGCGACCCCACTGACAACTCCGCCAACGGTCCTCTCGAACTTGTCGGCCAAAGCACGCAAAGTGCGTTCGCGTTCCTGTCTCGCCTCTTCCTGCTGGGCCTGAATTCGGGCCTGCTCTTCGAGTTCGGCTTTCGCTTTCCTCGAGCGTTCCGCATGCAGCCGCTCAAGCCTGCGCGCACCGCGATGGAAGATCTGCAATGCGCGGGCCATCCCGCCGATTTCGTCTTTCCGGTCAAGGCCGGGGACGTTTACATCGCTATTGCCCGTCGCAAGCTTGCGCATTTCAGCGGTCATGGCACTCAACGCGCCGCTGACATTCCTGTCAAAATAGCGCTGGGCAACCAGTGTCAGGACAATAAGCAGACCAGCAAAACCCACGAACAGCACAAGCAGGGTGGTGATAAAAGCTGCACCTTCGTCCGACATGGCCTTGGCCTTGTCGCTCATGAAAGAGGCGAGATCGCGGGCGGCTTCCAAAGAGATGCTGCCCGAAGCCTGAAGCTCTGCAGCGCGGGTTTCCCGCTGGATAGTGTTGTTGCTGGCAGGATTGAATTCGTCAATTTGCGCGCGGAATGTGTCGATCCCCTGCGTGATCAGCTTCAACCTGTCAGCGGCAACAGCATTGCCGCTGCCCAATTCGCTTTCAAGCTCGGCAATTCCGGTTCCGGCACTGTCCAGCTGCGTTCTTGCCGCATCAGCCCGTACGCTCTCGCCAGTTGTCAGGTACATTTCCGAATGGCGCTGCGCCTCGCTAAGTGAGGTGACCAGCCGTTCTGCATCCATGGCAAGATGGTGTTCCTGCGCGATCTGTTCAGCGCGCATGCTCAACTGGAAATAGCCAGCAATGACAAGCACACCCGCCAACAGCGCAACGCTAAGGTTGATGGTGTAGAAGGCGCGGATCTTGTTTCCGATGGTAAGCTTGGCAAACCAGTCTTTCAGCCGTGCCAACGGGCCTGATGACACAGCGGCATCCGATGCAGGGCGATCCTGCTTTTGAACGGCATCCTCTGCGGCGAGGTCAATCGCGATTTCCTGCAGTGCGCTCATGCCGCCTGCTCCCCTTTGGCCAACTGATCATCTTGGTCAGCTTCTGTCTGATTGCTGTAGAGCCGGTCGATTTCTGTGGCGGGCAGGGCTTTGTAATACAGCCATCCCTGTAGTTGATCGGCTCCGGCAATGCGGACCATGTCCGCCTGTGCGTTTGTTTCGACGCCTTCCGCTGTCACCCTCATTTTCAGAGCATGGGCCATAGCGATACTGGACAGCATCATGGCGCGGCTGCCATCGTCTTCGCCAGCCTGCGTGACCAGGCTGCGATCAAGTTTGAGCTTCTCAAATCTGAACTGCCGCAAGAAGCCTATCGAGGCGTAGCCGGTGCCAAAATCATCGAGCGATATGTTCACGCCAAAGCCGCGAATAACATCGAGGCTGCGTTCTGCGACGACAGGGTCGAGCACAAGACAGGTTTCCGTAATCTCAAGCTCGAGTCGATGGGCCGGAAAGCCTGTGTCTTCCAAAAGCTCGCCCAGCTTGATCGGAAATTCGGGGTTGCGCAATTGGGCAGCGGAAATGTTGACTGAAAGCGTGATCTCGCCCCAGCGCATTGCATCGCTCATTGCGCGGTGAAGCACCCAAAGCCCGATAGGGTTGATCAGGCCGGATTCTTCCGCGACCGGAATGAAGACATTGGGGCTGACGGATTTGCCATCAGTCCTGCTCCAGCGCAGCAGCGCTTCGACCGCGACAATGCGTTTGTTGTTGGCGTCAACGAGCGGTTGATAGGCGAGCTGGAATTCCTGATCGGAAATGGCCGATCGCAGTTCGTCTTCGATTTCGCGCACAGCTTCGCGGCGCTGGTCAAACGTCTGGTTAAACCAGGTGCAACGCATTTTTCCGCCGCGCTTGGACATGTCCATTGCGACGTCACTTCGGCGGAGCATTTCGGACGAGGGCAGTCTTTCGTTAGCCGTCGATCGGCTGAGGCCGATGCTGGCGCCCACAGATATATCGCGCCTACCCACGGTAACGGGCGTGTTCAACTGTTCAAGGAAGCTACGGCACATACCTTCGAGGATGGTGCCCGCCACACGGCCATGCATTACAGCGGCGAACTCATCACCGCCAAGTCGATAGCATCGCGCTTCATCGCCGCAGGTCTCTCGAAGGAGACTCGCGCACGAAGCGATTAGCTGATCACCCACGGAATGGCCGAAATGATCATTGACCTGTTTGAAGCTATCCAGATCAATGATCGCCAGCGCGACCTCTTCGTCGTTGAGCGACAATTCCTCGATGTCAGAATGGAGCGCCCGTCGATTTGGCAAGCGGCTGAGTTGATCTGTGCTGCTGTATTCTTCCAGTTCGCGCACGGCCGAAAAGCCGCTGCGAGCAAGCAGGAAGATGGTCGCCGCATAAACAAGCGCGCCAGCGATCAATAACGGGGCCGGGGAGAGGAATTCGATCTGGTCGCTAGCCATTGCGACCATCGCGATCAGGGCGACTACCAGGCTGATTGTTGCGAGTGGGAGCCCGATCATTCCAATCGGCTTTAATCGCAGTGGCTTATCCTGCTCATTCACTCTTCGAAAACCCCCAAATTGCGACGCCGAACGTTATTTTCTGACGCTTCCGGATTTTCTAAAGATAAATGGCTAATGAACTGTAAATGGTCCGCAGGAAGGAATAGCCGTTCGTATGCGGAATTCGCGTTATTGCGCGCTCCGCAACTTTACCTAGCTGGCGACGTAGGTTCGATTTTTCGCTGATACATGCTCGCGCGGCCGCTGCATGGCTGAAAATCACTGGTCTGACCAACGACAGTCTCACCGGCGCCCAGCATCAGGAACCCGTCATTCGCAACCGCGCTCGCAAGGCGGGCGAAGGCTTTCGCTCTGGTCTGCTGATCAAAATACAGCAAAACATTGCGACACAGAATAAGATCGAATTTCTGAGACGATGGTGGCTGCGACAGCACGTTGTGTTTCTGGAAGCGCGTGAAGGCGCGGGTCGAATTCTTGATTTTCCAGCCATCGCTTGCCTCATCGAAATGCCGCAGCATTTCGACAACGCCCAGCCCGCGCTGGACCTCGAATTGCGAATACACACCGGATCGAGCAGAATCGACGGCCTTCGCTGATACATCAGTGCCAAGAATTTCGATGGTCCAGCCAGCCCACTGATCGGGGTTATCAGCAAACACCATAGCGAGGCTGTGAACCTCTTGTCCGGTGGAGCACCCCGCACTCCAGATCGAGATACGCCGTGTTGCAGCGCGCTTTTGCGCGATCTCGGGAAGGATCGATTCCGGTAACTGATCGAAAGTCGGTTTGTCCCGGAAGAAGTAGGTTTCGTTGTTCAACAGCGCTTCGACGATCTGTTCGACCAGAGCGCGCTTTTCCGAGAGAGTCCTCTTTGTATCCAGCAGGCAGACGAGCTGGTCCACGTTACTGATGCCGTGTTCGCGAAACACGCTGGATAGCGCCGTGTTGATCCTCCAGCGGCGGCTTTCTGTCAGTTGCTGACCTGTGTGTTCGGCCAGAAGATCAGCGATAATCTGGTTCGAAGCATTGCTGGTCTGCATGCTTGGAAATGATGGGGCGAAATTCAACTGGATGCCGCGACTTCGGTCTGCTTCATTACAGCCCGTCCCAATTCTTCAGGTGAAGCGACAAGGCTCGTCAAACCCGCTTTTGCGACGGCGCCGGGCATCCCCCATACGGCGCTTGTTTCGGCATTCTGCGCGAGAATTGTTCCACCAAGGCGCGCGATTTCGCTGGCACCCTCCAGACCGTCACGGCCCATGCCTGACAGCACAACCGCCATGACCCGCCCGTCGCAGGCATGCGCCAGACTTTCGAACATCGGATCGACAGACGGCAGGCAGCCACTGCGAGCAGGTTCCGCTGATGTCCGTACGACCAGACGGTCTCCTATGCGGCGGACCACCATATGGCCGTGACCCGTCGCGATGGCGACCTGGCCCTTGCGAATTTCCGTACCATCTTCCGCGATCACGGCAGGGCGGGAGCACGCCATTTCCATTTGCCGAGCGAAGACAGGAATAAAGGAAGCCGGAAGGTGTTGCGTGATCAGTATCGGCAGATCAAAATCGGGTGAAATCTGGCGCATCATCACGTTAAGGGCATGAATACCGCCGGTTGACGCACCAATTGCAAGAACCTCTGGCCGTTTGGCAATCTGTCTCAGCTTCGCTGCCGGTGTGGCGTTTGTCTCATCAGCGTTCCGGACAAACTTGTCCGCACTACCTTCGTCGCTGCTTGGAGCGCCGCCCAGGGCTCTGATCTTCGACAGGAGCTGGCTGCGATACTCTTCATTGAAGCCACCCGGACGCGGCTTCAGCATGGTGTCCGCAGCACCCATGGAAAGCGCCGAGACGGTGTGCTCCGCGCCGTCCTGAGTGAGCGAGGATACTACCAGAACCTGCGCATCAGAAGCTGTCTTCAAGATCGACGGAAGTGCTTCCAGCCCTCCCATTCCCGGCATTTCGAGGTCCAGAAGAACCACGTCAGTTGGCGTAGCGGCAAGTTGCGCGATCGCTCTTTCCGCACTGCTTGCCGTGCCCGCAACGGTGAGTGCACCGTCACTCTCGACCATGCGTTTGAAGATCGTACGCACCGTCAGCGAATCGTCCACGATCATCACTCGCGTGAGCGTTTGATCACCGGAATCTGCGCCGCCATCAGTCATGCGCGGTTCTTCCGGTGTGTCCGCTCGGCGGATCCGGCTCAAGTGGCCCGGCTCTGAGGAATATGCGTTCACGCGAAGCCCACCAATTGGAGTTTTATCTGGAGCGTTTCGTGATCAAACGGCTTCATCACATACTCATCGGCACCGGCCGAGATTGCTTCGCGGATATGGGCG
>JAXHVK010000061.1:0-16198 GCA_034211135.1 Pseudomonadota bacterium
GAAGAAGCCGCCCGACAGGGCGGCTTCTTCATACTTGTATGTCCAGCGACCGTAATAGGTCATCGCTTTACCGTTGAATGTTCCGTCCAGCCCATCGGTCTGCCAGTCGGGATCATTGACGAGGATGATGACAGTCTTGCCGGTCACATCCACGCCTTCGTAATCATTCCAGTCGCGTTCCGGCGCGTTGATGCCGTATCCCACAAATACCAACTCGCTATTGGCAAGCTGCGTGCGGGCATCTTCGCGGTAGGTAACGCCGACCCATTCAGATCCGTAGTCATAAACCAGATCGGTTTCGCCATTGGTGATGGTGAGAGGGGCGAAGTTCTTGCCGGTTATTTCCACCAAAGGCACTTCCTGAACCCAGCTATCGCCATTGCCCGGTTGCAGGCCTGCCGCCTCAAACCGCTCCGTCAGGAGCGCAACCGTCAGTTCTTCGCCCTTTGTGCCGGGCATGCGGCCTTCGAATTCGTCACTGGAAAGCTGGCGAGTAATATCGACCATCGTTTCCTGATTGAGATCTCCGGCTTCGACTTCGGGAATATCGAGCGCTTCGGGCACAGCGCCGCCGGGCAGAGGCATTCCGTCGCAGCCTGTCAGCGCGACGGCGCCGGCCAGCACCGTGCTCCATTTGGCAAAAGTTCTGATCATGATGGGCGATACTCTCTCAAAATTCTTCACTGCTGGCTCTCTTACATCGCTGACTGCTTGCGGCAAGGCTTCGGGCGCGCCAAAGACCTTAAGCGATGACTGATCCCGCCCAATGGAACGATGCGATCAAACGTGCGCGAGCCCATGCGCCGTTTCTGGCCCGTGCGCTGGATCGGTTGCCGGAGCTGGAGGGCTTGCTTTCCCAAGGCGAGGGCGAGGCGGCTCTCGCATTTGCGCATCAGCGCGGTGTGCATGAAGACACGGGTGCAGGTCTGCGCCGCGAAAGGCTGGCTTTGGCGACTGCGCTTGCCATTGGCGACCTGGCAGGCGCATTCGCACTTCCAAGGGTGATGACGGAGCTTACGCGATTTGCGGATACGGCTCTTGATACAGCCATCCGCACCGCCATCGCAGAACGCACCGGCGAAGAAACGACAGCAGGCTTTATTGCGCTGGCCTTGGGAAAACAGGGCGCGGGCGAGCTGAACTACTCCTCCGATATTGATCCGGTTCTGCTCTATGATCCCGACACACTGCCACGCCGGGCAAAGGATGATCCGGGAGAGGCCGCGCAAAGATATGCCCGCCGCATTGTTCAGCTTCTGTCGGAAAGCACGGCCGAAGGGTACGTGCTGCGCGTAGACCTGCGTTTGCGGCCTGCGAGTGAAATCAGCCCTCCCGCAGTGCGCCGCGCAATGGCAGTGGAACATTACCAGAGCGCCGCTTTGCCATGGGAACGCGCAGCCTTCACCCGCGCCCGCGCTGCCGCAGGCGATATCGCTGCGGGTGAAGCGTTTCTGGAAGAAATCAAACCGTTCATCTGGCGCTATAATCTCGATTTCGGGACGCGCGAAGAAATCCTGTCGCTCACCGCACGCATCCGGGATAGCCATGAAGGACCGGGGGAGGCCGCTCCCGGCTTCAACATAAAGAAGGGGCGTGGCGGTATTCGGGAGATCGAATTCACCGCGCAAACGCTGCAACTGATCCATGGGGGGCGCGATCCCCTGTTGCGGGTGCGCGGCACGCGGGCGGCCCTTGATGCGCTGGCGCGGGCAGGGCGTATCGCACCTGGCCAAGCGCGCATACTTGGCGAGAACTATGACCGTCTCAGAGTGATCGAACACCGCTTGCAGATGGTGAATGACCGCCAGACGCATGAACTTCCAGCAGGAGAAGCGCTTGAAAATGTGGCGTTGCTCGATGGGTTGGCCAGCGGCGAGGCGTTGCTGCAAGAGGTCCGCGAACTGACCGAGAGCACTTCTTGCGTATACGAAGCGCTTATCGGCGAACCTGCTCCTGCGAAACCCGTGCCGCGGCCTGCGGAGAAATCTGTTCCTGCCGAACTCCCCGGTTTCGACAATACCGAAGAGGTGGCGGCCCGCATTGCCCAATGGCGTGACGGCCGCTTCCAGACGCTCCGCAGCGATCAGGCGCTCACTGCCTTTGATGAACTTGCGCCAGCGCTGCTTAAGGCCTTTGCGAAAAGCGATGATCCGATGCGCGCGCTTACACGGTGGGAAAGTCTGCTGGAGCGTGCGCCCTCCGCAATCCGGTTGTTCCGCCTTTTGAATGCGCGCCCCGATCTGCTTGATCGGCTTGTCGGGGCGCTGACTCTCGCGCCTACTCTGGCAGATGAGCTCGCGCGGCGTCCGGAATTGCTGGACATTCTGCTGGATAATGATGCGTTGGAATTGCCCGGCAGTGTCGAAGAAATCGCCATGCGGCTGGCGCGCAGCGCAGAGCGTGACGATTACGAAGCGCTGCTTGATGCGATCCGGCTTGTCACGGGCGAGTTGCGATTTGCCCTTGGCATCCAGTTGATTGAGGGGCTGGCCGATCCGCTGGGTGTGGGCGCGGCACTTTCGCGCATTGCGGAGGCAGGATTGCAACTGGCTGTACAGGGCGCTCAGGCCGAATTCGCAAAGTCGCACGGCCGGATCGAGGATAGCGAGTTACTGGTGCTGGGGCTTGGCCGGTTTGGAGGGGGTGCATTGACGCACGCCTCAGACCTTGATGTCGTCTATCTCTTCACCGGCGACTTCGCCGCCCAGTCCGACGGTGAACGTTCCTTGTCCGCCACACATTATTACAACCGCCTGGCAAGCCGCGTCACCGCGGCTCTGTCCGTCCCCACCGCGCAAGGGGCGCTCTACGAAATTGATACCCGCCTCAGACCGCAAGGGGCGCAGGGACCGCTGACGGTAAGTTGCGAGGCATTCGAGCGTTACCAGCGCGAAACAGCATGGACATGGGAGCATATGGCATTGTCCCGTGCGCGGGTGCTCGTTGGCTCGGATGCGGGTACTCAGGCGATCGAAACGATAATGCGGCAGGTATTGCGCCGCGAACGGGATGAGGCTGCTCTTCGGGCCGAAGTGCTCGACATGCGCCGCCAGATTGCTGAGCACAAGCAGCCGCAAGGCGTGCTCGATGTAAAACGGCTGCGGGGCGGGCTGGTCGATTTCGAGTTTCTTGTCCACTACCTCCAATTGCGCGGCGGCGATTTACCGGAAGAAGCGTTCTCTCCCGACCTTGGAACCACTATTCCCGCTCTTATTAAGGCGGGATTGCTGCCCGAACACTTCCGGCCTGATTATGACCTGATGACGCGAATGCTAGTGTCGTTGCGGCTGCTGGCGCCTGCCGGAACGGAGCCACCTGCTTGTGCGGCGGAGGTGTTGGCCAAATCCTGCGGCGTTGATGACTATGATGCGCTCTTGCGCTCATTGGGGCAGGCGCGGCAAAGGGTGCGCGGGGTCTGGACGGAGATTCTTGGCGAGACAATCGCCGATAGTGAAACGGAGCATGAGTAAATGAGCGAAGTACCCGCAGTCGGCGATCCGATGCCCGATATCGAAATGGGCGCACCTGAGGGCGGCACCGTCAAACCGAGTGACTTCAAAGGCAAGAAACTCGTCGTTTTCTTCTACCCCAAAGACAATACGCCGGGTTGCACGACCGAAGCGAAAGACTTCACCGCTCTGAAAGGTGATTTCGATGCAGCGGGTGTTGAGCTGCTGGGCGTGTCGAAAGATTCGGCGAAGAAACACCAGAACTTTATCGCAAAACACGATCTGAAAACGCCTCTCGCAACCGATGCTGAGGAAGGCGGCCTTTCTGATGCGCTGGGCATCTGGACGGAAAAGCAGATGTACGGGAAGAAGTATATGGGCATGGTGCGCACCACTTATCTTGTCGATGCGCAGGGCAATATCGCGCAGGTCTGGAACAAGGTGAAAGTGAAAGGCCACGCCGAAGAAGTCCTTGCCGCGGCGAAGGCCCTGTGAGGTAATTCCTTTGCAAAGTGTCGCCTCTGCCATCCGGTCAGCTCTTCTGACAGCCGATCCGCGCGCCAAGTGTTTCGCGACCCGCGATGTCGCGCGACGCTGGCGGCGGGGGGAGTTGGCGTGGGACTTTGATGAGGCGATGCCCGATCATCCTGCCCGTCCGGAAGAGCCCGAACTGCGGCCTCCGAACAAGATGCCCAAACGCGGAAAAGGCGGCACCGGTCGGGCTCGTATCGCGTTGTGGCACTCTCTGGCCCATATCGAATTCGTCGCGATTGATCTGGCACTGGACATGGCGGGGCGTTTCGGCGCTGAAATGGGGCCCGAGTTTGTCAGCGACTTTCTGTCAGTCGCTGCGGATGAGGCGATGCATTTCGCACTGCTTGATCGCAAACTGAGGGCGCTCGACAGCCATTACGGTGCCTTGCCCGCGCATGGCGGGCTTTGGCAGGCGGCCTATGAAACCCGCCATGATCTGGATGCGCGTCTGGCCATTGTGCCGATGGTATTGGAAGCGCGCGGTCTGGATGTGACGCCGGCCACCCTTGATCGGGTTCAGGCCGCCGGTGATGACAACGGCGCGAAAATCCTGAGTCGCATACTTGACGATGAAATTCGACACGTTGCGTTCGGGACCAAACACTTTGTCGCACGCGCCGAAGCGAGTGGCGAGAATCCCCAGAACAGGTGGAAATCCTTGGTTCGCGAGTATTTCAAAGGGGCCGTTAAGCCGCCATTCAACGACTCAGCGCGTCTCGCAGCCGGTTTGTCGCGGGAGTTTTACGCAGAAGTTGCGCTTTAAGATTTCCACTGGATAACTCGTAACCGAACAAGATACGCGCGCTGGTAAGGCGCCATTGGCAGTCCGCAAATGATGGCTGCCCAATGTAAGGAACGGGTCAGTATGCGTCTTGCTCTAGGGCAAACATTCAAGAAATTCGGTGCTGCGATTTGCGCCGCTTTGATAAGCGTTGCGGCGGCACCAGCCTATGCAAGCTCGTCTTCAAGCGCCGCAGCAGCAGACGTGACTGCTCCGATCGAAAGCGAAGCTGGCGATGATCTGGCGACTGGCGATCCCCGTTTCCGGGAACTGTTCGCCAGCTGGACTGCATTGGACAATGCAGGACCCGATCCGTTCGCCATCCCCACCATGAACCCCAGCATTGAACGTCCGGTTGTGTCGGTGCCTTCGCGCAATCCGCTCAATTCCGGCCGTATTTCCAGCGGATATGGCATGCGCACGCACCCCGTTCTGGGCCGCCGTGCGCGCCACAAGGGTATCGACCTTGCCGCGCCCACGGGCACGCCGGTTTACGCTACCGCTGATGGCATGGTGAAACGCGCACATTATTCGCGGACCTATGGCCTTGTGATTTATCTCGATCACGGATCATCGCTTGAAACGCGTTACGCGCACCTTTCGAAGCTGAATGTTGCTGATGGTCAGCCAGTCCGTAAGGGCGATCTTATTGGCTTCGTCGGCTCCACTGGCCGCTCGACCGGCCCACACCTTCATTACGAAGTTCGTGTAGATGGGCTTGCAGTCAATCCAATTCCCTATATGAAAGAGGGTGCAGCGCGCGCAGCGCTCTCTGAGACGACCGGTCCGGTAAATGCATCGGGTCGGGTGCGTCCGGGGCAGCTGGGCCAAGGCGGACAGTAAAGCTTTCGCCGCGCACACGGATTAACCCGCCAATGAGCGGGTCGGACATTGGAGAGGGTGTCCGAACATAGGCGCCGGGTCACCCCGGCGCCTTTTTTTATGTGTTGTGCCGTGTCGCCAATTACTTGGCCGCCTCCCTTTTCGATTTCGCTTGAGTGCGGCTCTCTCCCCGTTAGGTTTCAAAAAGAGAGGGAATCGTGACCGTCCAGTTCAATAATGGATGGCATATGGGAGAGAGATAGATGGGCCTGCACCCTATTATACACGCGCAAACCAGAGCCGATGATCCGGCGGTAATCATGGCTGGCAGTGGTGCGCAGATGACTTTTGGCGAGATGGATGCGTCGGCAAACCGATTCGCAAACCTGCTCCGTTCAAAGGGGCTGGGTGAAGGCGATGCCTTTGCCGTGCTGCTCGAAAACAGGATGGAATTCTTCACGCTGATCTGGGGATCACAGCGATCCGGAACCATGCTGGTGCCGGTTTCGACACGCCTGACGGCTCCTGAAATCGCCTATATTGTCAGGGATAGTGAGGCGAGGTTTCTGATCACATCGACACAGTTCGAAGAAGTTGTGTCAGGTATCAGGCAGGAATGCCCCGATCTGGATATCCTGATCATGGATGGGACTGGCGAGGAAAACTTCGCGGCCCAGCTGGACGCGCAGCCGTCCGATCCGATCTCCGATCAAAGTGCGGGGCTGGTGATGCTCTATTCCTCCGGCACGACAGGACGGCCAAAGGGCATTCGGCCCGCGCCGCCCGAAAGCCCCGATCCGCTTGCGCCAAATCCGTTGATGGGGCTGGCTATGCTGGGGGCAGGCATGCCTGCGGACGGTTCGATGGTCTATCTCTCGCCAGCGCCGCTTTATCATGCTGCGCCGATTGGCTGGGCATCCACCGCGCACCGCCTGGGCGGGACTGTCGTGGTAATGGAGAAATTTGAACCCGAAGCCGCGCTGAAGGCAATTCAGGACTACAAGGTGACAGACAGCCAGTGGGTCCCGACGCATTTCGTACGCTTCCTGAAACTGGCAGGGCAAGAACGCACGAAATACGACCTTTCAAGCCATAAGCGCGCACTCCATGCCGCCGCGCCGTGCCCGGTTCCGATCAAGAAAGAGATGATCGAATGGTGGGGCCCGATCGTGAATGAATATTATGCGGGCAGCGAAGGCATCGGCATGACGCTCGTCAGATCGGAAGACTGGCTCACACATCCCGGCAGCGTGGGCAAGGCGATCTATGGCACGCTGCACGTCTGCGGGCCGGATGGCGAAGAAGTTCCCGCTGGAGAGGACGGGCTGATCTATTTCGAGAACGAACAACTGCCCAGCTATCACAACGATCCGGACAAGACGCGCGAGGCGATGCATCCCAAAGGATGGATGACGCTGGGCGATATCGGCCATGTTGATGGCGATGGCTTCCTGTTTCTGACCGACCGGAAAAGCCACATGATTATATCGGGCGGGGTAAACATCTACCCGCAAGAGATTGAGAACCTGCTGGTCACTCACGACAAGATTATGGACGCTGCGGTCATCGGTGCGCCGGACCCCGATCTGGGTGAGAAAGTCGTCGCAGTGGTTCAGCCGATGGACATGGCGGATGCTGGTGATGCTCTCGAAGCGGAACTGCGCGATTTCCTTGCGCCGAACCTTGCCCGCATCAAAATGCCCAAACTGTTCGAGTTCAGGCCTGATCTGCCGAGAGAGGCGAACGGAAAGCTCTACAAAAGGGAGCTTCGCGACGAATTCGAGGCGAAAGCGAAAGAGGTGGCGTGATGGCAAACGAAGCAATCCTCCCGCTCGATCTCGCCAAGGCAGTGATTGATCCTCACGCTTACGGAGAATGGGACGGATTGCTCGACAAGTTTGACCATATCCGTACCACCATGCCGGTGGCGAAGGTGGTGCCGGAGGATGGCACTTTGTTTGAGCCATTCTGGTTCATCAGCCGCTATGATGATGTGAAGCGCATATCGAAGGACAACGAGACCTTCCTTAACAATCCGCGTCCCGTAGTCTTTGCATTCAATCAGGCGATTGAGTTCAGCCGCGCCGCGACCGGATCGAATATGCTGGTGGATTCGCTCGTGGTCTTTGATGCGCCCGTCCACCCCAAATACCGGCGACTGACGCAGGACTGGTTCATGCCCAAGAACCTGCGGCAGATTGAAGATGAGATCCGTGAACTGGCCACACGTACAGTCGACAATATGATCGCAAACGGCCCGGAGCTGGACTTTGTCGAGACTGTTTCCGGCCCCTATCCCTTGCGCGTAGTCATGCAGATCCTGGGTGTTCCGCCCGAGGATGAGCCCAGAATGCAGATGCTGACCCAACAATTGTTCGGTGGTCAGGACAAGGATCTGTCCGGTTCTGGAATGGACAAGATGACGCCGGAACAGGTCGTGCAACTTGTCGCGGGGGCGGTCAGTACTTTCGAGGATTACTTCGCAAAACTGGCCGAAGACAGACGCGCCGATCCCACCGATGATGTGGCGAGTGTTATCGCCAATGCCATGGTTGATGGAAAGCCGCTGCCACCGCGCGATATGGCGGGGTATTACATCATCGTCGCAACCGCCGGTCACGATACAACCAGCGCATCAACCGCCGGGGCGATGCAGGCGCTGGCGCAGGATCCGGATCAGTGGGCGCGCGTGCGCGAGGACCGTTCACTGCTGCCCGGCATTGTTGAAGAGGCGATCCGCTGGACCAGCCCCGTGCAGCACTTCATGCGGACCGCTGCAAGGGATGTTGAGATTGGCGGACAGCACATCCGGAAAGGCGACTGGATGATGATCAACTATGTCTCGGCCAATCACGATCCAGACCAGTTCGACGACCCGCGCCGTTTTGATGCGGCCCGTTCGCCCAATCGGCATATGGCATTCGGCGCGGGGGCTCATCAGTGCCTCGGCCTGCATCTTGCGCGGCTTGAGATGCGCATTCTGTTCGAAGCGCTGCTGGATCGGGTGGTGGCTGTAGAGCTGGCCGGACAGCCACAGCGGGCCAACAGTACTTTTGTTGGCGGTTTGAAATCGCTGCCGCTAAAAATCACGGTCTGACGTACCGCGACCAAGTCCTGTATATGGGGACTGGAAACAAGATTACAATGGTCTTGCGAAAATATACGCAAGAAACGCCTTTCATGACGCAAGCGCACACGATTTTTGTATCTTTTTGCGAAACATTGTGTTAAACCAATGTTCATGGAGAAAATTTGGAAAACATATGTTGCGTGCTTCGCAGCACGCTTGTTTGCGGGTGATGTAGAATGACTTTACTCGAAGCCTATAACTTGCCGTTTCTAGTTGCGCTGGTCGCACTGGTATTCATCAGCCTTGCCCAGATTGTGGGTTTGGGAGATCTGTTTGATAGCGGCGATGCCGAAATCGACTTCGATGTCGATGCGGATGCCGCAAACAGCAGCGGGTTTGTCGAAGGTGCCTTCAGCCTTCTGGGGCTGGGCCGCGTGCCATTCCTTATCTGGCTGATGTTGTTGTTGTTTGTCTTCTCAGCCATCGGTGTGGGCGGACAGGCAACCGCCGTCGCGCTGTTTGGCGCACCGCTCCATACCGCTTTGGCTGGTGTGTTGGCCGGGATTGCGGCGCTTCCTGTAAATGGAGTGCTGACCCGTCCTCTTGCCCGCCTGTTACCCCAGGATGAAACGAGCGCCGTCTCGCTCGACAGCCTGGTTCGTCGCGATGCCGAAATACAGATTGGCACCGCAAAGCGCGGCAGTCCCGCGCGATCAAAGGTGCTCGATATCTTTGGGCATCCTCATTTTGTCATGGTTGAACCGCATGATCCGGACGCAGCATTGGGAGAGGGCGAAACCGTCCTGCTTGTGCGGCGCGAGGGGGAGACGTTCTTCGCGGTTCGTTACGAAAGCCCGCTGCTGAGCGTGGATTGAGAGACCCCGTCGATCTCATCAACTCCGCGCAGTCGGGCCAATAATAAGAGCAACAGGAGAAACTATGGACTCGTTGATTACGATTGGAATTTACACCGGGATCGGATTGATCGTTTTGCTGGCGATCTTCATCTTCCTTACCACCCTTTACCGCCGCGCATCGAAGGAAACCGCCTTTGTCCGCACAGGTATCGGCGGAGAGAAAGTCGTCATGAATGGCGGCGCGCTGGTCTTCCCGGTTTTCCACGAAACCATGCCTGTCAATATGAACACGCTTGTTCTAAGCGTCGTTCGCCGCGATGGCGAAGCGCTGATTACGCTTGATCGTCTGCGTATTGACGTGAAGGCGGAATTTTACGTCCGCGTTCGGCCCGATGCGGGCGCAATCGCGATGGCCGCGCAAACGCTCGGCATGCGCACGATGCAGCCGGAAATGCTCAAGGATCTGGTCGAAGGTAAATTCGTTGACGCCCTGCGCTCCGTCGCGGCCGGCATGAGCATGAACGAACTGCACGAACAGCGCGCGGACTTCGTGCAAAAGGTTCAGCAAGTGTCTTCGAACGACCTCGCGATGAACGGTCTGGAGCTGGAATCAGTCTCGCTGACTGGTCTTGACCAGACAAGTATTGAGCACTTCAACGCCAATAACGCGTTTGACGCGGAAGGTCTGACCAAGCTGACCGAGCAGATCGAGGCGCGCAAGAAACTGCGCAACGATATCGAGCAGGATACGCGCGTCCAGATGGAGACGAAGAACCTCGAAGCCGATGCCCGCACGTTTGAAATTGATCGTGACAAGGAATATGCACGGCTGGCTCAGGAACGCGAAGTCGAAGTGCGCCGCGCCTCGCAAACGTCCGAAATCGCCCGCGAACAGGCCGAACGCCAGCGCGAAGCCGATGCAGCCCGCATCGAAGCCAAAAAGCAGGTTGATGCCCAGCAGATCGAAGCGGACCGTCTGGTTGAGGAAGCTCGCATCGATCAGAAGCGTGCGCTCGAAATCGCGCGTCAGGAACAGCAGATCGCTGTCCAGAACAAATCGCGTGAGGAAAGCCAGGCGAAAGCAGAAGCTGACGCAGCCCGTGCAAAGGCTGTCGCTGCAGAGGAGCAGGTTGCAACCTCGCGTGAGAGCGAGATTGCAGAACGTCAGAAGAAGATCGAACTGATCGAAGCGGCCAAGGTCGCAGAACGCGATGCGATCCAGATCAAGGTCGAAGCAGAAGCTGAAAAGGATGCTGCCACCAACCGCGCCGAGGCCGCCCGTCTCGAAGCGAAGGGTGAAGCAGACGCCGAGGTCCTCCGCGCAGAAGCAGATCGTGTTCGCTTCGAAGTCGAAGCTGCCGGTCAGCAAGCCGTTAACGAGGCGGCGAATATCCTGTCGATGGATCAGATCAGCCTTCAGACAAAGCTGGCTCTGCTCAAAGTGCTGCCCGAAGTCGTGCGTGAAAGCGCTAAGCCGATGGAAGCAATCGACTCGATCAAGATCGTTCAGGTCGATGGCCTCACCAATGGCGGCGGCAAAGCGGCCAATGACGGCGGCTCCCGTGGCGGCGCTGCGGGTGGTGGTTCAGGCAATCTCGCCAATGATGCCGTATCTGCCGCTCTCGCCTACCGCGCACAAGCACCTGTGCTTGACGGCCTGATGAAAGAGCTTGGACTGGACGGTTCTTCGCTCAACGGCCTTGCAAAGGCTGCCGCAGAAGAGCCCGCCCAGCTTGCCGAGGCGATAGAGAAGTGGTCGTTTGATAACGGTGCCTCGGACGAAGGCTTTACCATCGAAGGAGAAGGCGACGACGCTGGCGATGCTGAGGAAGCTGCCGAGTAAGCTGCCACGTCTGCACAATTCGACCCCGCCGCGATTGTTATGCGCGGCGGGGTTTCTTTTTGGGGATTATCCCAGCAATCTGTGCGCCATATTCCGGACATCCGCGCCCATGTCGTCACGCTCCAGAGCGAGCGCGAGGGTCGCTTCGACGAAGCCCAGCTTGCTCCCGCAATCATAGCGGTTGCCGTCAAATGTCACCGCGTGGAAGGGCTGGTCGCCGATCATTTTGGCCATCGCATCGGTTAGCTGGATTTCGCCGCCCGCGCCCTTTTCCTGATTTTCGAGCGTGCGCATCACTTCGGGCTGGAGAATATAGCGGCCCGAGATGATCTTGTTCGACGGAGCCTGCTCCACCGGCGGTTTCTCAACAAGGCCGTTAACCTCCGTCAATGCGCCGTCGGCAGCGCCCGGATCAATCACGCCATAGCTCGAAACTTCATCCATCGGCACTTCGAGGACGCTGATCAGGTTGCCCCCGACTTCGTCATAAGCATCGACCATCTGTTTCATGCAGCCAGTGCCGCCGGCTTTGCCGACCATCAGTTCGTCAGGAAGGAAAATTGCAAAAGGCTCATCGCCGACGATAGCGCGCGCGCACCAGATCGCGTGGCCGAGACCCATCGGTACTTGCTGACGTACAGTGATGATATCGCCGGGAGTGGCGCGAGTGGGATCCAGCACGCCCATATCCTTGCCGCGCTCGCTCATCGTGGTCTCAAGCTCGAACGCCATGTCGAAATGTTCGACAATCGCTGTCTTGCCGCGTCCGGTGACGAAGATCATTTGTTCGATACCAGCCTCTCGCGCTTCGTCGACGGCATACTGGATCAGCGGGCGATCCACGATCGGTAGCAGCTCTTTCGGGATGGCTTTCGTCGCTGGCAAAAAACGTGTGCCCAGACCGGCGACGGGAAAGACGGCCTTCTTGATCGGTTTTCTCTCAGTCATCACTTCTGGCTCCCTCTTGCCTGCCACAGATGTCGTGTCCCGTCCGGAAACGGGAGTGGCCCACGCATTAACCTTCGTCAACATTCGCCAAACACAACCGCGTGTCAGTTGCGTGAAAGCTTTGGATCGCTATTGCGTGATCTATGGACAAACTTCTTATTCGTGGCGGCAATCGCCTTTCCGGTTCGATTCCCATTTCTGGCGCTAAGAATGCGGCATTAACATTGATTCCCTGCGCTCTTCTTACCGATGAACCGGTAACATTGCGCAATCTGCCACGCCTCGCCGATATTGACGGGTTCCAGCATTTGATGAACCAGTTCGGTGTGACGACAGCCATTCAGGGAACGCGGCCTGAAGACTTTGGCCGGACAATGCGGCTGGAAGCTACACGGATCACTTCGACAGTCGCGCCCTACGATCTGGTTCGCAAGATGCGGGCCTCCATCCTCGTTCTTGGCCCGATGTTGGCGCGTGCGGGCGAAGCGACTGTTTCCATGCCGGGTGGCTGCGCCATCGGCAACCGACCGATTGATCTCCACTTGAAAGCGCTGGAAGCCTTCGGTGCCGAAATTGAGCTGGCGCAGGGCTATGTCAAAGCGATACAGCCCGATGGCGGCTTGCCAGGCGGCGATTTCGACTTCCCCGTCGTGAGTGTCGGCGCGACAGAGAACGCGTTGATGGCAGCGGTTCTGGCGAATGGCACAAGTCGTCTGACCGGTGCTGCGCGGGAGCCGGAGATTGTCGATCTGTGCAACCTGCTGGTTGCTATGGGTGCCGAAATCGAAGGGATTGGCACGTCTGACCTGACAATTCACGGGGTGAAGCGGCTGCATGGCGCCACCTATCGCGTGATGGCGGACCGGATCGAGGCAGGCTCTTACGCTTGTGCTGCCGCGATCACAGGCGGTGAGGTGAAGCTGGAAGGCGCGAATGCGCACGACATGGCATCCACGCTTCAGGCGCTGCGTGAAATCGGTGTCGAAGTTGAAGAGGACAAGAAAGGCGTCACTGTCCGCGCGAATGGTCCGCTTAAGCCCACAAACCTGACCACGGCACCTTTTCCCGGCCTTGCCACTGACATGCAGGCCCAGCTGATGAGCCTTCTTTGCAGGGCCGAAGGGACCAGTGTTCTGAAAGAGACGATTTTTGAAAACCGTTTCATGCATGTTCCCGAGCTGGCGCGAATGGGTGCGGATATTGAAACAGAAGGGCGCACTGCGGTTGTAAAAGGCCCGGTGGACCTGACCGGCGCTGAGGTTATGGCGACTGATTTGCGCGCGTCTATGAGCCTGATCATCGCAGCTCTCGCCGCGCAGGGGGAAACCACTGTGCGACGCATCTATCACCTTGATCGCGGATATGAGCGTCTGGAGGAAAAGCTGCAGCTGGTTGGCGCTGATATCGAACGGGTCGGTGACGAATAGGGCTAGGGTGTCGACTTCGAGCTCAAAGACTGGCTCACCAACCATACTCTGATAGCACTCGCCAGGCCTGGCGGGTTCTCGGCTTTGATCCGTTCGGAATCGATCCGCGCGACTATGGTGCTGATTGCAGCGTCCTCATCCTGAGCCGCAGCGCGCAGCATGTCCCAGAATACCGGTTCAAGTGATATGCTGGTTTTGTGCCCGGCAATGGCGATAGAGCGCTTTACAGGCGGATGATAAGGCGCGGACATGTGGTTTGTTCAGCCACATGCGGTGGCAAAGTCAATCGTTACGCGGCGCGCGCGTTCGAAAGCGCTTCGCTGAAGCCGCCTTTGATGGGAGCATCATAGGGCTGCAGTCGCAACGCCGCCAAAGCGAGTTCCTGTAGCGCGATTGGCTGCTGGAATTGCAAACCGAACACTTCATCTGATTGCCAGACGACCTTGCCCAATTGTTGAGCCATGCCCTGCACCTGAAATCCGATCAGTCGCTGTTCGGCATGTTTGGAGCCGCTTTCAAATTTCGCGCCATGCGTGGAGATATCCAGCAGTTTGACGTGATGATGATCCCGGCCGTCGATGAGGCGCGCAGTCGTCTTTATCTCAAGTCTGACAGGGCGCGCTTCAAAAGGTGCGGATTCGTGGATAAATTCCGTCAGTTCAAGCTCGTTCGCGAACCGGTAACCGGCCTGACGTTTGCCTGCCCACACACGCTCAATTGGGTAGATCAGGCCGTTGCCAAGGCTCAACAGGATGCGCGGCTCAGGCGGCACTTCGTGCAAAAAGGCAATCGAAGTGCCCAGTTTGGAAACATCGCGAATGACGCAGGCATATTGCCCCGTCTGGCAGACTACCTTCGCGCTACGCAGCATAAGCGAGGGACGAGCGGACGCATGCGTTTGCGTACGCGTCATCGAATTGCTGGCATCGGTCGTCATGAAACACCTCTGTTCCTGTTCCGCACCCTATCAGGGCTAAGCAAAACTAACCAGAGGTGGTTAATGATTTGATAAAGGATTTGCCGGCCCAGCCCGTCTTGCGTGCGGTGTGGCTCAATACATGTGCTGGCCGCCATTGATGCTCATGGTTGATCCGGTCATGAATGCGCCGTTGTCGGAGGTGAAGAACGCCACTCCACGAGCGATCTCTTCAGCCTGGCCAAGGCGACCCACGGGGATCTTTGCGACGATTTTTTCCAGAACATTTTCAGGGACCGCGGCGACCATGTCGGTGTCAATATAGCCGGGGGCAATCGCGTTGACGGTTACGCCGAACTTCGCACCCTCTTGCGCGAGCGCTTTCGTGAAACCGTGAATGCCGGATTTCGCTGCGGCATAGTTGACCTGTCCATATTGACCCGCCTGACCATTGATGGAGCCGATATTGACGATGCGCCCCCATTTGCGCTCGCGCATTCCGGGAAATGTGGCTTTGGCCATGTTGAAACACCCGCCCAGATTGACGCGCATCACATCATTCCAGTCATCGAAGCTCATCTTGTGCAATGTGCCATCACGCGTGATGCCGGCATTGTTGATCACGATTTCAACGGGGCCGTATTCGGCCTCAACCCTGGCGCACCCTTCGAGGCAGGCCTCATGATCGCCAACGTCCCATTTGTGTGCCGGTATATCGTGCTCTTCGCTGAAGGCGCGAGCTGCTTCGTCATTGCCGCCATAATTGGCGATGACCGTGTGGCCCTGACGTTTGAGGCGGTTGCAGATCGCCTCTCCGATTCCGCGCGTACCACCCGTTACGATTGCAACTCGGCTCATTAAATCCCTCCAAAGCTTGATTTAAAGGGAGAGTAGCCATGCCGTAGCGTCAGGCAATAAAAAACCCCGCCGAAGCAGGGTCTTTATTCAAAAAATTTGCCAGAGATCAGAACTTGATTTGGGTGCCGACATAGACGGCCTGACTATCCTGCACAGCATCCGTCAAAGGATCGAGCCGCTCCCGCTGCTGGCTAAGGCGGACGCCAGCGGTCACGTCCACTTTCGAGGAGATCGAGAAGCTGCCGCCAACATCGACTGTCTGTGCGGCTCGCGAATCAAGCGTGTTGACCGACTTGCCAGCGACGCGCTGATCTTCGAGCTCGATACGCGGCTGAAGGCGGCTGGGCTTGTCCTGGGCGCTGGGCTGTGTGGGTTCGAATTCGGAGAGATCCGGCACGCTCAGGTTCCGCACTGTCGAGGGCAGCTCAACTGTGCGTGCAAAGCTTTGATAGCCACGAGCGCTGCCAAGGTCGAAGCGTGAACTCTTGAGCGCCGAGATACCTTTTCCGACGCCCGGTACAAGATCAGCGGACTGGCGCACAGAAATGGCCTGTGCTGTCTGGTCATCAACGCGAACCGCAACCGTCACCGTGCGATCAGCCAAAGTCGTGTTAGAGCCAGCGGGCGTGAAACGGATACCTTTTTCACGGGCTTTCGTCGCGACGCGGGCGGCCAGATCAGGATCGACAGTCG
>JAXHVK010000062.1:0-16171 GCA_034211135.1 Pseudomonadota bacterium
CATGAGCAACCGGTTCTTTCGTATCATTTCCAGTCCTACTTCGCGAAGCCCCAGTCCGCTGATGAAAGACCCGCGGCAGCTTATGGCGCTGCCCGATGATGCTGATGCCCTGGACTGGAAGAAGGTTGCCACTGTCGTCGCGTCGGCCAGTCTTGTCCTCTTCCTGTTCGCCAGTCTCGATCTGGAAATGCCGTCGGGCTCCGGTACGAACGCCAGACCAATCGCGTTCGGGAATAGCGAGGAAGCCGCAATGCTGCCCGCCATCGCGCGCTGTACGAAACCGGCGCCGGGCGATTCAAGTAGGCTGGAGCTTGAAAGACTATGCACGCAGGCCCGCTCCACTGACCCTGATGGCCAGATGAAGGACGCGAAGTAAGAATGACGAACCTGCCCTCTTTCCGACTAAGGGACCCTCGATAGATGGCTGCTACAGACGATTTCGTTTCCGTAAAGGTCGAAAGGGTTGGTGATGCGCCCTATCTGACGAGCACTGTCACTCTTGCGCCGCCTTCGCTTGCCAAGCCTACTGGCGGTGAAAGCGAAGCCGACTTCGAGGAGCGAAGGGCATCTTTTGCGCGATTGATTGATTCCCGCATTGAGTTGTTGCGGAGCGCCAGTCAGGTGTCGCCGTTAATCCCTCAACTGCTCATGGCGTCACCACCCCGAAACGGGATTGCAGAGGTTTCACAGGCCGTGCCTGAGACCTCCGCCGTGACGGAAATAAGCAAAGAGGCATTGCTGCGCGTTGCCTCCGAATTGTCGGACGGCCTTGCCTGTTTCCATGATGAGGGAGCATGCCACCTTGGTATTTTGCCGACGACTGTGCGGCAGCATTCAGGCCGGACTTTCCTGTGCGGAGTTGGCGCTGATCTGAGGGGGCTTGCGCCAAATGGGCATCTTCTGACAGATCTTGGCGATCCGCGGTTTTTTCCGCCAGAGCTCTTCGACAAGTCGCAGAAGGCTATGGTCGGCCCCTGGAGCGATATCTATCAGATATCAGCAACGCTTTACTGCTTTGCACTGGACAAGCCACCGCCCAGTTTTCCAGAACGCATTGGCGACAGGGACGGCACGCTTGAAAGGATCAGGGCAGAGCTATCGCAGGCCGAAATCCTTGCCGGAACGGGTCTGGCAGAGGCCATCACGGCTGGCCTAAGCCTTGCGCGTGCCAGTCGTCCGCAAACAGTCGGCGAATGGGCTGCAATGGTCGATTTCGCGTTGCTGGAAGCAATGACGAAAGGCGCGCTCGAGCCAGCGCCAGAGCCCGAACCCGAACCCGAACCCGAACCCGAACCTGGCCCGATACCCACAACAGTAAAAGAGCCGGAGCCCGCTCCCGCTTTATCCGATGCGCCTGTCGTGGCTGAACCGTCGGAAGAACCCGCTTTCGCCGAACGCGAAGAGAGTTCATCTGAAACGGACAATCTGGTTGCACCGGAAGAGGATGAAACCAGTGGGAGCAATAAGTTCTGGCCTGTTCTGCTCCTGCTCGTGCTGACGGCAGGCGGGGCGCTTGCCGTGATGCAATCGGGCCTGTTCGCAGGTGCAGATGCCGGCGATGATGAAACTGCTGAACCGATAGCGACATCGCCTGAACCCGTTGCCTCGCCGACACTCGCGGCAGTCGAGCCGCCGCCACCGCCAGAACCGGAGTTGCCTCAAGTAGACTGGCTGGTTGGCGAATGGGTGGTCAATCAAGATCAGAATGGTTGCGAGAACAAGCTGACTATCGAACGAGGGTCTTCCGACGATACGCTTGTATTCGGGAATCCCGATATCAACCGGAAACAATCGGACAACTTCGAACAATCCGAGCCTGAAAGCCTTACAACTTCCGTATGGACCTATAGTCTTGATGGCGAAATCGTTCGTATGATAGGTGTTAACGATAATGAGGGGAAAACAGCAGCCTTGTCACGCTGCAGTGAAGACCCCGCAGATGAGGCGGCTGAGTGATGCAGAAAGTTGCGGCGGCGATACTCTCAGTCATGGCGATTGGCCTTGTCGCTAAACCAGCGCTTGCCCAGGATGAGTGCATAATCACCAGCACTTGTGATGATCCGCCACCTCCACCGCCACCGCCCCCGCCACCACCACCTGCCGATCCTTGCAACGCGGCTTGGGCTCGCGCGGATCGGACCAAGACTATCAATGGTTATCGCCGGTATCTGAGCCAGTGCCCCCGACATCGGCGGGCCAACAGCGCACGATCCCGTATAACGACCATCCAGAACCGGCTGGACCAGCAAAATCGAGTGGCCCAGTGCGACAAACGGTATAACCAATTGGCCCAAAGCGGAGCATTTCTGTCGCGAACTGCGGGTACTTCAGTCAGCCGCCAATACATCAACCGCGTCAATAGCTGGCAGCGCGAATGCGGTTCTGTGAGTTCGGGAAGCTCGACAACGCGCGGTGTTGTTGGCGATTCTGTCGAAAAGGCAAAGCTCAACATCGAAATGTCGCGCTGGGGTATCAACTACCGACAGTTGTGCGGTCTGGATATGCCGGACCTGATCAAAGTTGCCCGTGCAAAGCCGCGCCGTGCGCAGCTGGCGACAGCGTCGAAAGGCGATGACAGTGTCGCAAAGCTCCTGTTCGGGTATCTCGATTATTCGGAAGCGGATTGGGACATTCCGGCAAAGAACCGCGCTCTGAGGCTCAATCAACGGGCGGAGAAGCGCAATCCGCGCGCGAAGGTTCGCGTCGCACAGGATTTGCTTAACCGAAGATCGCCGACGGTCAGCTTGGCAGACGCAAAGCTCCGGACCGCTCGTGAACAAAATTGCGCTTATGCTTTCTATGTATCCGGCAGCCGAGCTGGAGGTCGATATCCCGAAGGCCTTCCTGCTGCGACCGGCACACGAACGTGGCAGCAATATTTCGAAAGGGCAGCACAGCTAGGCAGCCCGAGTGCGATGTGCGCTTTGGCAACCGCGCGCAGCAGTAGGAACCGCAACCAATTCCGTTACGACTGGAGCACGCGTGAACGGTATTTGAGGGACGCCAGTGCCACCGGTGCAAATTGCGGCAAGGTGATCTTGGCCGCATATGGCGAACCGGGATATTATCTTCAGGGTGAACCTGCCCGTGGTCCTTGTGCCAGTAATCGTGCCTGTATAGTTCGCACGCTGCGCGCAGAGTTCGCGAAAAATCCAAACGGTGGCTGGATCGAGCTGTATAATTTTCTGCGAACCACCCGTTATGGCGGGTCTGCCAGAAACAACGCCGAAGCTGTGAAAGTGCTGGAAAGAGCGGGCCGTGAAAACGGGAATTTCCTCGCGTCCAACTACCTTGGTGAATCGTACGCTTACGGATATCTGGGGCTTCAGCCGAACCCCAGCCTTGCTTACAAGAATTGTAACCGCGCCGCGCTCGGTGGTGACGGACGCGGCGCGGCCTGCACCTATTTTGTCGCGGGCAAGACCGGGAGCATCGGGGAAGTTGCCTTGCGAAAGACCCCGTGCGTTCTTGCGCAGAGAGCCCGCGATTATCTTCCACGAAAGTGGAGCGGTTCGTCTTTCGATATCGGAAAGGCGACTTCAGCCGCGCTCGTCGCTGATCTGGTTGCCATGAATACGGCGCAGAAAGGCCGGTTGAGGAGCAAGCTGGACAGGGTTGAATGGGCATTGTCGGAAACTGGCAAGACGACAGCATCCTGTGCCGCGCAGTCGCGGGCTTTCCTGCAAAAAGTCAAACAAGTCGTGCGCCCCCATCTCGAAGGACGGCTGACTGGCGCCCGTCGAACAACGGCGACGCCTCGCACTAATTCCGCTTCGCAAGGCGCGGTGCGTGCATGTTCGACCAGGCCCGCGAATATCTTCTTCGATTACGGCGTCGATAATCTTGGTTATGCATCGAACAGGGCCATCAATGATCTCGCGAACAGGCTGAAAAACTGCAGTTACGGAACAGTCACGATTACCGGTCACGACGATCAGACGTCCGATCGTCGCGCCAATCAGACGGCGATTGACCGGGTTGTAAAGGTCAGGAACGCTCTGGTTGCGAAAGGTGTGGCCGCAAGCAAGATCAGGCAGGTTTCGAAAGGCAATAACGCTGCGACACGTGCGTCTGGCAGAGTGGTAAGGGGACGTGAGAACCGGCGGGTCTACATCACGATCGCTCCGGCTCCCGCATCTACTAACCAGCGCACGACACGCACGACAACCGTGCCTGCACCTCGTCCTCCCGCCCGTAGTTCAAGGCGTTGTAACCGCGGCCCCTATATCGTCTTTTTCGACTGGCGGGCTTCGCAAATCACAGCGGATGCGCGCAATACTCTGACGACAGCGATCAATGCCTATCGCAATTGTGGCACTGCAAAGGTGACCGTCGCTGGCCACACTGATCGTTCCATCACCGCGACCGCCGCAACCAGACTGTCGGCTGACCGGGCGAATACGGTTCGAAACTATCTGGCGCGGGCAGGGCGTATTCCTGCCTCGCGGATTTCGACGCTTGCTTATGGCGCGACGCGGCCGAGGGTCCAAACACCCGCTGGCAGACGAGAACTTCAGAACCGCAGGGTTGAGATTACGTTCGGGCCATAAGTTCCGATTTCTGCAAAGCCATGAGACCGGCAGTTCTCAGAATGACATGAAAAGGTTTACATTGGCGACGTGATCCATTCGGTCTTCGCCTTGGCGAAAGACAGTCTGGTTGAGATAGCCCGGTACCACCCCGATCCCGTCTGATAATGGAAGGGAAACACCGGCGAAATTGCGCCATACCGATAGCCCGCCGCGCTGGAATTGCGTGTCGTTCAGCTCAATGAACGGCTCTGTATAAGCGACAAGTTTGTTGTGCTCGCTGATCGGAACTTTCAGCTGCACGAAATTGCGCAAACGCCAGGAAGTGCCGTCACCTTCCTCGAAAGTGCGTTGCTCCAGCCTTGTGCGGGAATCCAGTGTCACTCCGCCTTTGTTCAGCAGCCTGACGTTCAACTCCTGATAAAAGCGATGCTCGTTCACTTCGACCGGGCCGACAGGATCGGTGAGGATATAGGCATAGCCACCGCCGATGTTCACATCCCTGGAAATGCGATATCCGACAAAGGAGCGCAGCAGCAGCTGCCCCAGCCGGTCTGCGTCATTGGTGAAACGCTCCTGCGCTTCGCCGCGGATGTACCAGTCCCCGTCTTCATCCAGATCAATCAAAACGAACTGTCCGGTCCAGACGTTGAAGTCGCCTTCTGTCGCGAATGCCGGCGTGGAAACTGAGGCGGCAGCTGCAAGAGCAGCCATTGCGGTAACGCGCATTTTGGGGATCTCACGCATGGTTTGGCAAAGAGCCGGTGGCGGAACAGACTAAGACAGGAGTGTTCCGCCACCGCAGGCTATAATCGCAGGGAGCGATTATTCCGTGACTGCGGCCACTGTGACCGGCGCATACGGCATGGAGCTGTGGTGCGTGTTGATGCGCAGTTCGCCATCATCGCCGCGCACATAGCCAAAGGTGTATTCAACCTTTGTCACGCTTCCGTCAGGCCCGGTGAAGAAGTAGTTGCCCATCGCCATCGCGCTGTCGTCATTGGTAACAATGCCTTCGTTTTCAAAGCGCACATCGGTCCAGCCCTTGATCGCAAAGCCGCTGTCTTCGGCACGAATGCCCTTGACGAAATAGCTCAGTGCCTCGCCATAGGTGCCGCGAAACTGATCTTCGGCGGCCAGTGTCGGTTTGAACAGGACCATGCTGTCGCCGTAATTGTACAGCGTGTTCAGATGGTTCTCGGCAATGGCCTTGTAGTCTTCGCCAGCGGAGTGTGCCTTGCTGATTGCGACGATGCCTTCGCCCCATGCTTTCTGGGCGGCTTCCACTTCCGCAGTCGTGATCGGTGTCGATGCGTTGTCCGCCATGGCGGGCAGGCTCATCGCGCCAACGGCGAGAGCGGCACCACCAGCTGCGAAAACCAGCGAACGAGTGATTGAAGTCGTCATAGTCCCATCTCCGATATTCGTGCGTTGAAGCGGGTTCGCCATCAACGCATCCAGTGAAATTCGTGAGCCGTCATTGCGGCTGACTTCGTGAAGACTACCGGCGATGGGTTGGGGGAAAATCTGCCGGATGGCGGCCCTTTCGGCGTAGGCCGGATGGCCTATGCAGTTTGCGCGGGACGCTCTACCTTATGGGAGATGGACGACTTCAAGCCTCCGCTGCCTTCTGATGGGGAAACGATCGCGGAATTGCGCGAATTGTATCGCGAGGCTGAAGCCCGCGCCGCGCGCCTGCGCTTGCTTTCGGTTTCAGGCCACGAAATGGCAGAGGCTGGCCCAGATACGCTGAATGCTGTGCTGGAACGTTGTGCGCAGCGGCTTGCCTTCTTCGCGGGATGCAGAACAGCGCGGGTGCTCGGCCCTGACAAAGGCGGAGGCATCGCCATCAAGTCCCCCGGGCAGGATGCGCGGGTCGTGGGTTTTCTCGCGATTGAAGGATTGGATGACCTCGCAGACATACCCGATAACGAAGATCGCGAGGCCATTGCCATTCAGCTTGAATTGATGGGCACGACGATTGACCGGATCGAGCGGGAGAGGGAACGCAACCAACTGCTTGCTGCCCTGCAGGAACGTGAGAAGCGCCTTGAACTGACGCTGGAGCGGATTTTCACCGCTCAGGAAGAAGAGCGCCGTCGGGTCAGTCAGGAATTGCATGATGGTGTGGCGCAGACGGCAACTGCGCTGGTCAGGCTGCTTGAAAGTACGGAAGCGCGGGCAGGGCGAGCCGTCGGTGCCAGTGTTTCATCTGCGGAAGTCGCGCGTGGACTGGTATCCGAACTGCGCCGCGTAATTGCAGGCCTTCGCCCGACCTTACTGGATGATCTGGGCCTGATAGCGGCGCTTCAATCGCTGGCCGAAAGTCTCGAGGCGGCGGAATATGAGGTCGTTTTCGATCTGAAAGGCGGCAATGCACGCTTTTCATCGCTGGTTGAAACTGCGCTATTCCGGGTGGCGCAAGAGGCAATCTCCAACATCTTCAAACATGCAGGCGGGCCGTGCGAGGTGTCGATACAGGCGTTGTTTGAAAGCGATCCGGTGGTCTTGCGGATCAGCGATGCGGGCTGTGGCCCTTCATCCGAAACACGCGCAGCAGACGCAGGGCATAGTGTCGGTATCGAGGTTATGAAAGAGCGGATGGCGGCCATTGGCGGCACGCTGGACTGGCGAACGGCTGAAAAGCGGGGCGTGACAGTCGAGGCGCGCTTGCCACGGGAGATGCTGCCATGAACAATCCTCGCATCCTGATAGTGGATGATCACCAGCTCGCCCGTGAAGGGCTGCGCGCTGTGCTGGCCGCCGACGGTTTCGAGATTATCGGGCTTGCCGAAACAGGTGAGCAGGCGGTTGCGATGGCACAGGAATTGGAGCCCGATATCGTCCTGATGGATGTAAGGCTGGGAGATGGGATTGACGGGCTGGAGGCAACGCGCCGCATCGTGGCGCTCGCCCTTCCGACAAAGGTCGTAATGCTGACCTTGCACGACATGCCCGGCTATGTGCGCGAAGCATTGGCGGCCGGTGCTGCGGGCTATGTTCTGAAAGACACCGCAATCGGCGATCTGAGAGTGGCAATAGAGCAGGTGCAGTCGGGGCAGTCAGCGCTTCCGATTGATCTTGTCACAGCGGCCATGCGCGCGCCTTCGCCAGCGTCGCGGCAGACCGACCTTTCCGAAATTCTGACACCGCGCGAACGCGAGGTGGTCGATCTGGTCGCCGAGGGTCTGACAAACAAGGAAATCGCGCGCGAGCTGGATATCAGTCCGGCAACGGTGAAAGTCCATGTTGAACGGCTGATCGGCAAGCTTGGCGTGGCTGATCGCACACAGGCGGCTGTGCTGGCGGTTAAGCTGAAATCAGGCGGAAAGGATGCATCATGAGTAAAGGCACCTCCCCCATTGCGCGGCGGTTCTGGACTGATCGGCCGCTGGCTTTCAAAGGGATAGTGGTGGTTGTTCTGCCGTTGGCTATTCTGATCGGTTCGCTTGTCTCGCTCTATCTGGCGAGCACGGCGGAAACACGTGCCGAGGATGACGTGCGCCGCGCCTTTGCGATCCAGCGCGATATCTATCAGGTGCACGCCTTGCTGGCAGAAGCATCGGCAGGCGTCAGCGGCTATGCTCTTACGCCCGAGGATCGCTTTCTTGAACCCTACCGGACATCGGAGCGTGATTTGCCCGCAACGCTGGACCGTCTGGACATCGCGATTGAGGATGCGGTGGTGCGGCAGTATTTTGAACAACTGCTCAAAGTGACAGCGCAAAAGCGGGAAGGGCTGAAGGCCACAATCGCCCTTGTGCAAGCGCCCGACCAGACAACCTCAGAGGAGATCGAAGCGGCCCTGATTTCGAACAAGCTGGTACTCGATACAGTCCGGCGCGAAATCGACAAAATCCAGATGCGGGAGGCTGTGGTTCTTGATGAACGCCGCGCTCTGGTGGACGATGTGCGCTCGCGCTTTCTCGGGCTGACAGCGGTAAGCGGGCTGATCGGTCTGCTTGGCAGTCTGGCTGCGGTGTACCTGTTTTCAACCGGCATTGTGCGCCGCGTGAGCAAGCTGGAACGCAATGCGGAATCGCTCGCGGCGGGCGAACGACTGACGGAATTGCCTGAAGAATCCGATGAAATCGGGCGGCTTTCCCAGCGGCTGATCGGGGCAAGTGCGCTGCTGAGAAAGCGCGAGGATGATCTCAAAGCGAGCGAGGAGCGTTTCCGCCTCGTGATTGAACGTGTGCGCGATTACGGGATCTTTGCGCTGGACACGAACGGAACTGTCACCAGCTGGAACCTGGGCGCGGAACGGATCAAGGGATGGCAGGCCGACGAAGTTCTGGGCAAGCATTTCAGCCTGTTCTACCCCGATGATACGCGCGATTTCCTGCCCGATCAGATGCTGGAGCGCGCCCGTATTGACGGATCGGCAGAAGATGAGGATTGGCGGGTTCGCAAGGATGGTTCGCGGTTCTGGGCCAATGTCGTGATTACCGCTCTGCGCGATGAAAGCGGCGAATTGCAGGGTTTTGCCAAAGTTACCCGCGATATGACCGAACGCCGCCGGAGCGAGGAGGCCTTGCGTCTTGCCCGTGAAGAAGCGGTCGCCGCCAGCCTTGCGAAAAGTGAGTTTCTGTCGCGCACCAGCCATGAATTACGCACGCCGTTAAATGCCATTCTCGGCTTTGGCCAACTGCTGGAGATCGATGTCGAGAAGTTCGACAAGCCGCATCAGGAAGCGGTCGAGCGCATTACCAAAGCTGGGCGTCATCTGCTTGCCCTGATCAACGATCTGCTGGACATTTCCAGTATCGAGGCTGGCGGTGCGGAGCTTGAATATGAAGCTATTGATGTCACCAACCTGCTTGAGGAAGTGCGCGATATTGCTGATCCGATTGTGTCGAGCGCAGGGCTGAAATTCGAACTGCAATTGCCCAACACGCTTGTCAGCGTGCAGGGGGATCGACGCCGCGTGACGCAGGTGATCCTGAACCTTGTCGGCAACGCTGCGAAATACAATGTCGAAGGCTCTTACGTCCGGCTGGGCGCGGAAACCGATGCGGACGATGTGGTGTCGTTCTATGTCGAGGATGATGGTCCGGGCGTCGATCCTGCGAATGCCTCACGATTGTTCACCGCGTTTGACCGGTTGGGCCAGAACCGGCGCGCTAAGACGGAAGGCACCGGCCTGGGCTTGGCGCTATCAAAGAGCCTTGTTGAATCGATGGGCGGGGAAATCGGCTATAGTCCAGCCGAAAACGGGGCGCGTTTCTGGTTCAGGCTATCGAGGCGACCCGACACTATTACCGGCAATCAGGCTGCCGAGGAGATTGGATAAATGCCAGCCCAGTTAATTGACCCGCAGGAAATCCTCTCCCGCCGTATTCTGGCAATTGATGATGAGGAAGCGAACGTCCTGCTGCTGCGCAACCTGTTGCAGCGCGAAGGGTACAGCGATGTCCATTGCCTGACCGATTCCAGCAAGGCGTTGCAGACCTATATTGAACTGCAACCCGATCTGGTGCTGCTTGACCTGATGATGCCCGAAGTAGACGGGTTCCAACTGCTAGAGGCGTTTTCGCGCCACGATGCGGCTGACGAATTTCGCCCGGTTCTGGTGCTGACAGCGGATACTACGATACAGGCGCGGCGAAAGGCGTTGGCACTTGGAGCGAAGGACTTCGTCGCCAAACCGTTCGACGTGATCGAAGTAGGCTTGCGGATTTCCAATCTGCTGGAAACCCGCCTGCTCTATCAACGGTTGCAGCGTTCCTAATCGATCAGATCAGGAAGTCTGAGTACAGATCATCGCTGCGCGAAGCGATCCACGGATCGAATTCGTAATTGTCGAACGCGTCGGCTTCGTTGATCGACACCAGCGTCGGCGATTTAAGAGCCGGAAGCTCTGCCTTGTCTGCATCAATCGTGGTCTGACCGGACGGGAACCAGTCAGCATAGGTGTCCGCTCCGAAACCGTTGGCGGTGAGATAGTCGATCACTTGCTGTTCTGACTGATAATTGGCGTAACGGATGTTCCCGTCAGCCTCCATCACGGCGCGCAGATAGGCGGTGCCGTCGGTCAGTGCGAAATAGACCTCTTGCAGGCCGTCATTATCGTAATCGTCTGCGCCAAGGACGCGATTGATGTTTTCAATCTCGAGATCGTTCTGGAACCGTCGCTGGCTGTCGCTGTCGCTGCCCGCGACCACATCACCTGACGCGACGAGGGGGTCGATGTAAATGCCGGCAACGCGGGTTTCTCCGGCCCAGCCATTGTCATTGAAATAGACAAGACCATCGGGCGCGGTTCCGATTGTCGCAAAGCGGCCAATAGCGTCATTGACGAGGATCTGGTCAATATCGCCATCACCGTTCACATCGGCGGAACCGATGCGCAGCCAGGAGCCGTTGCCGCCAAGAGAATTGCCATCAAAGTCGAGGATGTTGTTCATCGCGCTTTGATAGACACTGGGATCAGCGGTTTCGAAATTGACGCTTACGCCTTCACCGGGGCGCAGACGCATTGTCATGTCGTTGAATTGCAGGAATTCGATGCCGGTCAGTGTGTCCGTCCCGTCAGCGCCGGTGACTTCAAACACACCCAGCGCGGTCTGCGTCACGGTGTAGTTCGCGCTGTTGCCTGATACGACGGCGATATCGACATTGCTGCCGCCATTGATCGTGTCATTGCCAAGGCCGCCCCTCAGGACATTGCCGATATCGTTGCCGATGAGGGTATCGGCGCCACTTCCGCCGACGGCGTTCTCAATCACGGTGCCGCGCGCAATGCTCATATTGCCGGTGCTGCCGCCCACGCTTGAGAAGGTTTCCTGATTAAGGTTGATCGTCTGCGCGGCGGAGAAAGTGGAATAATTCAGCGTATCCGTGCCGCCATTGTCGATAATGACAAACGCCAGCAGATTACCCGCTCCATTCGTTGCCTCATCGCCGACGCCAAAGGTAAGGCGGCCCGTATCATTGCCAACGCCATAAGTGTTGTCGCCGGTGCGCGTGTTCGTAACCACACCGTAGGCTTCCTGAATGGCGACAATATCGGCGGACATCGGCGTCACAGAGAAGACCCGGCTAAAGCCTTGTTCGTTGAAGAACGGGTTTTCGGTCGGGCTGAAATACGACATGATCGTCGTCGACCAGCTGTCATTGAGATACAGCGCGTCCTGATTGAAGGTCGCATCGCCGTTATATTCGCCGCCATGGCGCAGACCCAGCGCATGTCCGACTTCGTGGATGTAGGTCTGGAAAGAATAGCTGTCGAGCGTGGTGCCCTGCGTCGCCAGCCAGTCGGTTGAAACGTTAACTGTCGCGCTGGTGATCGTCGTGCCGCTGCGGGAGGAACGGGCAAAAGCGCCGTCTTCTGTATCCTGGAAAGTGATGTTCGCGGACCCATTCACTTCCTGGAAGATGATGCCGGTCACATCGCTCCACAATGCAAGCGCTTCACGCGCAAGAAGCTGCCCTTCTGCGGTGAGCGTAGTCAGGTTCACCGTCATCGTGTCGCCCTGGCCCACATCCCATGCGCGAAGATTGGCAGTATCGCCTGTGGAACCGTACAACAGTTGAGATGCGATCTGGTCGTTGGTGTACTCCACCAAAGGCGGCGCTACGACGGCTTCGACCTGATAGTCACCCTGTTCCCCATCAGCCCAGCCGCCGACATCAAGATAGAATGTCCCGCTGGTTGTCGCGGTGAAACGGATTTGCGAATACGTGCCGGTGCTGTCGTCATTATAAGCCAGCACATTACCTTGCGCATCGCGAAGGGTCAGCGTGGTATCGACATCGTTCGAACCGCCGGTTGCATTCGTGCGCAGGAAGTATGTTTCGCCCGCTTCCAGAGTAACCGCGTACCAGTCGCGGTCGCCGGTTTGATCCAGCACTCCGTCTGTTGGTGCGGCATCAATTGTCAGCGTCTGGCTGCCAGCGACATCCTGACCGACCGCGTCATCGACCGGACGCGAGCTGGACAGGAAATATGTGCCGGTGTTCGAACCGAACGCGCTCACATCGAGGAAATAGGTCCCCGATGATGTCGCGGTGAAGATGATTTCGGAATAAAGCAGGCCAGCGTTGAAGTTGGCATCATCATTTGTGGTGATCAGATTGCCTGATGCATCTCTGAGATTCAGGATGCTGTCCCGCAGAATGCCCGGCGCGGTGTAGACCGTGAATGTGTATGTTTCGCCAGCTTCCAGAGTGATAGAGAACCAGTCGCTATCGCCCGCGGTTTCGATTTCGTCCTGAACGAAGCTGCCCGGCGTCAGCTTTGCGGTGGTTGACGTATCGCCCGGTGTCGCCTCGCCGATACCAGTGCTGCTGCCATTACCACTACCACCACCATTACCGCCGACAGTCGTGACGAACTCGCTTTCCTTGTGGCTATGGCAGGCAAGGCAACCACAGCTGGTTTCGTGCAGCGAGTTTTTCAGCTCCTCACCAAACTCCGTCAGCGCGTTGTCGCGCAGCGGTAGAGGAGAGAGGTGATCTGTCGTTCGTGACAGGATGTTCTGGCTATACACGGGCTGGCACTCTTTCTGTGTTTCAGGCGGTTGGTTTGTCTGTGTTTAAGGCGATTGCGAGATCATCGGCAAGCCTGTCGAGATCGCTGGCGTTCAGATTGCGGTCCATCACATCAACGGCAAGCTCAAGAGCGAGCCCGTCACCTGAACGGGCATCGGCAGTGATTGAGCCTTCGGGCGTTGCCGTGATGCGAAGGGAAAGATCATTAACCAGTGAGGCAGGCTCTACGCTTTGCGATAGTCTGGCGCGAAAACGCTCGCAGATTTCCTGACTGCTGCCGACATCAGGGAGGTGCTTTTCCCCCTCAACAGTGCAGGATGCGACCGGCTGTTCATGCATACAGGCCGCCAGAAGCAATGATGCGCAAAGGGGGGCTATTGTGTGCGATGATTTCATTCTCGTCTTTTCGATGTTCGTGCCTGATTCTCAATACTCTACAGTATCCTGCGACTTTTGGTCCAGATACGGTTAATGACATGCGATATCTGTGTCGCAAAAAGCACTCAGTGCGGCGCATCCGTCAACGGGCTTAAGAAATTCTGCAGTCGTCAAGGCGGACCGGTTCTTGGAGTTGCGGCGACTTTTGAGCCGGTTTGCCTGAACTCGGCGAACTTGTGAAAGCAGGAAGCGGGGGTTAACTGTGTGAACATCATCAAGATTACGGGGCACCAATATGACTCTTGAATTGTGGCGCGGCGATCAGGGTATTCGCCAGTCGAGCGGTAATCCTTTTACGGTCACGCTGTCAGACGGAAGCATCGTAATCTTCTCAGTGCGGGGATACACCGTCATTGATTTTCTGGGCGACGAGGTTTCGCGCGGCTCGTTCGTTCTGGCTGAAGACATAGAAATCTCCACCATTCTCAGCGTCACGCAAAACAGCAGCGGTGGTTATGACCTCATATTCGGTGCCGATTTCAATACCCTGCCTACGATCAGGCGTGTCGAACTGGATGCGGATTTTCAGCAGTCCTCCGCTGTAACGACAGTCTTTTCGGAATTCGGCGGTAGCGGGCAGGGAACGCTGTTGGCGCATGGCTCGCTGGCTGTATTGCACGATACTTTCGATAACGGAGCGCGCACCACCTCGCTCACTATGATTGGCGCTGACGGGACTGTGGACGGCACCGTTCAGGCGAACACAAACTCCAATGCAAGCTCGCTTTTCCATCAGGTTACTTCAAATGGCAGCGTGATTTTTGGCACCTGGCTGGATGTCGATGCAGGCAAGCTTCGCGGGCGTATTTTCGATCTTGATGGCAATGCCTTGGGCGCGGCTTTCGATATCACCAATGGCGTTGGCAGGGATAACCGCGTTCAGGTTGATGCCCTGTCCAACGGCAATTTCATCGTCACCTTCATGCAAAGCGATGACAATTTCGAAAACGCTGAGGTTTCGGCTCGGCTATTCAATTCCAGCGGAACGCCACTGGGTAATCAGTTCAGTATCACGCCTGGCACCAGTTTCAGTCAAACCGCGCTTGATGTTGTGGCGCAGGATGACGGCGGGTTCCTCTTCCTTTGGACGGAGCTGAACCGCGGGTCACTCGCTGGCACTTTTATCGCTCAGTATGATAATGCTGGTCAGGCCGTGGGTGATCCGCTGGAACTTGACGGCATCGGCACCACCGCAAGCATTACGCCATATCCCGATGGTCGCCTGCTTGTTACCGATACCGGCACCTTCACATCCTTCCTCATCGTCGATGGGCGCGGAGGCAATCTGGACGGCGATGAAGGAGACAACATCCTTGTCGGCAGAGCCGCCGGGCCCAGCACGATCAACGGATTTGGCGGTAATGACGAATTCTTCGGCACCGACGAGGATGACACGTTCTTCGGCGGCGAAGGAAACGACATCTTCCGTTCTGGCAGAGGCAATGATCAACTCTCCGGCGGAGCGGGTGACGACACCTACTATCTCGCCGAGTTCAACGACACTACCATCATAGAGAACGCTGGCGAAGGCATCGACACGGTCATCGCTTTTGATGGGTTCCAATTGCCGGATAACGTCGAAAACGCGATGCTGATTGAGGGCGAGTCCTTCGCTATCAGCCCGCTTACCGGCAACGCATCTGACAATGTGCTTACGGGTAATGATGCTGCCAGCAATACTCTTATCGGGGGCGGCGGGAATGATACGCTGTCGGGCCTTGGCCGCAATGACAGGCTGGAAGGCGGCAGCGGCAATGATACCCTGCTTGGCGGGGACGGCGATGATCGCCTGTTCGGAGGGGCGGATGATGACCTGATCGAAGGGGGCGAGGGCGATGATATCATCCAGATCGGCACCGGAACCGACCGCGCATTTGGCGGAGCCGGAAATGACGGGTTCGAAATCACCGCTCTGGGTGAACTGACCGCCAATGATGTGATCGACGGCGGGGCAGATGACGACTTTCTTATCTTTGACCCGTCGTTCACAGACATTGATCTGCGTCCTCTCCAGATTTCAGGAATCGAACAGTTCAGCGTGAACGGCAATGGCCCGTCGGTGAACATCCAGATCGCACTTGCGCAGCTTACCGATCTGACTTCCGTGTTCGGCTTTTCCAATCTGATCATCAGTGAAGGTGGAGAGCTGCCGGTAAGCAATCTCCAGCGGGCGGATGCCATCGTGCTGTCGGATCTTGGCAATGTCGTTGATCTAAGAGGCACGGGCGCGTCGGTGAACCGGATCGTAGGCGGCGACGGCGACGATGAAATCTACGCGGCGCCTAATTTCTTGCGAGGCACCAACGGTAGCATTGGTGTCGATATCTCCGCGGGCGCCGGTAACGATTCCATTGTCGGTTCAACGGGCGGCGAAACCATCGAAGGCGGCGACGGTGCTGATACGATTGCCGGTGTAAGTGGCCGAGACAACATTGATGGCGGCTCTAACGTCGATACTGTCGTTTTCGACGGCGTGGCCGCGGACTTTACGATCGTGCAGGATCGCACCGGCCAGTTCACAATCAACCGCACAGATGGTGTGGCTGATCCGACTGATGAAGTCGCCAACCTGACCAATGTAGAATTTGCGCGTTTTGACGACCAGACGATCCGTCTGCGTCCGGGCGAAGGGGTCAGCGTCAATTTCGATACTGCCGATCCGGGCGTTTATCAGGACGCGATGAACGCGATCCTCGATTTCGATGGCAATG
>JAXHVK010000063.1:0-15738 GCA_034211135.1 Pseudomonadota bacterium
CTTTCACGCCCTGATGCCAGACGGGCATGAAAGAGGCGCTGCAATACGCCATTACCCCTGTGATTGGTCTGCTTGCCGCCATCAACCTTGCCAGCAAGTCGCACGATTGGCTGCGTGCGTTCTGGACTGATTACGCGCTGATACTGGGTGCCAGCATTCTTGTCGCCATGCTGGTCGCACGGGCCGGTGCAGCGGCGCTATTGATCGCCGCGCCGCCGCTTGCCTGGCAGATCAATCGCTGGTTGCGCGCCATTCGGGTGATGGAGAGCCCGATGCCGCGTGTGGCCGCGATGCTGGCGGTGGCCTGCGCTTTGATGCCGACCTTGCCGCTATCGGTTTCCGCTCTTGTAGTGCCCGCCAATGCCGGTTCCGTAACGGGATCGACTGCGCCCTTGCAATTGAAGATGTCCGATTGCCGGATCGAGGATAACGCCAGCGTTCTGAACGCCCTTCCCAGCGGAGAGATTTTCGCATCGCTCGATATCGCGCCGAAGCTGTTATTGACCAGCCATCATTCCGTGCCTGCCACTGGCCATCACCGCGGCAATGAGACGATGAAACTTGTGATTGCAACGTCACTTGGGTCGAGCGAGGAGGCGCGTGACACTCTGGTCTCGCGTGGCAGCCAATATGTCGCGCTGTGCCCCGATCTGGCAGAGCCTGGCATCTATGCAGAGGCCGCGCCTGCAGGCTTTACCGCCGATCTGATAGAAGGACGCGCGCCTGACTGGCTGGAGCCGGTGCCGACAGCCCAAGACACATCTTTCAAGCTGTGGCGGATTGTCGGTTAGGCGCTGACACTGGCCGCGTTATGCGGGGATGAAGTCCATCGCGACGCCATTGATGCAGTGGCGTTTGCCGGTCGGGCGCGGACCATCGCCAAATATGTGGCCAAGATGCCCGCCGCAATCCGCGCAGTGCACTTCGGTGCGGGGATAGCCGATCTTGTAATCGGTGCTGGTGCCCACGGCCCCTTTCTCGATAGCCTTGTAAAAGCTGGGCCAGCCTGTGCCGCTGTCATATTTGTGTGCAGAGGAATACAGGCGATTGCCGCAGCCGGCGCAAACGAAGGTGCCGGCGCGCTTTTCCTTGTCGAGCGGAGAGGTAAAGGCGCGTTCCGTGCCCGCATCGCGCAGGACGTAGAATTCGGCTTTCGTCAGCTTCCGGCGCCACTCCGCTTCGGTCTTGCTGATCGGAAAGCTCTTCGCCTGCGCCGGTGCCGAACCGCAGCCCGCCAGAAAGGGCAGGGCGGTCCCCGCAAGAACGGTGCCGAGGAATGTGCGCCTCGAAGAGATGGATGAAGGGTGCGAGCTGTCCATGGCTTGATTACGATCCGTATCAGGTATTTTCTATCACTAGATACGCTGATTCAGGCCAAAAAGTTTCACCGGTCAGAATTCGGTGATTTCCACTTCAAGCTTGCGGAAGCCATGGACGAAATTGGCACGCACGCGTTCCACATCGCCTGCAACATGCACGCGCATCCGGCGTTTGTGCATCTCTTCCAGCAGCACCCGCAATTGCAGCTCTGCCAGGCGAGCGCCCACGCAGCGGTGGATGCCATAGCCAAAGGCGATATGACGCCGTGCATTTTCACGCGTGATGTCCAGCTTGTGAGGATCTTCGAACACCGTTTCTTCGCGGTTTGCGCCGAGATACCACAGTACGACCTTGTCGCCTTTCTTGATGGTCTGGCCGAACACTTCGGTATCTTCGGTGCAGGTGCGGCGCATATGAGCCAGCGGGGTCTGATACCGCAGACATTCCTGCACCGCATTCGGGATAAGATCGGGGTTCTCTTCGAACAGCTTGCGCTGATCTGGGAACTGATCGAGCGAATGGATAATCCCGCTCATCGTATTACGGGTGGTGTCATTGCCGCCGACGATCAGCAGGACGAGATTGCCCATGAACTCCATCGGATCCATCTGGTTCATCGCATCGGAGTGGATCATCATGGAAATGAGATCGCTGCCCGGCTCTTTCGCCTGTGCCTTCTGCATCCAGAGCTGTTGGAAATAGGCCGCCATTTCATGCAGGATGCCGCGGCGGAATTCGTCCAGTTCGCGCACTGTGGCGAGCTCTGTATCGCCCGACCAGTCCGACCAGAACGTCAACAGGCGCCTGTCTTCCCAGGGAAAATCGAACAGAATGGCGAGCATGCCTGTGGTCAGCTCAATCGAGACCTTGTCGACCCAGTCAAACACTTCGCCGCGCGGAAGCGTATCCAGCAATTCCCCCGTCCGCTGACGGATTTCCGTTTCCATATCGCCCATGGCCGACGGTGTGAATTTGGGGGCAACAGTGCGCCGCTGGCCGGTGTGCTTGGGCCGGTCCATCGCGATGAACATCGGCAGGTCGAACCGTTCCTGACCTTCGGGAAGTTCATCGTCATCTGGCCGTTCAAGGATCGTGATTCCGCCATATTCCCAGCTTGAAGAGAATGTTTCCGGCAGCGCCTCGATATGCTGGATCGCCTTGTGGCCCACAACTGCCCAATAGGGGCCAAACGGGCTTTCAGGAATGTAGTGCAAAGGGCCTGCCTTTTGCATTTCGGCAAAGATCGGCTGCCACCGGTTTTCCGCATAGATATCAGAGCGCGACACATCCCATTTGTGCGGATGTTCGGGCTTGTCCTCCGGATGTTCGTCAAAGTGCTTTTTCAGCGCTTCGTAGGCGGTGGGGGACGATCGCCATTGCGGCGTTTCAGTCGGATTCTGCGAATCAACGGGCGGGGCAATGCTTGCCATGACAGCTCTCTCTCCTCTCGAGAGCGGGCTGGCGGCGGGGTTTATTTATAGTCTGCCGCACTCACACCCACTCCCCGACACGCATCCTGCCTTAACTAACAGAGGTGTCAATAGTGCGTTGCAAATTGCGACCTACCGCCCGGTCTATTCTGCTGGTTCCAGCGCCGCTTCGTCCGATGTCCGCTTGCGCCGGGAAAAGAGCGATTTCTTCGCCCGCCCGGCTCCACCTGATTTCATCACTTTCTTGCGGAACAGCAGCGATCCGCCTTTGACCAGCAGAAGCACCGCCACCGCCTGCCATGCAAGAGCAGCAGCATGCACCCAAAGTGTCTCTTCCAGAGCAGCGCGTGCCAGCATGGCGAAGGGAGAGGAGAGCGGGAACACTACCGATGTGAGCTCCAGAGGCGTGCCGATCTGGCCAATATTGGCAGCCGAAAGGAAAAACACCATCAGCTGAAGCATGGTAACCGGCATCGACATTGTCTGCACTTCGCGCACGCTCGACGCCATTGAGCCAATGGTAAGGAACAGCGACCCGAGCAGCAGATAGGCCATCGAGAAATAGATGATGCCCAGCGCGATAAACACCGGCCAGCCCACGGCAGGACCGGGCAGTTCGCGGAAATTGGTTTGGGTGACGGTGACAATCGCATCCTCGGCTATCGCCCAGAATCCCCAGCCAACGCTGCCCCAAACGGCAATGCCGACAAAGCTGACGCCCAGCATGGCGAACAATTTGCCCATGAACACAGCATCCATCGGCAAGGCTGCGGCCAGAATTTCGATGATCTTGTTGCCTTTTTCCTCGGCGAGATTCGACAGCACCATACCGCCCAGCAACATCGTAAGCAGGAACAGCACCATTTGCGCCGCTTGCGCGGTACGGATGCGGTTGGTGCGCTCGGCCGCCGCGCTGGTGGCTACGATCTGGCTGCTGGATTGCGGGAAAGTGCGCGGTGACGCGTCCATTGCAGTCGCAGCAATCAGTTCAACCGGCCCGTTCCAGCGATCAACCTGCCCTTGTGTGCCGACAAGCTGCGGTGCCTCGAGAGTGCCCGTCAGGATCGCTACATAGTTGCCGCGGCGCGCATCAAGGAAGGAACGCGCATCGAAATCCGGATTGTCTGCCGCTTCCTCAACCACGCTGAAATCCGGAACCGCCCCGCCCAGGTGGGGCCGCAACGTTTTCGCAGCATCCAGCATTGCACGATTATCCTGTGCGCTCATCGCAAGGCCGATTTCCACGCTTACGGCCTGTTGTGAAACGGATTTGCCAATGCTCCCGGCAAGCCCGCCCACCAGAACAGGGAACAGCGGCCCGATCAGGAAGAAAAGAAACGCACGGCTGAACAACACAGCGATAAAATCACGGCGGGCAATAACCCACGCTGCTTCGAAAAAGGAAAGGCGCGGTTTGGCGTCGATGGCGCTCAGGTCAGTCATCGGCTTGCTCCTTTCGCATCGGCTTCAAGCTGGCGAGCGGCTGCTTCTCCGGCGATTGCGACGAAGGCATCATGCAGTCCGGCGCGTTCGATCGACAGCGAGAGGATCCCCGCATCGCCTTCGATCAGGCTTTTGAGCAATGGCTCAACCCCGCTTTCGGGCAGCGGGAAGTAGAAGAAATCGCCTTCACGACGCGTCTCTTCGGGTAATGCGGCCGTCCAGCCACCTTCTCTTGCGCGCGTTTCAAGGCGGACCTGTGCCGGAATGCGATCGCGCGCGGTTTCGACGCTGCCGGCATAGGGCACCTTGCCTCCAGCGATAATCGCGACGCCTTCGCACAGGCGTTCGGCATGATGGATGACATGGGTGGAGAAAATCACTGTCACACCGTCTTCGGCGAGGTTCCGGATCATCCGTTCCAGCTTGCCCTGATTGATGGCATCGAGGCCCGAAAACGGTTCGTCGAGCACAACCAGGCGCGGTTCGTGGACCAGCGTGCCGAGCAATTGCACCGTTTGCGCCATGCCTTTGGAAAGCTGGCGGATAGTGCGGTCTTTCGCATGGCCCAGATCGTGGCGTTCGAGCAGTTCGAGCCCGCGCTTACGCCCTTCGGCCAAAGGCAATCCGCGCAGCGCGCCCATAAAGGCGATCGCTTCCACACACTTCATCGCGGGGTAAAGGCCGCGCTCTTCGGGCAGGTAGCCGATCATCCGGCCAATATCGTGCGGGCGATCATGGCCGAATACGCGGCGGATGCCTTCATCGGGATCAATAATGCCCAGCAGCATCCGCAAGGTCGTGGTCTTGCCGGCGCCATTTGGGCCAAGCACGCCGTAAATCGCGCCTTCGGGCACCTCAAGATCGATCCCGTCGACCGCGCGCGTGCCGTCAAAGCTTTTGACAAGGCCGCGCGCTTCGATTGCGAGCGGTCGGGGCGGGGCTGCGTTATCGGAAATATTTACCTCCTGAGCGCCTGAGACCCAATCTTGCCCGTCTGCATTGCGGGCGTCCGCGTGATTGACTACCGAAAAATCCATGACACGCACGGTTAATGCGAAAGCCTGAACGGGAGCATGTGCGAGCATGGTTAACAAGCCTGATACCATAAGTATCGAAAAAGCCCTTGCTGAGGAAGCCGGCCGTCTGGGCTTCGTCGCGCTTGGCATTGCGTCCGCGCATCCCGAGCGGCTGCGTGCCCAACGGCTGGAAGAATGGCTGGGGGAGGGGCACCATGGCACAATGGACTGGATGGAGCGGCGCGTTGAACAACGCCAATCGCCCAACGGCCTGTGGCCCGAAGCGCAAAGCGTTATCGCATTGGGTATGAGCTACGCCCCCGCGCATGATCCGATGGCATTGGAAAACTATCCGGACCGCGCGCGCATTTCCGTTTACGCGCAGGGCAAGGATTATCACGATGTGGTCAAGAAAAGGCTGAAAGCCCTTGCGCGGTGGCTTGTCGCGCGAGAACCGGATGCCGAGGTGAAAGTCTTTGTCGATACCGCGCCTGTCATGGAAAAACCGCTGGGTCAGGCGGCGGGGATCGGTTGGCAGGGCAAGCATACCAATCTGGTTAGCCCGCAGCACGGCAGCTGGCTGTTTCTGGGGGCGATCTACACCACGCTGAAGCTATCGCCAGCCGCTCCGCAGCGCGATCAGTGCGGGTCGTGTCGGGCCTGTCTTGATAGCTGCCCGACCGATGCGTTTCCTGCCCCCTATCAACTGGATGCGCGGCGGTGCATTTCCTATCTCACGATTGAGCACAAAGGCCCGATTGCCGAGGAGTTCCGCGAAGCCTTGGGCAATCGCATTTATGGTTGCGATGATTGTCTGGCGGTCTGCCCGTGGAATAAATTTGCCGATGAAGCCCATGCGATGCGCGAATTTCTGCCGCGCGCAGAACTCGTCGCGCCGCGTCTTGACGAACTTCTGGCGCTGGATGACGCCGGTTTCCGACGGGTGTTCTCTGGCTCTCCGATTAAGCGGATCGGGCGTAACCGTTTTGTGCGCAATTGCCTCTATGCGGCGGGTAATAGCGGCGATGCGAAATTACGGGCACCGGTCCAGGCTTTGCTGGACGATCCTGATCCTGTTGTCGCCGACGCAGCCCGATGGGCGAGTGACCGACTGGCCTAGGTTTTGTCCACCTCAGGGCCAAATTCTGAACCGTTCTCTCCCAGACTGGGTGCATGACCCAATTCACCATGGTCCCACTCGCTGAACCGGTTGGGGTCGCGCATCTGGAACAGGTCGCCTTCGGTCGGGTGCGTGCCCGGCTGAAAAAAGCCTGTCTCGCGCAAATGCGGATCGTCAATCACATCGTTGAGATCGGCAACGGGCATGCACGGAATATTGTTGCCGCGCAGGATGTCGATGCACTCGGCAGTGGTTTTATCGCGCGCCAGCTGCGCGATGCGTTCGTACAGCTCCGGCCCCGAAGACAGGATAGCGCGGACATCCTTGAACCGTTCTTCACCAGCCATTTCCGGATCACCCAGTAACGCGATCACAAGCGGGAAGTGTTGGGGGATGTAGGGCACGATGCTGACCCAGCCATCTTTTGTCTGGAAAGGCTGACGGTCCGGGTCGACCTGCCTGCCATAGCCCGCTTCGCCATTGGCCGGTTGAAAGGTCTTGGCGTCCAGATGCTCTTTCAGCATGAAACTCGCGAAAGCTTCGAACATGGGCACTTCGACATGTTGGCCCTGACCCGTGCGCAGGCGGTGGACAATCGCCGCAAGCGTCGCGTAGGCGGCATGAAGCCCCGCCACCTTATCGGCAATCAGCGAGGGCAGATAGCGCGGGCGTTCATCGCCATCGACGCGCGGCAACAGTGTGGTTGTGCCGGTGGCGGCCTGAATCACATCGTCATAAGCCTGCAGCCCGCCATATGGCCCGCCTGATCCAAAGCCGACGCAATGGACGTAGACAATCTGCGGGCTTAGCGCCTTGACCGCTTCGTAACCGAAACCAAGCCGTTCAATCGCAGCTTCGCGCACATTGTGGATGAAGATGTCGGCACGGCTCAGCATGTCGCGTAGCAGCGCTTTGTCGTCATCCGATTTCAGATCGAGCACAACTGATTTCTTGCCACGGTTGAGGGCGATAAATCCCGGCGCCATTCCCGGCGTTTCGGCAGGCGCGGCGCTGTAGCGATAGGCATCGCCGCCGGGTGCTTCGATCTTGATGACTTCCGCGCCGTAGTCAGACAGGATCTGCGTCGCATAGGGGCCAAAGACAACGCTGGTAAGGTCGATGACAGTCACGCCATCAAGCATCTTCTTCCCGTCTTCGGCTGCGATCACGTAAATGCCCTCTCTTGTTAAAAAGCCCCGTCAGATCAGTTCTTTCAGGGGAACATCCGGATCGGCCAGCAAGGCCGGATCAATCCGGTCGGGCTGGCTTTCCAGCAGTTTGCGCCCCTGAACATAATCTTTCATCGTGCCGACACAGTCGAAAGCAATCGGCTTGCCTTCCTTCATATAGACCACCGTGAATTTGCGATTTTCAGGGTCTCCGCGCGTGATCGTGGCGTCATAGCCAAGATTTAATCCCGCGGTTTGCAGCTTCAGATCATACTGGTTGGACCAGAACCACGGCAGCGCTTCGTATGGCTGTTTGTCGCCCATGATTGCGCGCGCGGCAGTGTTCGCCATGTCGTTGGCATTCTGGACCGATTCCAACCTGATCACCGCACTATCAGCGTAGGGGTTTGCATGGCAGGCACAGTCACCGATTGCATAGATATCATCCAGCGTTGTCCGGCAGCAGAAATCGACGTCCACCCCATTAGAACCCGCAGCGCCTGCCGCGATCAGGGGAGCAACGGCGGGCACAATTCCGATGCCGACGATAACCATGTCGCAATCGACACTTTCGCCGTTGTCGAGCGCAACGCCGGTGACCTTGCCTTCATTCCCGAGAATTTCGGAAACGCCGGTGGAGAGGCGCATATCCACGCCCTGCCGGCGGTGCTCTTCCTCGTAAAAGCGGGACAGGGTTTGCCCCGCAACGCGCGCCAGAACGCGGTCTTGCATTTCGGCGAGAGTGACTTCGCAGCCCAGCTTTCGCAGAACGGCGGCTGCTTCCAGCCCGATATAGCCGCCACCGATCACGACAGCGCGCTTTGCCCCCGCCTCAAGCGCAGCCATCATCGCATCGGCATCGCGCTTGTCTCGAACGTAGAATACGCCCTTCAGATTTGCGCCGCTGCATGAAAGCCGCCGCGGATCACCGCCGCCTGCCCAGATTAGCTTGCAATAGGCAATGGTATCGCCGTTGCTGAAAGTGACCGTATGCCGCGCTTCGTCAATCGCTGTCACTGCCGAGCCAAGACGCAGCTCAATCCCCTTGTCCGCCCAGAATTTTTCCGGCCGGATCATGATGCGCTCAAACGGCTTGTCCCCGGCGAGATATTCCTTGGACAAGGGCGGGCGTTCATAGGGAGGGGCGCTGTCACGCCCGACCATTATGATGCGACCCTTATGTCCCTGCTGGCGCAAGGATATGGCAGCTTGCGCGCCCCCGTGGCCGGTGCCGACAATAACGATGTCAGCGCTGTCGGTTGTCTGCGTCATAGCGCAGCGTCGTCAGGCAAAACGGGGGTGCGCGTCAAGTGTCAGCGTTCAAGCAGGTTGCGTGCCTGGCTCGCAATCTGAGCGAGAACCGCCGGCGCGATCGGCTGGTGCAGCTGTGCGCGCTCCACCATGCTGCGGAACTGGGCGACGGCGCTTTCGTGCCGTTTTGCCCATGCTGCAACCGTGCCAAGCGGATCGCTCTTCGCAGCATCCTTGCGCATCATGCGGCGCAGATATTCAAGCCGCATCTGCTGGAAATCGCGTGCCAGCCCACTCACCAGCAGACGTTCCCAAATGTCGGAAGGCGACATGTAGGCCGCTGTTCCCTGCGCCCAGTCAAGCCCGAGCCGCTCGCCAACATCAGTGAATGCGCGGGTCAGATCCTGCGGCGCGATCTCCGTTCGCAGGGCCAGCATTGCGAGGCCGATTGTACCGTCAAGATCATAGAGGTTGGAAACCCTCTCAGCCAGTTCGGCAGGCGCGCCCTGTTCCATAAAGCGGCTGTGCAGCGCATTGCCGCGGTCGCGGGTTTCCTGTGAAATCAGCTCTTCGCGCGCTCGCGTCAGCTCGCTAACGCCAGCCTGCAATTCACGGATCATATCGGCTGCTTCCACTTGTCCCGCGCTGGTGCGCAGCACATCCGACATCAGGTTACCGACACCCGCAGCGAGACGTTCAAACAGCATCAGCCGCGCAGCTTCGGGCATGGGGGCAGCATCAATGTCCTGCCACAGCGTCTTGAGATCGAACAGGCGTTCCACCACGATGAACGCTGCGGCGACATCGGCAAGGCCAGCGCCTTCTTCTTCAGCCAGTTCAAACGCATGGACAAGGCCAAGTCGGTTGACGATCCGGTTGGCCAGATCGGTTGCGATGAGCTCGCGGCGCAGGCGGTGTTCGCGGATATGACCGACAAAACGCTCCTGCATGGGCGCAGGGAACATAGCTATCAGGTTTGATTCAAGCTGTGGATCATCAGGCATGCCGCTCGCTTCGATTGCTTCCTGCAAGGCAAGCTTCGCCGAAGACAGCAGCACTGCCAGTTCGGGCCGCATGAAGCCTTGCCCTTCGGCTGCGCGCCTCGTGAAAGTCTCACTTTCTGAAAGCCCTTCAGTCTTGCGGTCAAGATCGCCGCTTTCCTCCAGCCGTTCAATCAGCCGAACATGGCTGGGCACAGCTTCTGGTCCGCCAGCCTCGGCGATGGAAAGGGCGAGCGCCTGCAGACGGTTGTCTTCCAACACGATGTCGGAAACTTCATCCGTCATCGCTTCAAGCAGGGCGTTGCGATCCTCTTCGCTCAATTCGCCAGCACGGCGTGCAGCGGCAAGAGCGATCTTGATGTTGACCTCGTTATCCGAGCAATCAACGCCGGCCGAATTGTCGATAAAGTCGGTGTTGATCCGACCCCCTTTCAGCGCGAATGCGATGCGTCCAGCCTGGGTTACACCCAGGTTAGCCCCCTCCCCGACGACTTTAGCCCCCACCTCGGCTGCGTCGATGCGCAGCGCATCATTGGCAGGATCACCGCAATCGGCATGACTTTCATGCGCTGCTTTGATGTAGGTGCCGATGCCGCCGAACCAGACCAGATCGACCTGCGCTTTCAGGATGGCACTGATCAGGGCGTCTGGTTCGATCTCTGCGCTGTCGAGGCCCAGCATCGCGACCGCTTCATCCGAAAGTTCGATCTTTTTGGCCGAGCGCGGATAGACGCCGCCACCTTCGGAGATCAGCGAAGCATCGTAATCTTCCCAGCTGGAACGCGGTAAGTCGAACATCCGTTTGCGTTCATCCCAGCTTTTGGCCGGATCGGGTTCTGGGTCGACGAAGATGTGCCGGTGGTCGAAGGCGGCAACCAGCTTGATCGCCTTGGACAGCAACATGCCGTTGCCGAACACATCGCCCGACATATCGCCGCAACCGGCTACGCGCACGCTGTCCGCCTGCACATCGATCCCCATTTCGAGGAAGTGGCGTTGCACGCTGACCCATGCGCCCTTGGCCGTGATGCCCATGGCCTTGTGGTCATAACCGTTCGAGCCGCCGCTCGCGAAAGCATCATCGAGCCAGAAATCGCGGGATTGCGCAATGCCGTTCGCTACGTCCGAGAAGCGCGCCGTGCCTTTGTCAGCCGCGACGACGAAATACGGGTCTTCTCCGTCGAGAATCCGCACGCTTTCCGGGTGAACGACTTTGCCTTCGACGATATTGTCAGTCACACTCAGTAAAGTGCGGATGAAGACTTCGTAGCTGGCCTGCCCTTCGGCAGCCCACCCGTCGCGATCAATCGCGGGATTGGGAAGCTGTTTGGGGTAAAAACCGCCTTTTGCACCTGACGGCACGATCACGGCGTTCTTCACCTTCTGCGCTTTCATCAGACCAAGGATTTCCGTGCGGAAGTCATCGCGGCGATCCGACCAGCGAAGCCCGCCGCGCGCAACCGCACCGGAGCGCAGGTGAATGCCTTCGACCCGGCGCGAATAGACGAAAATTTCGCGCCACGGCACAGGCTTCGGCAGGGCAGGCATCAGGCTGGAATCGATCTTGAACGCCAGCGCTTCGGCTGCCGCAGGCGCAAAAGCATTAGTCCGCAGCGTTGCATCCACCACCGCGCGGTAAAGTCGCAGCAGGCGATCATCATTGATCGCGGAAACCTGCGCCAGGCCGCGATTGAAACCGGCAATGGCACTTTTGATCGCAGCATCGCGATCGCCTTCGAAAGCGGGATCATGACGGGCGGTGAACAATTCGATCATGGCACGCGTCACATCTGGCGCACCGGCCAGTGCATCGACAACGGTGTAGATCGTGAATCCCATCCCCGTCTGGCGCAGATAGCGATAGAAGGAGCGCAGCCATTCAGCCTCACGCGCAGTCAGGGCGGTGTCGATTACCAGCCTGTTGAACGCATCGTCCTCCGCTGCGCCATTCAGCACCGCAGCAATGGCGGCCTCTATCGTCTCGGCGCGCTCCAATATGGCCGCAGCGTCGGCGCCGGCGGGCGCTTCGAGGGTGAAATCGTGGATCGTCCCCAGGGCTCCACCCGCGAGAGAGGTTGCCAATTCGGTCAAAACGCGGAAGCCGAAGTTCTCAAGCGCCGGAACCGCGTCGGACAAGGCCAGCTCGCCGCCCGTGTGATAGACCTTTAGTCGAAGGCAATCGGCAGGATCGGTTTCCAGCCTGAATAGCCGCGCATCGCGCATATCCGATGTCCGCCCAGCATCAGCTGCAAGAGCGCGCAGGCGCGTGATATCGTTGGCTGCTTCAACCGCACCGTAATGTGCGCGATAGCTTTGCGGAAAGGCATCGGCATAGCGCACCGCGATAGCCGCTGCGCGGGTGCCTTCCTCTGCATCGGAGAGCGCGGCTTCGACAGCCTCACCCCACCCGCGCAGCAGGTCCTCCAGCTGTTTTTCGATAGCTCGCGCATCAGGAATCTGAGTTGTGGCGCGGCTGTCGAGCAGGAATTGCAGCATCGCAAGCGCGCCACCTTCGACCTCAAGGCTCCAGTCCAGCACAACGCTTCCCGGCAGCTGCGTCAAAAGGTTCTGGATTTCCAGACGCACGCTGGTGGAAAGCATGTCCCGCGGCAGCCAGACAAACGCGAAGATATGCCGCTCCAGCGGTGAATTGACGAGTACAAGCCGCGGGCGGGGCCGGTCGACAAGGCTCATCATCGAAGTCGTCAGCACACGCGCGTCTGCCACGCTGAATGCGACGAGCAGATCATGCGGCAGTGAGGTAAAGGCATGGACCAACGCCTTGCCCGCGTGGCTGTTCGCATCGAAGCCAAATTCTTGCGAGATCGCTGCGACCTGCGCGCGCAGCATCGGCACGTTTTCCGGAGGCGTGGCAAGCGCCGCGCTGGTCCAGACGCCTGCGTGCACGCTGAGCGCGACTACCTCGCCATTGTTGAAACGAGGGACAATAAACAGGTCAAGAGCGGTGCGCCGGTGCACAGTCGAGAGGCGGTTTGCCTTGATGATAAGCAGTGTACGCTGCGTGCCGTTTTCATCTGTTTGCCCGAACCATTCAAACGCCCGGTCAAAGGAGGCATCAGCAAGCAATTCGCGCGCGCTTTTGCGGCAGATGCCCAGTTCCTCGCTTACCTCACCAGAGCGGCTTCGGGTCAGATGCCCCAATTGGGTAAGCATCCCGTCATTGAGCCATGACAGCAGTGCAACCTGTTCGGACGGGTTGCCCGATGCCTGTTCCTCCAGAGTGCGCGCGTCGCGCTTCATCGTTTCGGACAGGTGAGGCCAGTCGGTAACGGCGGCGCGAACATCGCCCAGTGTGACGCGCAATTGCGCGAGCAGATCGCGCCGCTGGCGGGCATCGACGCGCGGCGTTTCGATGTAGATCATCGATTCGCGCTGCGCATCGTCGCCGCCGATGCCGGTAAGGCGGCCACATGCATCGCGAACAACCGGCACAACCGGATGGACCAGAACGTCAATGCTCAATCCAAGAGCGGTGATCGCCGCTGCGACCGAATCCACGAGAAACGGCATATCGTCATTCACGATGCCAATCCGCAGCCGCCGTTTGCCAGTCGTGCTCGATTCCAGCAGCAAGGCAGAGCGCGCCGCGTCTCTTTCATGTCCTGTGGTGACAAGGAAATCGGCAACTTCCCGCATTGCGTTTTCGGATAACGGTGTGTCACCCGGCAAAAGCGAAGCCGTCAGATGCGGGATCAACGCATCACGCAGCCCGGCTTTGGAGGTGTTATCGGCGGGGGTATTCGACACGGCTGCTCTCCCGGTGCTGTGTGCCGTTGGAAAGTCGGGGGTGGAATTTTATTATCCCCGATTGTTCTAATCGGTCCCGAATACAGCCAAGCGCCCCATGGGCGCAAGCGGGATAATCACGCACGGATGCTTAACTTTTACGCTGCCAGCTGCGCGCTCATCGCATCGAAGGTGAGTTCAAGCGAGCGGATGCGCGCTGCAGGGTCATAGCTTGACCCGCAAAGCAGGATTTCGTCTGCCCGGGTTCGCTGGATAAAGCCTTCGATCGTGGTGCGCCCTCAAGGGGGCTGCCGATTGCGGCGGCCTGTCCGTTATGCGCCAGCATGGCCCGTGCGGGGGCAGGTAGCGTGCTGGTGTAGTTCTTTATCGGCGGGAGTAGTCTGCCCGGATTGCCCGTGCGAAGCGCGACGAAAGCCTGCTGCTGGCTTGATGCGATCAGTTCTGCCTCTTCATGAGTGTCAGCGGCGAAGACATTCATCGCGACCATGACATGGGGTTTGGCCAGCGTTTCGGATGGCTGGAAATCGCGTCGGTACACTTCCAGCGCTTCGTCGAGATGGTCCGGCGCGAAATGGGCGGCGAACGCGTATGGCATGCCAAGTTTCGCCGCCAGCTGAGCGCCAAACAGGCTGGAGCCTAGCATCCACATCTGCACATTCGCGCCAAGACCGGGCGTCGCGGTAATCGGCAGATCGACATCACCTGTCAGCAAGGCGCGCAATTCCACCACGTCTTGCGGAAAGTATTCGCTGGCCTGTGTCAGGTTTTTGCGCAGCGCGCGCTGCAGCTCCGGTCCGGCACCCGGCGCGCGGCCAAGGCCCAAATCAATGCGCCCAGGGAACAGCGCATCCAGCGTCCCGAACTGCTCTGCAATCTGGAACGGCGTGTGATTCGGTAGCATGATCCCGCCAGCGCCGATGCGGATTGTGCTGGTGGCGTTGCCGATATGCGCGAGCACAACCGAAGTCGCGCCGCCCGCAATACCTGTCATCGCATGATGTTCAGCCACCCAGAACCGCTTCGCCCCCAAACGCTCCGCCGTCTGCGCCAATTCGGCGCTGGCGTCGAAAGCCTCTTTAAGAGAGCCGCCTTCGCGGACAGGGACGAGATCAAGGACGGAGAATTCAGTCATTGGGCCGCAGTTTCTGTCTCAGGGCCCAATTGGTCAAGATATCCCTTGGCCGTCTCGGCCGCGGCGCTTTCCGGCTGCGTGTCGATAACCGACTGCCAGCTTTGCCGCGCGGCATCGTCGCGACCGGAAAGAACAGCAATAACGCCGGCCTCGAGCCCGATCGCACCGTCTTGTGGAGCGAGATCGACTGCGCGCTCGATTGCCGACTGCGCCTCTTCAAGCCGGTCAAGCCTGCGCAGCAATGTGGCCTTCAGCAACCAGCCCTCGCTCTCTTCCGGAAGCAGTAAGGTCGCCTGGTCCAGCGGTGCCAAGGCGTCTTCAGGACGGCCCAGTGCAACCAGTGCACGGCTCATGTCGAGGGTGGCAATATTTTGCAAGGTTGCCGAGGCTGCCATCTCGGCGTCCGTCAGCGCCGTCCTCAGCAACATCAGCGCTCCGGCAGCGTCACCACTGGCAAGGGCTGCATTACCGGCCATCGCAGCGAAGCGGCCACGGGCGCGCGACTGATCAGCCGGTGTCTCCTCCCGCGCGGATGAAAAGGCCGTCCTCGCATCGTCCCACAGGCCAAGCTCGGCTGCCGCAAGACCCAGGCAATGGTTCGCAACCACACGATCCGCGCCGCTTGTTTCGTTCCGCCTGATCTGCGCCTTCGAATGCGCACGCGCCGCATCAGTTTCCAATTGCGTCAGACATTCCGCAAGCCATGCCGCCGTAGGGCTTGATAGGCCAAGCGGATCGGGATTTCTTTCAGGCCGCTCTGGCCGGTTGAGCAGCTCTTCGGGCGTGCCCAGCGGGTTTGGCCCGCCGGGATTGGGGCCGACCTGCAGAAGGGCGAGAGGGATCAGGGCATGAAGAAGCGTCATTGAGTATCCGGATAAAAGCTTTCGACCTGCGCCATCAGCAGGCTGATATCTGCCTCTCGCGAAAGGCGGTGATCGCCGTCTTTGACAAGGGTGACCTTTACGTCGGCTGTATCAAGTGCCTCTGCCAGTCTGAGGCTCGTCTCCCACGGGACATCGGCATCGTTCTGACCGTGCAGCAATCGCACGGGGCAATGAATGACAATCGAACCGGCCAGCTGCAAATTG
>JAXHVK010000064.1:0-15678 GCA_034211135.1 Pseudomonadota bacterium
GCTTGACGACCCCCAACTCGCCTCGAGCACGCGAGCACGCTTGAGGTAGAAGCCGACATTGAATTCGTCGGTCATCCCGATGCCGCCATGCAGCTGGATACCCTGATTGCTGATCGCGTGCAGTACGCGATTTGCCTCGGCCTTGGCGATGGTCGCTGCACGCGCGACTCCGAAACCGCTGTCGACTGCCTGTAAACCCGCCTCGACCGCGGAGCGCATCTGCGTGAGGTCGGCGAACAGATCCGCCATGCGATGTTGCAGCGCCTGGAAAGTAGCAAGCACCTGATTGAACTGCACACGCTGCTTCAGATAGTCGAGGGTCGTGTCGAACACAGCTTGCGCCATGCCGAGCATTTCGGCAGCGGAAAGCACGCGCGCCCGGTCGAGCACGTCGCCAAGCAGACTGTCGCCTCCGCCCTCGAGCTTCTCGGCGGCAGCGCCAGCGAATTGGATATCGGCGTGGCTGCGCTGATCGGTGAGCTTGCGCGTGGTCAGTGAAACGCCATCGCCCTTTTCGACCAGGTATAGGCCGTCCTTGGCTGCGACCACGAAGAGGCTGGCGCCATGCGCCTCGTGCACGAATGCCTTTTTGCCGGTCAGCTTGCCGCCCGAAACGCTGGTCTCGATTGCGGAGGGATCGCAATGCGCTCCTTCATCGACAGCCAGCGTTGCCACGGTTTCGCCGCTGGCGAGCCTGGGAAGCCATTTGGCCTTCTGCGCGTCGCTTCCGCCGAGCAGGATTGCGCTCGCCGCGATGGTTGTGGCCACCAGCGGACTTGCGGTCAGCGTTTTGCCGAGTTCCTCGATCACGAGGCCGGCCGACAAGAAACCGAAATCTGATCCACCATGGGCCTCGGGAATCATGATCCCGACCCAGCCCATTTCGGCCATCGCGGCATAGGCGTCAGCGTTGTAGGCCTGCGGTTGGCCTGCTGCGCGGACTTTGCGGAACTCGGATACCGGGCTTTCCTTGGTCGCCCAGTCGCGCGCCATGTTGCGCAGCATTTCCTGTTCTTCGCTGAGAACTGCCATTGTCCTTGCTACCCTCGCTTACTGGTGGTCGAGCATGCCAAGCACCCGCTTGGCAATGATGTTGTTCTGGACTTCGGTCGAACCGCCATAGATCGTCGCTGCCTTGCCGAAGAGCCAGCCGCGCACATCCTCAAGTTCGTCATTGCCAAACTCGTCGCCTTCCCAGCCGAGGCCCTGAAAGCCGCGGATTTCGATCAGCAACTCGCTGCGGTCCTGGGCCAACTTGGTGCCGACCTTTTTCAGAACCGAACTGATCTCTGAAACGCCGCCTTGCGCTTTGCTTTCCTCGACCGCACGACGCGCGGTGAGCAGGAAGCTGTTCCAGCGGATTTCAAGATCGGCGATCTTGTCGCGCAGGACCTTGTTGACGAGCGCGCCATCACCGCCGGTTTCGCAGTATTTCTTGGCGATATCGCCAAGGCTCTGGCCCATCATGCCGGCGAGGCGCCCTCCGCCCGAAATGTTCGTGCGCTCGTGCTGAAGCAGGCGCTTGCCGATAGTCCAGCCCTGGCCTTCCTTGCCCACGAGATTTTCCTTCGGCACCTTCACATCGGTGAAGAAGGTCTCGCAGAACGGGCTGGTTCCGCTGATCATTGTGATCGGGCGGACTTCAACGCCGGGTGCGTCCATGTCGATCAGCATGAAGCTGATACCTTTGTGTTTGTCTGACCGGTCGGTGCGGACGATGGCAAAGCACTTGTCAGCCCACTGGCCACCGCTGGTCCAGGTCTTCTGGCCGTTAATGAGGTAGTGATCGCCCTTGTCGACCGCGAAGGTCTGCAGGTTTGCGAGGTCTGATCCGGCATTCGGCTCCGAGTAGCCCTGGCACCAGCGAATTTCGCCACGGCAGATTGGCGGGATATGCTCCAGCTTCTGCCTTTCGTCGCCGTATTCGAGCAAGGTCGGGCCGAACATCATCACACCCATTCCGCCGATCGGATTGTAGGCGCCGACCTTGGCGAACTCATGCTCGATGATCCTGGCCTGGCCTTTGGTCAGTCCGCCCCCGCCATATTCCTTGGGCCAGGTTGGCGTGCCCCAACCACGCCCGCCCACGGCTTCTCGCCATTTCTTCTGGACAGGGTTCTCGTCGGTCGGACCGTCGAGCCCGGCCATCATATTGCCCGTGCCCTTGAGTTCGTCAGGGAAATTGGTGGCGAGGAATTGCCGCACTTCGGTGCGAAACGCGTCTTCGCTCGTCTGGACATCGGATTCTAGTTGTGTTGGCACGGAAACCTCCGTTCAAAAATCAAATTCGTGGCACCCCACTCGGACGACAAGGCCGCGCTCTGGCTGGTCAGTACTGCTGCGCAGGAACGTGCAAAACCAAACCTTCCATCGCAGCTTCCATGGGTATCTGGCAGGCGAGGCGACTGTATTCGCTGGCCCCTTCTGCAAATTGCAGGAGTTCGGCCTCCGCTTCGCCTTCCTTCAGACGACCCACCTTGTCGATCCAGGTCGGGTCGACATGGACATGACAGGTCGCACAGGCGCAGGCCCCGCCGCAATCGCCGTCGATGCCCGGCACGCCGTTGAAAAGCGCCGCTTCGCGCGCTGTTTCGCCCTCAGCAATTTCGACTTCCCGCCGCGTTCCATCGCTGGATACGAACGTCACTTTGACCATCATAAACTCCGTATTTCTGCTTTGGTAAATCAGCGGGCGTGCAGCCGCACCGGCAGCTTGGTGATCCCACGCACAAGGGTTGAATACAGGCGCTCGGGTTGGCCGGTCACTTCGACCTTGGCGAAGCGCTTGTGAATCTCTTCCCAGATGATCCGCAACTGCAGTTCTGCCAGCCTGTTGCCCATGCAGCGATGGATGCCATAGCCGAATGACAGGTGATGGCGCGGATTCTTGCGGTCAATGATGAACCGGTCGGCCTGGTCGATAACCGTGTCGTCGCGGTTGCCCGACAGGTACCACATCACGACCTTGTCGCCCTTCTTGATCTGTTTGCCGCCGATCTCCCATTCCTGAAGCGCGGTGCGGCGCATGTGAGTCAGCGGCGTCTGCCAGCGGATGATTTCCGGCACCATGCTGGTGATCAACGATGGGTCGTCATTCAGTTTGCGATATTCGTCGGGGTTCTGATTGAGGGCGAGCACACCGCCGCTGATTGAATTGCGCGTGGTGTCGTTGCCGCCCACGATCAGCAGCAGGAGGTTACCCAGAAATTCGAGGAAAGGCATATCCTTTGTCGCCGGGGCATGCGCCATCATGGAAATCAGGTCGTTCCTCGGCGGCTCATTGACGCGCTGATCCCACAGGCCCTTGAAATACATCGCGCACTCGATGAGCTCTTCGCGCCTCGCTTCGTACGATGCGACGATGCCGGTTTCAGGAGCAGCGGTTGTGACATCAGACCAGCGGGTGAGCTTGCGGCGTTCTTCCCACGGAAAATCGAACAGGGTGGCAAGGGTCATCGTGGTCAATTCGATCGAGACCTTGTCAACCCAATCAAATTCCTCGCCGATCGGTAGATCATCGAGAATCTGACACGCTCGTTCGCGGATTGTCGGTTCGAGCAACAGCAAGTTGGACGGTGCCACAGCGGGGGTGACGGCCTTGCGTTGCTGGTCGTGCTTTGGAGGATCCATGGCGATGAACATTTCAAGTTCGAGCGCACCTTCCACACTATGCATGTCCTGGATGGCGATACCGCCGAGCTTTGCCTCCGATGAAAAGACTTTGTGGTTGGTATCGACGGCCATGATGTCGTCGAATTTGGTGATCGACCAGAAGGGTCCGACATGGCTTTCACGGCAGTAATGGACTGGCTCCTCCTTGCGCAGCCGGTCGAAGAACAGGCCGATCGTGTCCTGCTGAAAAAGGCTCGGCCGAGAGACATCGATTTCGTCGATCGGCATGGCCGCGATTTTTTCGGCAGTATCCAGCTCCATCGTGTCGATGCTCATGTCTTGTCCTCCATACCCAGCAAGCAGACTCACCTCGTTTGCGGATAGTTAGGGAATTTGCAGGCCGTGGTCAATAAAGCTTATAAGAATTATTGCAAGATTCGGTCAAACTGTGAACTGTTTAGGAAAACTCTAGACATATCCGCCGATAAACCCTTATAAGGATTTATCAGAGGAGCGATTCCCGGAGATGCAACCGAAGGTCGATGATTCCAGGAAAGCCAAGCGCGCGCTCACGCTTGCGCATGACATCGTACGCGATATCGAAGCCGGGGCGCATGTTGCGGGCGACAGGTTGGCGCGCGAGGACGAAATGCTTGCGCGATACGATGTCGCTCGAGCGACTTTGCGCGAAGCGCTCCGCTTCCTTGAGCTTCAGGGCGTAATCCATCTTCAACTGGGCCGTAGTGGCGGCCCGGTGGTCGCCCGCCCGCAGACCGGTGATTTTGCGAATAATCTTTCTCTCATCCTGCAATTCATGGAAGCAGACCTCAGGGGCCTGCTCGAACTGCGCGAAGCCATAGCTCCGAATGTTGCAGCCTATGCCGCCCAGCGCGCGACCACGGGTGATCTGAGCGCACTTGCCGATTGCCTCAAAGAGCTGGAGCGCAACGAAGCCAGCAGCCAGTTCGAGGAACTGAATCGCCGTTTTCACGATATGCTCGGCTGGGCCAGCGGCAATCCGCTTTTCGGCCTTCTGACTTCCGCGTTGCACATGCTTACCCGCGAATTTTCGCTCTCGCTGGGGTATTCGGCGCAAGAGCGTGCGGTCCAGTTGCGCTTCTTGCGCCGCGTCCTTGAAGCTGTGCGCAAGGGCGATGCCGAAGGAGCGCGGCAGTCGATGGCTCGTCTCGTGGCGGGCTCCGCCTCCTATCTCGCAGAAAGACGCCCTGAGCTTGTGTCCCAGAAGGTCAAGTGGGGGCAGACGTAAAATAACAGGCGCCCGTGGATGGCGCAATTTGGAGAAGGTAACACGATGGCACTCAAGAGCCACATTTGCGAAATTCTCGGGATCGAGTACCCGATCCTTCTGGCCGGGATGGGCGGGGCCAGTATCCCCGCGCTCGCGGCTGCAGTATCTAATGCGGGGGGGCTTGGCGTTCTTGGCGCTGCGGCCTGCTCGCCGGACCAGTTGCGTAGCTGGATCCGCCAGACCCGCGAGCTGACCGACAAACCGTTTGGGGTCGATACCCTTCTGCCTGCCTCCGTCAGGCGCGGTTCGGCCCCGCAAAGCGGCGCCGTGCCCGAAAACCCGATGGCATTGCTTGGCGAATACCAGCAGTTCACCCGCGATTTCATGGAACGCGAGGATCTGCCCGAAGTGGATGCCGCAATGGCCATGCGCGCGGCTGGCGCGCCGGAAATGGGCAAGGGCGGGCCGCAGCTGTTCTCGCGGGAGTTTTTCGAGGCGCAGATGGAAGTTGTAATCGAGGAAAAGGTGCCAGTCTATGCCGCCGGCCTCGGCAATCCCGGACCGTGGATGGACCGCCTTCATTCGAATGGCACCAAGGTCATGGCGGTGATCGGCAAGGTCAAACATGCCCAACAGGTGGTCGATTCCGGTATCGACATGATTGTTGCGCAAGGTCACGATGGCGGCGGACACAACTCCCCGATCGGAACCTTCTCGCTGATTCCGCAAGTGGTCGATGCGGTGGGGGACCGGGTTCCGGTGATCGGAGCGGGTGGAATTTCCGATGGCCGCGGAGTCGCTGCGGCGATGATACTGGGCGCTGTGGGCGCGTGGGTCGGCACGGCGTTCCTGGCAACCGAAGAAGCCGGCATCGAACGGTTCCAGAAGGAAGCAATCACCGAAAGCGGCGATGCAGATACCATCGTCAGCCGCTCGATGACCGGCAAGCCCGCGCGCATGATCCGCAACAAATGGGCCGATGCCTGGGTTGCGGCGGGCAAGGAACCGCTTCCCATGCCTTACCAGTCGATGATTTCAGGGCCGGTCATGGCTTCGGGCATCAAGGCTCAGCGCAAGGATATCATGCCCGGCTTCGCGGGGCAGGGAATCGGTCTGATCCATTCGATCCGTCCAGCGGCAGAGGTCATGCGCGATCTTGTCGACGGGGCCGAAAGGGCGCTGGCTGATGCCAGATTCTATTCCTGAATTCCGGCAAGACGGGGACGCGGTATGAGCGCTTCACAGACCTTATCCTTTGCCGACAAGGCCGCCATAACGGGTGTGGGCGAAACCGTATTCGTGAAGGGCACCGAACGGACTGCAGTGGACATGATGCTGGAAGCCTCGCGCCGCGCCATCGCGGATGCCGGCCTGAAACCTTCCGATATCGACGGCATGGTGCCGCCGCCGATTTATACGACCTCGGAGGAAATGGCCGCCAATCTCGGCATTGATGTGCTGCGTTATGCGGCCACCGTTCACATGGGTGGCGCCAGCCCGACGACGGCGCTGCAGAACGCTGCGATGGCGATTGCCAGCGGGCTTTGCGATCACGTGTTGGTCACGCTCGGTTGGAACGGCTATTCCGCCCTCAGGTCCAAGCCGGGTGCCCCGCCCACTCGGGCGATGAACATGAACACGCTGACCAATACCATCCAGGGCTATTACATCCCCTATGGTGTGTTCCTGCCGGTGCAGATGTATGCTTGGCTGGCGACCCGCCACTCGAAACTTTACGGCGTGGGTGCGGATGCGATGGCGGCCGTCGCGCTGGCCTGCCGTCGTCACGCGCAGTTGAATCCGCGCGCCTTTACCTATGGGCGCGCACTCGACGCGGAAACCTATCATTCAGCGCGCTGGATATCCGAGCCCTTCCGCCTTTACGATTGCTGCCTTGAAACCGATGGGGCCTGCGCGGTTGTCATATCGCGAATGGATCGGGCCAGGGATATGCCCCATGTGCCCGTCAGCATCGCCGGTGCCGCGGAAGGCCACCCCTATCCCGCCGACGACATCCCGTCGCGGCCCGATCCCTTCAAGATCGGCCTTAGCTATGCCGCCCCGCGCGCTTTCGATATGGCTGGCGTCAAGCGCGAGGACATGGATTTCCTGCAGATCTACGATTGCTTTACCTATGTCGTCTTGCTGCAACTGGAAGCGATGGGGTATTGCGAACCAGGCGGACAGGCCGAATTCGTCGCCAACGGCCAGATTGAGCTGGGTGGCCGCTTTCCGATCAACACCCATGGCGGCTTGCTCAGTGAGGCGCATGTCTGGGGCCTCAACCACGTGGTCGAGGCAGTGCGTCAGCTTCGTCACGACTGCGGCGAGCGCCAGGTGCCGGGAGCCCAGACCGGCCTCGTGACCGGTTGGGGCGACCTAGGCGACGGCAGCATCGCCATTCTCAGGAGGTTTGCATGAGCAGCGAAAGCGATCTGCCCCCCAAAATGCGGCCCTCCGCGCAGATTGTGCCACCCAAGCCGCGACCGCGCCCACAAGACCCGGTTGAGCAGGAATTCTGGAAGAGGTGCCAGGACGGCCATCTCTATTTCCAGCGCTGCGGCGATTGCGGCAGCTTCCGCCACTTGCCGCGCTATATGTGCGCAAAGTGCGGCTCGCCGGAATTTTCCTGGGAACGCAGCAGCGGCAGGGGCACGTTGTTTTCCTGGACCGTAACCCACCAGGCCCTCCACCCGGCTTTTGCCGCCGACATCCCCTTCGTGGCTGCGGTGGTTGAATTGGAAGAGGGGGTGCGCATGGCCACGCGGCTGGTTGGTTGCGATCACGAGCGTCTTGCGCTCGACCTTCCGGTGGTCGTGGAGTTCGAACTGATCGGTGAGGACTTCCGCCTTCCTGTTTTCCGCCTGAGTGAAAGTTAGAAGCGCCATGGATCTCGAATATGGACCCGAATACGATGTCTTCCGCAAGCAGGTGCGGGCCTTTATCGAAGCGCACAGCCATCTTGCTCCGCCTTCTTCTGACCGGGCGGCCCGACCTTCGTCCAAGGCGGTCGAATGGCAGAAGCTGTTGATCGAGCATGGGTATACCGCTCGAACGATCCCGCAGGCGTATGGCGGCTATGGAGCGGAGCCGGACATTCTCCAATCGCGCATCATCGCAGAGGAATTTGCGCGGGCCAGGGTGCCGGGCGGACTTTCCAATCAGGGAATCTCGATGTTCGTGCCGACCCTGCTCGAACTCGGCACCGAGGAACAGAAACGGCGCTGGATCGAACCCACGTTGAAAGGCGATGTTGTCTGGTGCCAGGGCTATTCCGAACCCGGTGCCGGGTCGGACCTCGCCAATCTCAAGACCAGCGCGCACATCGAGAACGACGAATTTGTTGTCAATGGCCAGAAGATTTGGACCAGCACCGCCAAGCAGGCCGACATGATCTTCTGCTTGGTCAGGACCGAACCTGACGCGCCCAAGCATGGCGGCATTTCCTACCTGATCTTTTCGATGGACACGCCGGGCATCGAGGTTCGCCCCTTGAAGACGATGACCGGTCATGCCGAATTCAACGAAGTGTTCTTTACCGATGTCCGGGTCCCCATGCATCAGATCGTCGGCCAGCGGGGCCAGGGCTGGTTCGTGGCGAACGCAACTCTTGGCCATGAGCGCGGAATGCTGGGCGATCCCGACGCGCTTGAAAACCGGCTGGAGGCACTGATCGCGCTGATGCAGGAAGAGCGTTTGGGCCAGGGTCGCGCGATCGACAATCCGGTACTGCGCGACCGGCTGGTGGCACTGCAGGCCGAAGTGGCGGCGATGAAATACAATGGGATGCGGATCCTTTCGAACAGCCTCAGGGGTGAGCCGGGCGGCATGGCGAAACTGATCGTCAAGTTGCAAAGCTGCGAACTCGCTCACCAGATATCCGCGCTGGCAATCGACGCCATGGGCGAACTGGGCATTCTCTATCACCACAGCCCGCGTGAGCGGGAAGGGGGGGCGTGGCAATGGAACTATATGTTCCAGCTCGGTCTCATCATCGGCGGCGGCACCGCCCAGATCCAGAAGAACATCATCGCTGAACGTGGCCTCGAAATGCCGCGCGAACCGAAGCTGGCGAAGATTTCGGATGCGGCGAAAGCAACCGCAGACATGCCGCGTCACAAACAGGGATCAGCCTAATGGATTTCGGACTTTCTCAGGACCAGCAGATGCTGCGCGATGCCGTTGCGCGGTGTCTTGCGGATACCTGCCCGCTCGATCATGTCCGCGAATGTACCGAGCGTGACAATCCGCTTAGCGACAAGGTGCTCCGCGCCGTCCAGGACCTGGGAATTCCCGGGATGCTGGTACCGGAAGAGCATGGCGGCCTCGGCATGACCCTTCTCGACGCTGCCATAGTTGCGGAACAGCTCGCCTATGCGGTCGCGCCAGTACCTTTTCTCGCCAGTCATGTTCTGACGCCTATCGCGCTGAGCGAGGCAGGCAGCAAGGAGCAAAAGGCCCACTGGCTGCCAAAGATCGTGAGCGGCGAGGCGCGTATTGGTGTCGCGATTTCCGAGACAATCGAGGTGCGCGACGGCGCGGGGGTTTCCTTTGCTGCCGGGAAGCTCAACGGCACCGCCCTGTTCGCACTCGATTTCGAAGGAGCCGATGCCTTCATCGTCGCCGATTCCGGCGGCAGGCTGCACCTTGTCGGTGCCAAGGCGTCGGGCCTGAAGGCTATCGCGCTGACGACCATCGATCGGACCCGCAGCGTCGGGGAGTTGCGGTTTGACGGGGCCGAAGCGGAACCACTGGCTGATGATGGGGGAGCTGCAGTGGGCCGGCTGCGCGCTGCGGGGCGTGTGATCCTCGCCGCCGACAGTCTTGGCGCAGGTCAGGCCATGATCGAAAAGGCTGTCGATTATGCTGGCCAGCGCGAACAGTTTGGTCGCCTTATCGGCAGTTTCCAGGCCGTAAAGCACATGTGCGCCGAGATGGCCGCGCGGCATGAACCGTGCCGTTCGCTCGTCTGGTACGCCGCCCACGCCTTTGACGCAGTTCCGACAGAGGCATCGCTCGTCGCCTGCCACGCGAAATCACACACCGGCGAAGTCCATCGCTTTGTCGCCCGCACTTCCACCGAAGTGCATGGCGGGATGGGATTCACGGACCTGATCGGTCTCCACTACTGGTTCAAACGCATTGGATTCGACCGGCAGGTGCTTGGCGGACCCGAAACGGTGCGGGCCGAGGCGGCAGCACTGCAAGGCTGGATCAAGGCCGCGTAACACACTCGTTGAGGGGGCGTCCGAGACTGGCTGCCCCGTCCGGCAGGGAGAAGGAAAATGATCGACTGGAACCTCGGTGACATTCTCGACGCTGTCGAGCCCGCCATGCCTCAGGACGCTCCGGCGCTGATACACGGCGACCGGATCGTCACTTGGCCCGAAATGTCCGCGCGTTCGAATAATATCGCGCGCGCATTGCGTCAACGCGGAGCGTGCGATGGTGCCAAGGTGGCCTTCTACATGCGCAACCGACCCGAATATGGCGAGCTGATGGCGGCTTGTTTTAAGGGGCGCTTGACTCATGTGAACATCAATTACCGCTATCGCGCCGAAGAAGTTTTCTACATTTTCCACGATTCTGACAGCGAAGTGATTGTTTACAGTTCGGAGTTTCGCGAATGCATCGTCGAACTCAAGGATAGGCTCGAGAAGGTTCACACTTTCGTCGAAATTGGCGACCCTTCCGAAATCGCGTCTTTTGCGAGTCCCTATGAGACGCTGGCGGAAAAAGGGGACGGATCGGCACTCGGCATCGAACGCTCACCCGACGATTTGCTCTTCATCTATACCGGCGGCACGACCGGGATGCCGAAAGGCGTGATGTGGCGGCACGACGACATGCGCAAGGCCCAGCTGGACGCGCAGAAGTTACTGGGCTCGGTTCCGCAGACGCTGGAAGAAAATGTTGCGCTGATCGAGAAAGAGGGGCCCGGCAGGCGCACTCTCTCCGCCTGCCCGCTCATGCACGGGACGGGCTTCATCACCGCGATAGGTGCGCTCATGTCGGGCGGCGCGATCGTCACGCTGACGGCCCCTTCCTTCGAAGCTTCAGAATTGTGGGAAACGGTCGAAAAGCACCAGGTGGAAAGCATCGCAATTGTGGGCGATGCCTTTGCTAAGCCAATGCTTCGCGCGCTCGAAGAAAACCCGGGCCGCTGGGATACCAGGAGCCTCGTCTCCATAATCTCGTCCGGCGTGATGTGGAGCAAGGAGATTAAGGCCGGTCTATGCAAGCATATTCCCCAAATCGTGCTGATGGATAGTTTCGGCGCCTCCGAAGGGCTCGGCTTCGGCCTCTCCGTCACGACTGCTCAGGGCGGTACGAACACCGCGAAATTCGGGATTGGCGAATTCTGCGATGTCTTCGACGAAAACGATCAGAAAGTCGAACCAGGAAGCGGCGTGCCTGGCTTTATCGCCCGCAAGGGGGCCATCCCCATGGGATATTACAAAGATCCCGAAAAATCCGCCAAGACATTCCGCACAATCGATGGCGTGCGTTATTCGATTCCGGGTGACTGGTGCCGGGTAGAGGCCGATGAAAGCCTTACCCTGCTAGGCCGCGGCAGCGTATGCATCAACACTGCTGGCGAGAAGGTATACCCAGAAGAAGTCGAGGAAGTGCTCAAGACCCATCCCGCCATCGGTGAAGCGCTGGTCGTAGGTGTAACGGATGAAAAATGGGGCCAGGCCGTCACGGCCGTCGTCCACCTCAACCACGGCGTCCCGTTCGACGAGCAAGCTGTCAAGGACCATGTGCGCGATCAACTGGCAGGATACAAAACGCCCAAGGCCATACATCCGACGGAAAAACCCCTGCGTGCATCCAACGGCAAGGCCGACTATGCAACGGCGAAAGCAATCGCCGAACGTTTGACGGTCGCACCGTGAGCCATCGGGAGTCTCCTGATTACGACGTTGTAATCGTCGGTGCCGGCTTCAGCGGGATATACCTGCTCCACAAGTTGCGTGACGCTGGATTCAACGTGTTGCTGGTGGATGCTGCGGCCCAGCCCGGCGGCATCTGGTACTGGAATTGCTATCCAGGCGCACGAGTGGATTCACAGGTTCCGCTTTACGAGTACTCTATACCTGAAGTGTGGAAATCATGGGCCTGGAGCGAGCGATTTCCCGGTTGGGAAGAGCTCAGAGCGTATTTCCGGCATGTTTGCGATACGCTCGACCTTTGGCCCATGATGCGCATGGGGTCTGGGGTCAAAGGCGCGCACTATGAGAAGGAGACGAAGCAATGGCGTCTGCAACTCGACAGCGACAAAACTGTTTCGACACGGTTCCTGTTGCCCGCTCTTGGTTTCGCATCAAAGCCGTATGTCCCCAATTTTCCCGGCCTTGAGGATTTCGAAGGCCAATGGTTTCACACGGCGCGCTGGCCGCAGCAGGGTGTCGATCTCAGCGGACGTAAGGTTGCCTTGATCGGCACCGGTGCAAGTGGTGTGCAGGTCGCGCAAGAAGCTGCCAAATCCGCATCGAAGCTGACCCTCTTTCAAAGAACACCAATCCTGGCGCTGCCTATGCAGCAGAAGAAGCTTTCGGCAGAAGACCAGGAACGGGACAAGAAGGGCTATGCCGCGATCTTCGAAACGCGCAAGCAGACGAGCGGAGGATTCGAATGCCAATCGCTAGACGTATCGGCGCTCGAAGTTGACGAGAAAGCGCGCACCGCGCACTTTGAAGATCTGTGGCAACAGGGCGGCCTCAGGTTCTGGTATCACAACTTCGCTGACTTGCTTACCAACCGCGAAGCCAACCGGCACGCCTACGATTTCTGGCGCGACAAGGTTCGCGCAAGGATCGCCGATCCCAATCTGGCCGAGAAACTCGCCCCATCCGAACCGCCGCATCCATTCGGCACGAAGCGGCCTTCGCTTGAACAGGGATATTACGAAATTTTCGCGCAAGACAATGTCGCGCTGGTCGATCTCAAGGCAACTCCGATCATCCGGATCGGACCGCACGCTATTACGACCAAAGACGGCGAGATGGAATGCGACCTCATCGTTTTCGCCACCGGCTTCGATGCCGGGCGCGGCGGGCTGATCGATATGAACATCAGGGGGACGAACAGCCTATCACTGTCCCATGCGTGGGAAGACAGAGTACGCGCCTATCTGGGAATGGCGGTGTCTGGCTTTCCCAATATGCTGTTCACATACGGGCCACTCAGCCCGTCGGGTTTCTCAAACGGCCCGACCAGCGCAGAGATACAGGGTGACTGGATCTGCGACTTTCTGGTCTGGATGCGGGAAAATGGTGTCGATCTTTTCGAAGCCGATCCGGCAGCTGAAACGGGCTGGACCGAAATGGTTGCCCAAGCAGGCGCGATGACGCTCTTTCCCGAAGCGGATTCTTGGTACATGGGCGCAAACATCCCGGGCAAGACGCGTCAACTGATCAATTTTCCAAGCGTGTCTGGCTATGTCGCACTCTGCGAAGATGTAGCGAACGAGGGGTATCGCGGCTTCGTGATCGACAAACCCACTAGCAAGGAACACTTAACGAAATGAACGTATTGTCCAAGATTGGAGATTTTCCCGACGACATCGACCCTGTCTGGGCCGGCGATGGTTCGCATCTGCCGGAATGGTTTGTGTCGGCCCTCAAGGTGCCGCGCGAAGAAGGTTATGTTGAGATCGACGGTGCCAGGACGCACTACTTCCGCTGGGGCGACCGGAAAAAGCCGAAAGTGCTTATGACACATGGCTTTCTCTCCCACGCCCGTTGCTTTGCCTTCATCGCTCCGTTTCTCGCAGAAGATTACGACGTGGTGGCGTTCGATCTCGCCGGCATGGGCGACACGGAGATGCGCGGGCAAGCCGATCCCGCGGCTAGGGGGCGCGAGTTTGGTGAGATTGCCGAGGCACTCGATCTGTTTACAGATGGCCACAAACCCACCATCATCGCGCACAGTTTCGGCGCGGGCGCAGCGCTGACAGCCGTGACCCTGTCGCCCGATGCTTTCTCCGGCGTCGTGATTTGCGATCTGATGGTCATGCGAGCCGAGCTCCTCGATCAATACTGGAACCATCGCCGCTCAAGCCCGGGATCAGGTGATCCTGACAAGCCCAACCGGCTCTATGCGAGCTATGAAGAGGCGCGCAAAAGATACGTCCTTTCTCCGCCCCAGCCAGTCGGCGAGCCGTTCCTCCTAGATTACATGGCGTATCATTCAATGCGACGCGACGGAGACGGTTGGACATGGAAGTTCTCACCCGAGGTATTCCGACGAAGCAATAAGTCCGACGAATGGCTCACAATCGGCCATCGACTCGTGAATGCGCCGGGCCGCAAGATCATCGTTCATGGCGGAAAGAGTCAGCTCTTCACCAGGGACTCGGCTGACTACATCCGCGAGCTAGGGGGCGGTGACATTCCGATAATCGCCGTACCTGAGGCGCGCCACCATTTGATGCTCGATCAGCCATTAGCTTTTTTAACTGCGCTCAGAAGCATTCTCTCCCTTTGGGAGGCGCAGGCACACCCAAGGTGTGCGTGAAGGACAAGCGCGCCGAGATCCACGGGCGGATCACGGCGTACCAGGCTCAGATCGCGCAGGCGAAGCAAGACCTGGCTCATATAAATGCGTCGATCCGGCTGTTCACCGATATCTGTGTGCGCCATCTTGAGGTCGATGGCGAACTCACAACCCGGGATCTCGCTGAGCGGGTGATGATCGAGCGCCGACTTGACGCGACGGATGCCACGCTGCGCAATTCGGTCGTCTTCAAGGTCGTCCAGGCCCTTCGCCATGCCGCCCGGCGGAAGCATGTCCGGATGGTGGAGAAGCGCAAGGGCATGTGCGTCTGGGCACGAGGCGATGCCGTCACGTTGCGGGTCGTTGCCAGTAGATGTTGGCATCCAATACCGGTTCGATCAGGACTCAAATCGCTTGCACCGGGAGAGCCGTCCATAGATATAGAAGTTGGCCGAGCTGACACCATGACGCCGGCACACGTCTGCGGTTGCCATGCCTCGTTCCTGTTCAGCCAGGATCGCGATGATCTGTTCCTTAGTGAATTTGCTTTTGCGCATTGTCTGTCTCCGTTGCGACAGACTCTCCATTCAAATGCGGAACCAAATGGGTATCAGGTCACATTGTATGAATGCATACCATATGCAAGCAAATGGGCTGTCGGGAGGCCGATGAGGGGTCGGCAAAAGTCCGTTTGCTTACATACAGTATGGACCCGTGCGGAAATTTCGTGTATTAAGGTTGGCAACAGCCGGTAGCACGAGTGCCTGCGGCTTGTCTGAGCGGTGGAATGTCAAACCAGTCGCCCTGACGAAGTGAGGAAAGTATCACATCGTCAGGAAGGCCTCCTCCTACATTCCGCAGTTTCGGTAGACTTGCTGGCTAGATTAATCTAGCCAGCACTTTTTTCCTGCTTTGAATATAGCGGTTGAATTTCGAGCTGAACAAAGCCAGAGTGAACTTTTGACACCATGGCTGGGTTTGGTTGGAATGCCCCAAGAGAAAATTCTGAGATTCGCTGACAATGATTTCTGGAGCGATGAGCGAGTTGAGCTGGCTTTTCTGATAAGCCGTGTTACGCGCGTGCTTCGGCGTCGATTTGATATGGATATGGCATCCTTGGAACTCACGCGGGCTCAATGGAGAGCGATGCTGTATGTTTTTCGGCTTTCTAACCCTACGCAAACCGAGTTAGCCGAGATATTGGAGCTGGGGCGAGCTTCTGTCGGGTCTCTGATAGACCAGTTGGAGCGAAGTGGATATGTATCCCGGGTCGCGGACAGCGATGATCGTCGTGTGTGGAGGGTTGTGCCTTCTAG
>JAXHVK010000065.1:0-15021 GCA_034211135.1 Pseudomonadota bacterium
AAACGTGTTTCACAGGCTGCACCGCCTCTCACTGCGCTTTCACCTGTCCCGCCGCACGGGAGAAGTCACAAAGGTGATTGAACGCGGGACGAAGAGCATCGGGATGATGCTTTACTTCATCCTTTTCAACATCGCGCCGACTGCAATTGAGCTGATCGCGGTGGGGATCATCTTTTACGTGAAATTCGGGATCGAGCTGGTCACGGCGACCGGGTTCACTGTGGTCGCCTATATCCTAACAACCCGCTGGATCACGGAATGGCGCACGAAACTACGGCGTGAAATGAATGATCTCGACGGGCAGGCCCTGCACCGCGCCGTAGATTCGCTGCTGAATTTTGAAACGGTCAAATATTTCGGTGCCGAAGCGCGTGAGGAAGCCCGTTATTCCGGTGCCGCACGCGCCTATGCCGAAGCGGCGATTAAATCGGAAAACTCGCTCGCCCTCCTCAACATTACTCAGGCGGCGATTACAAACCTGCTTATGGCGGGCGCGATGGCATACACCGTCTGGGGCTGGAGCCGCGGCCTGCTTACCGTTGGCGATCTGGTGTTAGTCAACACGTTTCTGATGCAGCTTTTCCGACCCCTTGATCTGTTGGGCTGGGTCTATCGCACGATCCGGCAGGGCCTCGTCGACATGGCGGAAATGTTCCGCCTGATCGACACCGAAGTCGAAGTTGAGGACATTCCCGGCGCGCCGGCCCTCAATGTTTCAAAACCGGCCATCAAATTCGAAGATGTCTCTTTTGGCTACGAACCTTCGCGCACCATCTTGAACGGTCTGAGTTTTGAAGTCGCTGCAGGGGAAAACATCGCGATTGTGGGGCCATCGGGTGCCGGTAAAAGCACGTTAGGCCGCCTGCTTTTCCGGTTTTACGATCCCAAAGCGGGGCGCATTCTGATCGACGGTCAGGATATCGCGAAGGTGCAGCAGGACAGCTTGCGCGCGGCAATCGGGATCGTGCCGCAGGATAGCGTGCTCTTCAACGATACGCTGGGCTACAATATCGGCTATGGTGCGCATGAAGCCGATGAGGCGACCATCGAACAGGCGGCCCGCGACGCGGCGCTGATGCCTCTCATAGATCGCCTGCCCGACCGTTTCGAAACCGCAGTCGGCGAACGCGGTCTTAAGCTGTCAGGCGGCGAGAAACAGCGCGTTGCCATCGCACGCACGCTGGTGAAAAACCCGCCGATCCTGCTGCTGGATGAGGCCACAAGCGCGCTCGACACGCGGACCGAGCGCGAGATTCTCGGCACACTCAAACGGCTCGCGCGTGGTCGAACGACGATTGCTATCGCTCACCGGCTTTCCACGATTGCCGATGCGGATCGTATCCTCGTCCTCGACGGAGGCAAACTGGTTGAACAAGGCACACACACCGCCCTGCTGGAACAGGGCGGTCTGTATGCCGAAATGTGGATGCGTCAGGCTGAGCAATCCGAAGAGCCGGAAGTACAGGCAGCCGAGTAAGCCTCCTAGCCGCCCTTTTGCTCTTTGAGTGCCTTACGCAGATCGGTCGAGGCGAGATCCAGTTCATCGACGAGTATCACCTCGACATCACCGCGCAATTCCTTGAGCGGTTCGAGAAACTGCTTCGCATCGCCTACTATGATCAGGGACGCGCGGTCTGCTGTCAGATATTTCGCAGCGGCTGTAGCGGCCTCTTGCGAAGACACTTCTGAAAGGCGATCCGACACTTCGAACGCCTCACCCGGCGCAATGCCGCGCAGCATACGATTGGCGATCTGCCCGTTGAACCCGCCACTGGTTTCAAGGCTGCGAGCAATCGCGCCGGAAAGAAACAGGCGGCGTTTCTGAAGCCCGTCTTCTTCCAGCATGTCATCGCTCAAAAGCTTGAACTGCTCAAAGAACACCGCTGCGACTTCGTCTGCGGTTTCATTCTTTGTCTGTGCACGCGCAGTCATTGTGGCGGTATCAAGGGTCTGGCCCAGCCGCGAATATGCGCCATAGGAAAGGCCTCGCTTGGTCCGGACCTCTTCAAACAAACGGCCGTTTGAGCCCGATCCCAAGACCGTATTGGCAAGCCATAGCGGATAGAAATCTTCATCCGAACGTTTGAGCGCCCGCACGCCTGCGACCACTGCGGCCTGTCCTGCATCAGGCATGTCGATCACGATCGTGCGCGGTGTGGTGCCGTTACCCGCCGGATTGGCTACCATCGCTGGCGCCGCTGCGTCAGAGGTCCAGCCACCAAACAGCTTTTCAGCAAGCTTGGCTGCTTCGTCAGGGGCGATACCGCCGCTGATCACCATCTTCGCATTGGCTGGATGCCAATAGGTTTCGCGATGTTCGACCAGTTGTTCACGCGTTATGGCGGCGTAACTTGTGGCATTGCCGACCCGGCCATAGGGCGCATCGCCATACAGGACGCGCGTCGCCACCAGCCCCGCAATCGAGCCGGGATCCTTCATCGTTGCAGTGAACCCGTCGAGGAAGCGCTTTCGTTCACGCTCCACCTCTTCCGCAGGATAATTGGCGTTCTGGATGATATCGACCAGTATTTCACTAGCCGCTTCAAGGTTCACATTGGGCGCGGTGATACTCGCATAGGTGCCATCGCTGCCGCTGGCGATACCAACACTTGCACCCAGTGATTCAAGCTGCGCTGCGATCTGCGTGGCTGTCCGGCTTGTCGTACCATTGTCGGCCAGATCAGCCGTCATTGTCGCAAGGCCGGCGGTTGCCATCGTGTCCGTCGCATCACCGCCCGGCATTACCAGCGTGATTGTGGAAATAGGTACATTGCTGGTTTGCGTGCTTACCAACGGAATACCGTTGGTAAGCGTGCTCTCCACAAAGTCGGAGCGAACCACTTCAGGCGCATCGGCAGGCGGCGGCGGCGCCATGCGCTCGCCCTCCGGCAGGACCTTGCGCGGCTCTCCCGTGGCAGGCGGGACACTGCCATATTCAGGTCGCGGATAGGGGTTGGCATAGGCCGAGGGATCATCCTCGCCTGCTTTATAGCTCATCGTGACAACTGTTTCGGGGTCAAGCCACTTGGCCGCAACGCGTTGAACATCTTCGACTGTGACTGCGGCAATACGCTGCAGTCGAATATCGGCTGCGTCTGGATTCCCCGTCGATACAAGCGCTTCACCCAGTTCAAAAGCACGACCTCGCACAGTCTGGCGACCAGAAAGCGCGCCGGAGAAAATCTCGTTCTTGGCCTCTGTCAGCTCCGCCACGGAAATCGGCTGCGTGCGCACTTTCTCAAGTTCCGCATCCAGGGTGGCCCGTGCAAGCTCGGGATCGGTAACGGGGCTGAGCACTATATAGCTCGCGATATACCCGCCATCCATCGAAAGCGGCGCGAAGTGCGCAGCGTTGACGGCCTGACCGGAACGCACCAGCGCATCATTCAGGCGGCTGTTTTCACCATAGGAAAGCACCGCCGAAAGCACTTCGAGTGCGGCGGAATCGGGATCAGTGGTCTTGGGCCCTTTCCAGATATTGCCAATCACCGGCAGAGGCGCATTGGGCGCCGTCGCATCGACATGACGACTTTCGGTGCGCTCAGGCTCTTCAATATCCAGCTTCAGACTGATCGGGTTTTCGCGCGGATCGATGTCACCGAAATACTGATCAACAAGTGACTTGAGGGTATCAATCTCGAAATTGCCCGCAACGATAAGGGTCGCGGTGTCCGGGCCATAATAGGCCTGATGGAAGGCCCGGGCATCATCGAGCGTTGCAGAATCGAGATCTTCGATCGACCCGATCCCCGGACGACGCATTGGCAATACGTCATAAGCATTTTCCGGCAGTACAAACCGCTGCAAGCGACCATAGGGCGGCGCAAGTACGCGCTGGCGCAATTCCTCTTTCACGACAGAGCGTTCTTTTTCGAACACTTCGTTATCTACCACCGGGAACGCCATACGCTCACGATGCGTCCAGAGCATCGTTTCGAGATATTGCGCCGGAACCGTCTCGTAATAATTGGTCCGGTCGATCCAGTTCGATGCATTGCGCTGCCCGCCCACATCCTCTGTCAGCCGGTTGATCATGTTGTAAGGCATGTTCACAGTCTTGCGGCTGAGAATATGCTCGAAAAGGTGGCTGAAGCCGGAGCGCCCTTCGGGGTCATGTTTGGAGCCGACCGAATACCACAGCGAAGTCGTAACGTTGGCGGTGGAGTTATCCGGCAGAGCAATGACGGTTAGGCCATTGTCCAGCTTCCACATCGTGTATTCGATTTTCGGAGCCTTGATCGTAGGCGCGGATTGCGCGGTGCCTTCGGAATGCGTCTCTGCGAGAGCAGGAACCGAAGTCGAAAAGGCGGCAGCAGCAGCACCAGCCATTAGAAGTGTACGCAACATGATCAAGATTTCCCCGTTTGCATTCTGCAAACAGAGTTAAAGCGCGCCTGGAAGCGCATCTCAAGACCTGATTGTTACAACACCGACAGAATGCCAGCCACTATCGAGCCGCAGCCTCGCTCAGTTCGACCAGCAAGCGAAGCGCTTCTTCCCGGCTGGCCCACGGAACAAACAGATGATCATGGTGAAAACCTGCAATCACATTGCACGCGATCTGCGCGTCGGCGAGCTTGCCTGAAACAGCAGCAGTAAGCCCAACTCCTTCAAGCGCAGAGTTCACTTGCAAGGTGATACAGGCGAAAAAAGGCCCCGGATCATCGCGCCGCGCCCGTATTATCAGGCTCATGCCCTCGTCTTCACGCACCGTTGCGAATGTGCGGTGAAGCAGATCGATAAAGTCTTCATCCGGCCCATGGCTCACAAACCGGTAGCGACCATCACGCAGGACAGGCTTCATGCCTGCCACCATTGCAAGAGTGTCGCTGACCGGAGTGGTGCTCATTACAGGATGTATTTCGACAGGTCGGAATTGCCGGCAAGGCCATCCAGCCGATCGCGAACGTAGCCCGCATCAATCAGAACAGTCTGACCTTCGTAGTCTTCCGCTTCGAAGCTGATTTCTTCCAGCAGCTTCTCCATTACCGTCTGCAAACGCCGCGCGCCGATATTCTCGACACTTTCGTTCACTTGCGCCGCAATACGCGCGATTTCGGTGATGGCATCTTCGGTGATATCCAGTTCAACCTTCTCGGTACCGATCAGCGCTTTGTACTGGGCGACAAGGTTTGCGCGGGTTTCGCTAAGGATGCGGACGAAATCCTCTTCAGTAAGCGCGCGCAGTTCGACACGGATCGGCAAGCGGCCCTGAAGTTCAGGCAGCATGTCCGAAGGCTTGGCTACATGGAAGGCACCACTTGCGATGAAAAGCACGTGATCGGTCTTCATCGGACCGTATTTGGTCGCAACCGTCGTGCCCTCAATCAAAGGCAGCAGATCGCGTTGCACACCTTCGCGGCTGACACTTCCACCGCGCACATCGGAAATGGCGATCTTGTCGATTTCGTCGAGGAACACGATTCCGTTTGTCTCCGCATTGCGAAGCGCAGTCTGGGTTACGTCATCATCATCCAGGCGCTTGTCAGCTTCCTCATCGACAAGCCTGTCCCATGCATCAGGCACACGCAGCTTCTGACGCTTGGTCGGCTTTTTGCCGAACGCCTTGCCCATCATGTCGCTGAGGTCGATCATCTGCATGTTGCCGCCCATATTGCCCATGTCGAAGGGCATGTTGGAGGCTTCAGCAACTTCGATTTCGACCTCTGTCTCATTCATCGAATTATCGACGATCCGTGCGCGGAAGCTCTCACGGGTAGCCTCACTGGCGTTCTGACCGACAAGCGCATCCAGCAATCGCTCCATCGCAGCTTCGGATGCGGCCTCGCGCACGCTTTCGCGGCGGCGTTCTTTTTCGAGCCGGATCGCTTCCTCAACAAGGTCGCGGGCAATCTGTTCAACATCGCGCCCGACATATCCGACTTCGGTAAACTTGGTCGCTTCGACCTTAACGAAAGGCGCCTCCGCCAGTTTGGCCAGACGGCGGCTGATTTCGGTTTTACCGCAGCCGGTCGGCCCGATCATGAGGATGTTTTTCGGCGTGACCTCATCGCGCAGATCCGCGCTCAAACGCTGGCGACGCCAACGATTTCGCAACGCCACCGCAACGGCGCGCTTGGCGTCTTTTTGCCCGATAATGTGATCATCCAGAGCGGCGACAATCGCCTTTGGGGTAAGATTATCCATGGTATCTTTCGAGAATATCAAACAGTTTCAAGCGTCACTTCACCATTGGTGAAGACGCAGATATCGGCGGCAACAGCCATCGCCTTGCGCGCGATCTGTTCCGCATCATCTTCATAGTCGGAAAGGGCCCGCGCCGCAGCCAGGGCGTAATTGCCGCCTGACCCGATCGCCGCAATGCCCGCCTCCGGCTCAAGCACGTCACCGTTACCGGTCAGGACCAAAAGCGTTTCTTCATCCGCGACGATCATCAGCGCTTCGAGATTGCGCAGGTATTTGTCCGTCCGCCAAGCCTTAGCCAGTTCCACCGCGGCACGCAGTAACTGACCGGAATACTGCTCCAACTTGGCTTCAAGCCTTTCGAATAGGGTGAAAGCATCGGCAGTGGCACCTGCAAAACCGGCCACAACCTTTCCATCCGCACCAATCCGGCGGACTTTACGCGCGTTCGGCTTCATCACGGTGTTGCCCATCGAAACCTGACCGTCACCCGCAATGACGGTTTTGCCTGCGCGCTTCACGCCGACGATGGTGGTGCCGTGCCACTGGGTAAGGCCGTGGCTCGCCTGATCGTTACTCATGCCACGCGATATGGGCGCGCACGTTCACGGATCAAGAATATTGGAGGTATTGCCGGAAAAAGTGGCCTTTATTGAGGGCCTGGACCAGCCCCGGCAGCACCCACCTGACCGATATTACCAAACAGGTCTTCGAGGAAGCCGCGCTCACGACCAAGCGTAGGCGTCTTGTCGCCGTCGGGCCGCAGATACACGACTTTATCAACGCCCGAGCGTTCAACGGAGGCGACATTACCCTGTTCGTCAAACTTGACCGCGAGCACACCATGAGTGCGGATGCGGGGACGAACAAAGGGGCGGCGGCCCGTAATGCTTGAGACATAGTACCAAGTCGGCTCGCCATACTGGCTGGCAAAGGTGGGACGACCCAAAGTGCCCTCAACCGAACGCTTGTTATCAATACCCGGCTGTACGGAGTTGAGCAGCACGTTGTCCGTCACGTAGCCGCGCGATTCGCGGATCGACGAACAAGCCCCCAGCGCAAACAGGGCGACTCCCAGAATGGTGATTTTCGCCATCCGACTCGTTGCGGTGCTGCCATTAGTCGTTTTGGAAGCCAGATTGCTCATACGAATGTTCAATTCCCGTCAGTCCAGACGCCTTCACCCCCAATTTTGCGGGAGCGATTTAGGGCGCTCAAATCCATATCCTGCAAGCCTTAGGGCGAAGCCGAGAGGCTTGCAATGTCAGCTCTACTGGAAACCGTGCGTTCTCAATTCCAGATTATGTTGGGCGCCATGAGATTTCGCGCTTGAATTCTGGCTGAATGATAAGCGATGGCGCGATCGCACAATTGCATCGTCTGGAACGGCAAGAGCGATGATTGGTTTGCAACTTTGAAAGCCAAGGCTGCGTACCTTTGCTTCGAAACGAAAGAAGTCGCCAAAAATATGTCATTCCTATCCCGCCTTTTGGGCACAGAGCCTGACCCCCGCGAAGCGATCCGTCCGCTGTGGCATCGGGTCGTCGAACTCGCGCGCGAGCCGTCATATTATGCGGACTGCAACGTTGCTGATACGGTTGCCGGGCGGTTTGATCTCATCACCGCAATACTTTGCACGGTGATGGTGCGTATCGAAGCCAGTGAAATGCGCGCAGAAAGCGCGTTACTGGCTGAGCTGTTTGTTGAGGATATGGACGGACAATTGCGCGAATTCGGCGTAAACGATGTTGTGGTGGGCAAGCGGATCGGCAAACTGATGAGTGTTCTGGGTGGCAGGCTCGGCGCATATCGCGGTGCCTTGATCGAAAAGGACCGTGAACGCCTTGTTGGTGCCGTTTCGCGTAACGTGACCTTTTCCGAAGATGCAGACGAGATGGAAAGCGCCGCTGGTGTCGCTGACAAGCTGCTTGCGCTGTCGGAAAGGCTGGCTCGGCGTAGCGACAAAGAAATCATAAAAGCCAACGGGATCTGGTGAATGAAATGGTGGGATCAGAAAATTGGGAAAGCGAACTGACCAGAATGGTCAAGGCGCGAATGCTGCCTGCAAATGCGGTGCAAGTCGAAGCTGACAAACAGGAACGCGTGGCGCTGGCCGAAAGGTTCGGCATCGTGTCCATCGAGGCTCTGACGGCGAAGATCGAGCTGGACCAGTGCAAGAAAGGTGTGCGTGCAGAAGGAAAGTTAAGCGCGCAGATCATTCAGGAGTGCGCGGTTTCCGGTGAAAGCTTCGCTGTCACTATCGAAGAAGACATCATCCTGCGCTTCATCGAGGAAGGAACCGCCGAGCTCGCACAAAGCGAGGATGAAGACGTCGATTTCGAGCTCACCGCTGATGATTGCGACGAAATCGAATATTCAGGCGATGCCTTTGACCTTGGCGAAGCAGTGGCCCAGACGCTAGGCCTAGCAATCGATCCCTACGCCGAAGGCCCGAATGCCAACGCTGTGCGCAAGGATGCCGGCATCGTTGAAGAAGGTCAGCAGGACGGGCCGCTCGCCGATATGCTTAGAGGGCTAAAAAAGGACTGATCTTCATTCCTGTTTCCACGGATTGAAGAACAGAGCCTCAACCGGAACGTCAAAATAGGCAGCCAGTCGGTAAGCCATGGGTAATGAGGGGTCATATTTGTCCGCCTCTATACCGATTACCGTCCTTACGATTGGTGTATGTTTGTAGGCTAGTGGGGTCTCAGCCGAGCATTAGAAGCCAAGCACAAAAAAGCTCCGCAGTATGAGTGCGGGGCTTTGTGCATTTTCATAACCCATGCGGATGAGTCATTCTGCGATGACTTAGAACGGGATGTCGTCATCAAGGTCGTCGTATCCGCCGCCGCCGGAATTTCCGCCTGATCCGCCACCGCCCTGGTTCCAGCCGCCACTTTGGCCGCCGCCGCCGCCAGCGCCACCACCACCGTAGCCGCCGCCTCCTCCGGAGCGCTGGCCACCGCCGTAGCCGCCACCGCCGCCGCCGCCTTCACCGCGGCCATCGAGCATTGTCAGCGTGCCATCGTAGCCGCGCAAGACGACTTCGGTTGAGTAGCGATCCTGCCCGTTCTGATCCTGCCATTTGCGGGTCTGCAACTTGCCTTCGACAAAGACTTTAGAGCCTTTCTTGAGGTAATTTTCGCAAACATTGACCAGGCCTTCGGAGAAAATGGCGACGGTGTGCCATTCGGTCCGTTCCTGACGGTCGCCAGTGTTGCGGTCTTTCCACGTTTCGCTCGTCGCAATACGCAGATTGGCCACGCGCCCTCCGTTCTGGAAGCTGCGGACCTCCGGGTCTGCCCCCAGATTGCCGATCAGCATGACCTTGTTGAGCGAACCCGCCATCGAAATATCCTTCCCGTCAAATCATGATACACGCCCCACCGGACGCGATTCTCTCGAACGGTAATAGGGCACACGACAGCATCGCGCGACACGCACGGCCCGTTATCCACTTCCGAAGTGAATGATTACCGGCTCGGATACCGCAAGCGGCCCAGAAAACGCGTGAGACTGGGCAATTCCACATCGCCGCCGGTCAGCTTTGCCTTGGCCTTTTCGAACTTCATGACACCTTCGATACGGCGATCGAGAAAGGCGTAGGTCTTCTCTTTGCCGTCGCTGTCATCGTTGATGAAATAGGCAAGCGTCGCCGAGTAAATCCCCGCAAGAATGGTGCGTTTGGTGTAGTGGTTGTAGTCGGTAGAGGTGTCTCCGGCGAGACGCCACATGATATCCGCTGATCGCCACCCGATTTGCAGCGATCGCGGTGCGTTTTGCGGCATAGCCATGATCGACATAGCCCGGCGCAACGCTTCATCAATGTCCTCGACCGCCTTCAGCCGGAAAGTGACCAGTTCCTTGATCCGGTCCCTGATCTTCAGCTCTGCGAGGCGTTCGGCGGGCCACTCCTTTTCCATGGCGACATCCACCGACGTGATCCACGCTTCGATCATATCCATTGCGCGGCCATTGAAGGGCTTGGCAGGAAATGCCAGCTTGGCCACGTCCACATCGGCACCGGCCATTTCAGCGGCCGCTTCCAATGCGGTTTCGTTCCACCCGTCAAAAATCGCCGAAGCAGCGATATCGGGAGCCAGCGCAATGCGCAGCTCATCAAGGGTCATGTCGGAAAAGTCGTGTGCCTGGGTCATACTAGAAAGAAGGCCCGTACTGCTTCGGGGTTCCCTTTTTCTCGCGCTCGGCATCAGCGGCAGCGAATTCATCCATGATCTGCGTGTTCGATTTCATCAGTGCAGCGTAATCCCGCGCCGACCGACCCGAGTTATCGTTGCGGTCCGGATCCGCGCCTTCTTTCAGCAATCGCGCGATCAGGGCGATATTGCGCTGGTGCACAGCGGAAATAAGCGGCGTTTCGCCTTGGCTATCAGAAACATTGACCTGAGCGCCGCCCTTGATCAGCTCTTCCACGCCGTCGACAAATCCCAGTGTTGTCGCAAGCTGGATCGGATAGGCACCCGCATTGTTGCGAATATTCGGATTGGCACCGCGCTGGATCAGGAATCGGATCCACAGCTTATCGCGGCGCTTTGTCACGATGTGCAGACCGGTATCGCCGGTGGTGATATCACGTGTATTGACGACCTGCGTGCCCGGCTGGTTCAGCATTTGGGTGACGGTGTCACCGTCTCGATCATCCACTGCTTTCAGGAATTCATAGCCTTCGGAATAAAGCTGTGCTGAGACGGGTGCAGTCCCGACGGGCGCAAGACCCGTCACGAAAACCGCACTGGCAATTGCGCCTGCCATACCTAATTTGCGCAAAACGAAGCCTGACACGCTTTGATCCTTTCGCATTTCCTGTCACATATCTTTCTGAAGGAGCACCCGGGTGAGTCCTTGCTCGCCCGTCAGTTAGCAGAGCATGAATACCATCGCAAAGCCTCGTCGTTTTCTGGCCTCGATATCCGGACTCCTTTTGGCCGCGAGTGCCCTCGCCCTACCGGCCTGTACGCAACAGCCGCCCGCGCAGCCCCCCCTTGCCGGGGCAGACATTGGCGGGCCTTTCGAACTGGTATCATCCAGCGGAAAGACGGTGAAATGGGAGGATTTTAGAGGCAAGTATGCGATCGTCTACTTCGGTTATGCCTTCTGCCCGGACATCTGCCCGACTGACATGCAGCGCACGATCCAGGGATTGAAAGTGCTGGAGAAACGCGATGCGGAACTGGCGGCCAAAATCCAGCCTGTCTTCATCACGATTGACCCCGAGCGTGACACCCAAGACGTGGTTGGCCAGTTTGCATCTGCGTTTTCGGACGATCTGATCGGTCTCACCGGCTCGCCAGAGGCTGTGAAGGCAGCAGCAGACAATTTCGCTGTGTATTACAATAAGGGCGAAGAAACCGACGAAGGGGGCTATCTCGTCGATCACACCAACATCGTTTATTTCTTTGATCCCGAAGGCAAACCGCTTGCCATGCTACCGGTTGATATGGGCGCGAATGCGGTCGCAGACGAAATCGAGAAATGGGCGAATTGAGGGACACTTTCTGGCAGCTTCCGATTGGAGAGCTGAACCGGTCCGAATGGGAGGCTCTTTGCGACGGGTGCGGACGGTGCTGCACTCACAAGATCGAGGACGCGGACACCGGCGAAATCGAACAGACGAACGTGGCTTGCAAATTGCTGGATACGGCGACCGCCCAGTGCAGCGATTATCGCAATCGCAAGGCGTTTGTGCCTGATTGTCTCCGCCTGACGCTCAGCATTATTGACGATGTTCCCTGGCTGCCGACCACCTGCGCCTACCGCCTGAGAGCTGAGGGGCGTCCGCTGCCTGCATGGCATTACCTGATTTGCGGAGATCGGGGCGCTGTCCACCGCGTCGGTGTATCGGTTGCCGGCCGGGTGGTTAGCGAAACGGAAGCGGGCCCGCTCGAACATCACATTGTCGAATGGGCCCCGCCAAGGCTGGACAATCTCGCCGCTCCTGAAATGGATACAGGGGGAGAAGCGGCTTGATTGACTGGCTCCAACGCGCAGCAATTGAACCTGAAATCAAACTGGACGACGCAATCCTTCCTATTGTCCTGCGTCGACACAAGACTGCGAAACGGCTGACCCTGCGCCTCGCTCCCGATGGTTCCGAGGTTCGCATTACCTTGCCCAAATGGGCCAATGCGAACGAAGCCATCGCCTTTGCCCACGCTCGCAGTGATTGGCTGGCGCAACAGCGCGCCAGAATTCCTCAACGCGCGGGACCAGTTGCGGGCGGAGACGTGCTCTTCCGCGGTTCCCCGTTAACAATCGAGTGGGACGAGAGCGCACCAAGAGGCCCTGTTCTCGATGGAACGGCGGTGAGGATCGGCGGCCCGATCTCAGGTTTGGAGACGCGGCTGCGACGGTGGCTGGAGAAGCAGGCCCTTGCTCTCTTCGAAAGGGACCTTGCCGATTACGTCACCGCCGCTGAGCTTGACCCCGTGCCTGTCGCACTCAGCCGGGCGCAAAAACGCTGGGGCAGCTGTTCGGATAAAAAGCGTATCCGGCTGAACTGGCGATTGGTGCAGGCGCCTGACCATGTCCGGCGCTCGGTCGTCGCGCATGAAGTCGCACATCTTGTGCATTTCGATCATTCCCCCGCCTTCTATTCCCTGCTCGACAGGATATTCGAAGGCGACGTGGGAGAGGCGGACAAATGGCTCAAAACGCATGGCCGCACCCTCTACACCGCCTTTGGCTGAGGGTAACAAAACTGCCGTGTAGGAAACCATTAACCCTGTCCGGTTAAAAAGCAGTCATGTTTAGAGCATTTGCCCTGGGGATCGCGCTTGCGAGCCTTAGCCTGCCCGTTGCCAACGGATTGCGGGCGCAAGGCCAATGCGACAATTGCGATCTGCCGCCCGGCTGTCGCGGGAAAGGCAATCAAAAGCCGAAAAATCTTGGCCGACGCAACTGCCAGACGCTGAGTGTGACAATCGACAGTGACATAGATTTTGGCCGCGTTGTCGTCCTGCGGCAGGGCGAAGGCCGCGTGCTGCTGGATCTGGATACAGGTGAGCGGCAAGTGCTGGGCGATATCGATGATCTGGGAGGTGTCCCGATTACGGGCCGTGCTACTGTAACCGGTGCCCCGTTCGAAGCACTTCGGATCAGTCTGCCGAATGAAGTCAGCATGCGCGATGCGACGGGTGGACAGGCCAAGATGGCCGAATTTGTGACCGACCTGCCCGCGCTTCCTACTCTCGACGCGAACGGGCAACTTACCTTCCAGTTCTCTGGCACGCTGATTGTGACTGCCGATACCGAAGCCAGCGGAAAGCTTCGCGGGCGGGTTCCCATCACCGTCGAGTATCCCTGAACCGACCCGCTTGATCATTCGCCAGCGCACAACCTCTGGCGCTGAGGCGCGCCAGACCCTATATTCGCGATCATGTCTCTAGTATCGCGCCTCAATCCGAAGACCGGGATCGTCGATTTCTGGCACGAATTCCGCAAGCCGAACCCGTATCGCTGGCCGATCCTTCTGGTATCGGCTCTGCCGCTGATGGTTATCTTCTACTGGCTGTCGACAGAGAAGTACTACAAGGCCCCTGAGCGCCCCCGCATCACGTATATTACCACTCTCGAGGATGGCCGAACTGACGCCGAAATCATCGCGTCGAACGAAGCCAATCAGGAAGTGCAGGATATGCGCGAAGAGGCAGAGGAAGAACTGGCAGAGCGCAAGCGCGAGATTTATAAGGCGCTGGGGGCAGGTATCGGCATGGATGTAGAGAAGATCGCAGCCGAGGCAGACGCACGCCGCGCCGCTGAAGAGGCCGCGCAAGCAGAACGGTTTGCGGAACGCCGCCGTCAAGCAGAGCAGGCTTCGACTGACGAACCTTCTGCAGACAGCCAGAACCAGCCCGGCGAAGGCGGCACACCATAGGCTCCGCCCAACCGACAGATGCAGACTGGATGGCCGCAACCGCGCGGCTCGCCGCTCGTGCACGGCCCATTGCCCGCCCCAATCCGGGCGTTGGCGCGATGTTGGTCAAAGACGGTGCAGTAATCGCTCGCGGCTGGACACAAGCCGGCGGCAGACCCCACGCAGAAGCGCACGCTCTTGAAGGGCTACAAGACGGGGCCGCAGGAGGAGCGACACTTTACGTCACGCTTGAGCCCTGTGCGCACCGATCAGACCGCGGCCCTGCATGCGCAGATCTGGTCAGCAAAGCAGCCCCTGCCCGTGTCGTGATCGGTCAACGCGATCCTGATCCACGCACTGCTGGCATGGGGATAGAACGATTGGAAGACGCAGGGATCGCGGTCGATGTGCTGGAAGATGCAGCCTCCGCCAAGAGCCTGAAGGGTTATCTGACGAAAGCTTCATTAGGGCGGCCCTATGTCACGCTAAAACTCGCCATGTCATTGGATGGCTGCATTGCCTTGGCTGACGGATCAAGTCAGTGGATTACCGGCGCATTAGCCAGAGCCCACTGCCATGCGCATCGGGCCAAAAACGACGCGATACTCGTTGGTGGTGGAACATGGCGAAGCGACCGCCCCCGTCTGGATGTGCGATTGCCCGGGATTGAAGAACGCAGTCCAACGCGCATCGTCCTGACACGAGGCGTACAGCCCGATGGAGCGCGGGTCATCAACACGCCCGAACAGATCGCCAAGCTCGAAGGCGTGAATTACCTTTATGTCGAAGGAGGCGCAGGAACAGCCGCAAGTTTCCTTGCCGCCGATTTGATTAATGAGCTGCACATCTATCGCGCGCCGATCATCATCGGCAAAGGTCTGCCCGGTATCGCCGATATCGGGCTAGGCGATCTTTCTGAAGCACATGGCCGATGGCAGGCTGCGGAGACGCGCCAGCTTGGCACGGACAATTTCACCACCTATCTGCGCACCCGCACAGCC